>NZ_JBHFJH010000028.1:0-482130 GCF_057334655.1 Paenibacillus sp. AGC31
ATCCGGGACAGTCTGATGCGATACAAAACGGAATCCGACTGGCAGGCCGTGCTGGCTCCGAAAGTAGTCGGCATACGGAATCTGGAAGAAGCGATCGGGACCGAAGCGCTGGATGTGCTGTTGCTGTTCTCCTCGGGTGCAGCGGTGACGGGGAATGCAGGGCAGGGTGATTATGCCGCCGCGAATGGGTATATGGATGCGTATGCGGTGAGCCGAAATGCGCGGATGAAACGCGGGGAGTGTCAAGGGAGAACCTTATCCATCAACTGGCCGTTGTGGGAAGAAGGCGGAATGCAGCTGGAGGAAGAGGGGAAGCAGCGTCTGTGGAAACAGCATGGACTGAGACCGCTGGGAACCGCGTCGGGAGTAAAGGCGTTGTATCAGGCTTGGGCGAGTGGAGGCAGCCAGGTATTGGTGGCGGAAGGCAAGCTGTCGGTGCTGCGAAGAAGCCTGCTGGAGCCGGGATATTCGGGGTCGGGCCAACCGATCGAGCCGGTAAAGGCAGACGCAGAACCAGACGCAGATGGGCAAGGGCCTTCGCCGGAATCGTCATCCATCAAGCTTGGAGTCCCTCTGGCGGGAGGCATGACCCAACAGGAAGCTGTATCTGTGCTCACGTTGGAAGTGGCCGCTTTGTTGAACGTAGGGGAGCAGGACGTGGACCCGGACATGGACTGGAGTGAATATGGTTTGGACCCGGTGCAATGGAGTGAACTTTCCCGCAGACTGCTAACTCGGCATGGATGGGATATTTCTGCAGAGACACTCTTGGAACACTTGAACATGAGTCAAACTGTCCAGCAAGTTACCGGTCAGATCCACTTGATGGGGAAGGAGCGAATGGACCTGCATAAAAAAGAAGAGAACCTTGGCCTTGTTCATAAGAATGATGCTGATTTACGAGTGAAAACAGTTCAATTTCTGCAAGAGCGTTTAGCCCGTGTCATCGGTCTTCCGGAATCAAGGATTGACGTAGATACTGCAATGGATCGATACGGGATAGATTCGTTACTTATTATGCAAATGACCACTAATTTGGAAGAACAGTTTGGCCTCTTGCCCAAAACACTTTTTTTCGAGTATCAGACCCTTCGGGCTCTGAGCGAATATTTTCTTGAGCACCATCATGAACCATTGCGACTCATTTTAGGGGAAGAACTTCCTGAGGAATCCGATGGTATATCTCGTGCTTCGGTTGCTGTACAGAATCCGGGGATAGAGGACGTTAAATCCAAGGGCATTTTACGCCAAAAGAGGACGTTAAAGAATCAACAAGCTACTAATCCAGAGTCGAAGAACGTTGGTTCATTGAAATCTTTGAATCCAATTGAATCATCCAATCGGGTTCAAGAGGATGAGGAGAAGCAGGATATTGCCATTATTGGTGTGGCGGGAAGGTACCCGGGAGCGCGGAACATCCATGAGTTTTGGGAGAATCTGCGCAGTGGAACGGACAGCATTACCGAGATTCCATCTGAACGCTGGGACCAGGAGCAGGTATATGATTCAACGCCGGGCACACCGGGCAAGACCTATGGACGCTGGGGCGGATTTCTGGACGGTGTGGACGAATTCGATCCGTTGTTCTTCCAGATTTCTCCTCGGGAAGCTGAGATGATGGATCCGCAGGAACGATTATTCATGCAGTGTGTGTACGAGACGATTGAGGATGCGGGGTATACGCGGGAGCGTTTGGCTACCGACATCGTGGGTGTGTACGTGGGTGTGATGTACGAGGAATACCAACTGTACGGGGCCGAGTCCTCAATTGCGCTCTCCGGTAATCCGGCGTCCATCGCCAACCGGGTGTCGTATTTCTGTAATTTCCGCGGACCGAGTCTGGCGGTGGATACGATGTGTTCATCTTCGCTGACTTCCATTCATCTGGCGTGCCAGAGTTTAAGACAGAATGAGTGTCAGGTTGCGGTCGCGGGCGGGGTGAATGTGTCGGTCCACCCGAACAAATATATCATGTTGTCTCAAGGACGATTCCTGTCCAGCAAAGGTCGCTGTGAGAGCTTTGGTGAAGGGGGCGACGGGTATGTGCCGGGGGAAGGCGTGGGCGCGGTCCTGTTAAAACCGCTTGCACGAGCCGTTGCAGACGGGGACCGGATTTACGGCGTGATCAAAGGGTCGGCCTTGAATCACGGTGGAAAAACAAACGGATATACCGTGCCGAATCCCAACGCCCAGGCGGACGTCATCGGCCGGGCCTTGCGTGAGGCGGGCGTTGACCCGCGGACGATCAGTTATGTGGAAGCCCATGGCACGGGTACGTCGCTCGGTGATCCCATCGAGATTGCGGGGCTGAGTAAAGCTTTTCAGCAAGATCCGTCGGAAGAGGCCTACTGTGCGATTGGTTCAGCGAAATCCAATATCGGACATGCAGAGAGCGCAGCAGGCATCGCGGGAGTCACCAAGGTGCTGCTGCAATTACAGCATGGAGAGCTGGCGCCGTCCCTGCATGTGCAGCAGACCAACCCGCATATTGACTTTAGCCAAACCCCATTCACGGTCCAGCGGGAGTTAGACGTTTGGGAACGTCCGAGAGTGGGCGGTCAGATTGTGCCGCGACGGGCGGGGATTTCCTCGTTTGGTGCAGGTGGAGCGAATGCTCATCTCATTTTGGAGGAATACCGGGAACCCGACCTGACGCGTGAAAAGATGAATGAGCAAAACGAGCAAAATGAAGTGCCAGGGATGATCGTGCTGTCAGCGAAGAACGAGGAACGGCTGGTCGTGCAGGCCCGTCAGCTGCGAGATGCACTCCGTACCGGGCAGAGCAGCTGGAAAGTGAGGGAGATCGCCTATACACTGCAAACCGGACGTGAAGCAATGGAGGTACGGCTGGGTGTGCTGGCGCAAACGATGGAGGAGCTGCTTGCCAAGCTGGACAGCTATGTGGAACAGGTGGGACAGGCGGAACCAGCAGGCAAAGGAAACTTGTACTATCAGGGGCATGTGAAGCAAGGGCAGGAGCATCCGGGTTGGTTAACCGATGAGGAAGACATGAAAGAGAATGTGAAACGCTGGCTGTCCCAGGGTCGTTATGAGCATGTACTGGACGCGTGGACACGAGGGGCAGTGATTCAGTGGATGGAGCTATACGGGGACAACAGACAGCAGCACCCGCGCCCAGTCAGTCTGCCGGCGTATCCGTTTGCACGAAATCGCTACTGGGCTCCAAAGAAAACCGAGTTGGTATCGTCCAGCGCGGTTGGTACGAACGGATCAGCCATGCTCCATCCACTTTTGCATAGCAATACTTCGGATCTTCAAGAGCAGCGGTACACTTCACTCTTTACAATGGACTCGCCTATGCTTATGGATATCAATAAAGAGCAAACAACAAAATTATTGCCCGACTTGCTTCATCTGGAAATCGCCTATGCAGCTCTGGATTTGGCCATACCTGATGATCATGATTCAGCAGAATCAGCATTATCGATCCAATTGCAGGATGTGATATGGGACAACCCTATTTATGTGTCTGATCAGCCACTTCCGTTACACATCTCATTGCAATCCGAATCACATTTAACAGTGGGATACGTCATATATGGTGAAAATGTAGGGGGATTTCAACCCGTATATAGTAGCGGAATGGCCAAAAAGGTGGCTTCAGAGTTCACAGGATCAGATGCTCTGGAAATTGATTCTATCGATATGCTCTACACCGCTGAGCTGGATTCGTCAATCACTGCTTTTGCGAACCATGCTTCAAAGTCAGCCTTGTCCTCATCTCCTTATGCGGTAGAACGTATATATGTGGGGGAAGACCATATTCTGATCAAGTTTGAAGATGCAACGGATGTGTTATCTATACCACCAGTGTACAAACTGCCAGTAGATGCAATTCACCTTGCCGTTTATGGGGGGCTAGGCTGGACAGAAATTGAAAATGAAGCAAAGCAGCAGTTGGATATGTCTGCTTCACGTCCTGTTTACATTCAATCCCTTCAAAGACTTGATGCAGTAGGCGCATCAAATATTTCTTGGGCGAGAGTAGACAGAAGAGAGCGAATGAATGGGGCGTCAGGACTTGAAGTGTTGGACATTCGTTTGTATTCATCAGAAGGACGCGCAGTGTTGAAGATTCAGGGATTAGAAGCAGGCTTTACAGCCATGTCGCAGGGGACAGAAAACGACGGAATAGCGGTACATTCGAATGCTGCAACTACAAGTGCAGGTGCATTTGTACTTGAATCTTCATTCGGTGAATCCGAGAAAGAAACTGTGATCCTCTCCAAAGAAGCTTCATCTGCTTCCATGGCTTCTCGCCGGAGACCGGAGCTCTTGGGCCTAACAACGTCTGAGTGTGTAAGGTGGGAGTTAAAGGAACTGGCAGGCCAAACGTTGAAAATTCCAAGGGAACTGATTGATGGCAATGAAAATCTTGCCGAATATGGATTTGATTCCATTAGCCTGACTGAATATGCAACGGTTCTTAATCAGCATTTTGGAATGGACCTGGCACCATCCATATTTTTCGATCACACCACACTTCATGAATTGGCTCATTATCTGGAGCGAGAATTCGAGCAGACCATCACGGATCAATATGCAGATCACGACATTCAAACGGGAGAAAAACATACAGAGCAAGCCGCACCGTTAAAAAGCAAAGTGGCACAGCATCGTTCCAAAGCCCGAAAGCCTAACGCCCAGAGACAAGCATCTGGCAAGTACTGGCGTTTGGGAGATACACGACGAATGCAAGCGGCCGATGAACCTGTTGCCATTATTGGTATCAGCGGACGATTTCCCGAAGCGCGCAATGTAGATGAGATGTGGTCGATTCTCGTAAATGGACAAACGGCTGTTAAGACCGTTCCCTCGGATCGATTCACCAGCAGTAAAAAGGATGCTACTTGGAAATGCGGTCTTGTGCCAGGGATACGAGAGTTTGATCCCCGCTTCTTCGAAATCTCTCCACGCGAGGCCGAGAGCATGGACCCACGTCAGCGATTGCTATTGCAAGAATCCTGGAGAGCGCTTGAGGATGCCGCTTATGGCAAAAAACAACTTTCCTCCGGTCGGGTCGGCATGTTTGTAGGAGTGGAGAATAATGAATATTTGCAGTTTGTCGGCCTGGATGGACCGCTTACGTCCAATCACAATGCCATTCTGGCCGCCCGGTTGGCGTATCTGTTGGACCTGAATGGCCCGAATATGGCGATCAATACGGCTTGTTCTTCGGGTCTGGCGGCTGTTCATCAAGCTTGTGCCAGCCTGCGGGCGGGAGAGTGCGACACAGCTCTTGCGGCAGGAGTAAGCCTGCTGCTCACTGAGCAGGGGTTCGAAGCGATGTCCCAAGCAGGCATGTTGTCTGAGGACGGTCGCTGTTATGCGTTCGACCAGCGTGCTAATGGCATGGTGCCGGGAGAAGCGATCGCGGTTGTTGTATTAAAGACCTTATCTCAGGCTGAGGCGGATGGAGACTCGATCTACGGGGTCATTCGGGGCAGTGGCATGAACTATGATGGCAAAACGAATGGAATCACCGCGCCGAGTGGTGTGGCACAGACGGCGTTAATGAATGAGGTATATGCCCGGTATGGCATTCCGGCGGAGGACATGCAGTACATTGTGACCCACGGGACGGGAACACGCCTCGGAGACCCGGTCGAAATCAAGGCTTTGCAGGAAGCCTATAAAGGACGGAATATGGCGCCAGGTTCCTGTGCGTTAACGTCGGTAAAAACGAATTTGGGTCATACCCTCGCTGCATCCGGTGTGGTGAGCCTGATTAGTCTGGTACAGGCGATGCGTTATGAGACGATCCCGGCAAGTCTGCACTGTGAGGAAGAGAGTGAATATATCCAGTGGTCGGAGGGGCCGTTTTATGTAAACAAAAGCAAACGGCCTTGGCCACGAACGGAGCAGGGCAGGTTGGGCGCGGTAAGTGCTTTTGGCATGAGTGGAACCAACGTGCATGTCGTGGTGGAAAGTTATGAAGGCAACGGGCAAAAACAAATGGCTGGAAATACAGCGCCTTATTATTTGCTGGCACTGTCCGCCAAAACGGAAGAGGCACTACATCGCAAGGTGGAGGACATGATCGCCGTGCTGGAACGGGAAGAGGAGCCGGATCTGGCGGCAATCAGTTACACGCTCCTGGAGGGACGACAGCATTTCCGTCACCGTTGTGCGGTGGTTGTACAGTCCCGGACGGATGCTGTGCATGTCTGGAAACAGTTCGGTACGAAAGAAAATAACGGGAAGATGTTTCGCGGGACAGTGGGCCGGGAGTTCACTGAACAGCGCATTGTTCGGGAACACGGTCATGAGCTTTTGCATCAACTTCAGCATGGAACTCAAGCGATCGCAACCGGGGCATACCGTGACATTCTTCATGTGCTGGCGGATTTATACTGTCAGGGTTACGCATTGGATTGGATGAATATGTACGGTGAGTCTGTTCCTGAACGCATTCATTTGCCTTCATATCCGTTTGCCCAGGAAGAATACTGGGTGACCCAGTCATCACCTGAAGCAAGCCGGTTGAACGAGCAGCTTCTGACAGCAAAGCTCCACCCGCTTGTACACCGGAATACGTCAACGCTGCGCGAACAGCGTTATAGCTCTGTTTTTGCACGGGAAGATCCGTTGTTACATGACCCTATGGAATCGGGTTACCAATGTTTGCCAGATTCAGCCCACTTGGAGATGGCCCGGGCTGCTGCGCAATATGCGTTAAAGGGAGCGGGCGAGATGAACCAGGCCCCGGTCCGGATGAAGCTGACCGAGCATCAATGGGTCAATCCGGTTGTGGTGACAGAGCAGGCGCTGGAAGTTCATTTGGCCATTATTCCAGAATCAGATCAATCTTTAATCTATGAAATATTCAGTGAACGAGCTGACGGTGATGAAGAGTTGTGGAGCAGGGGCCGTATTGAATATGAATCACAGGAATTCGTGAGTCCGCCTATGGACATGCAGTCCATCACTGAAAGATGCACACATTTGGAGACTGCAAAACTTTCTTCAGAACTTAAAGGATCATCCATTGTTTGTTGTTATACCGGCGAAAATGAAGTGTTAATAAAGCTTTCAGCTGAAATTAATGCTCAGGATCGGACTTTGTTATATACTCCAAAGTTACTGACTGAAGCTGTATCACTGGCAGCAAACATCTTTGAGACAAGATCAGTAAAGGCAGCAGATTATCTTAACAAGGCCATGCCAGCAAAAGAGGCCGGCGAGTCGAGTGTACATGAAGTGCTGAGTGAAGAACAAAAACATACTTGGCTCTCTATGGAATCCATGGAGTTTACGGCAGATCACTTGCAGCATCCGCTGTGGATGTGGATCAGGGAGTTGGATTCCGGGCTGGATGTTACTTTCTGTGATGAGAAAGAACAGGTAGTTGCACACATGGCGGGATTACAGGTCCAAAAGAATTTGATGACAAAAGATATGCCGGAGGACATGGAAATAAAGGAGATAGAACGTGAGGTCGCTGATGGTAGCCTTCTAATGGCTTTTGAGGAAATCTGGGAAGAATCGGAGCCAGAACTTTATCATGAAGAGAACCCACAGACCATATTATGTGTACTTTCCCGTCAGGAGAATCAGGAGAGGTTCATTTCACTGATGAAACATCACAATCCTGAGATCCAGCTGGTCTTCATCGATCCGGGAATGTGGGAAAAAGAGACGGATCTTGATCATCATGCGAAGTACAGGGAAGCGCTTCAGGAGATCAGCCAGCAATATGGGAATGTGGATACGCTACTACATTTGTCGGCACTAGAGGAGCCACTACTGCTGCAAGACACGAAGCCAATATTACTTTTGCTTCAGGCATTGGCAGCAGAGAAGATCAAGCCTGGCCGAATTCTGCTCGCCGGGGAATATAGAACAGGAATCGAACGTTGTTACCTAGATGCATGGATTGGTTTTGAGCGTTCACTTGGGCTTGTTATGCCCCATACGAAATTACAAGTGATCAGCAGCGATAAACCATCCAGTAACGAAGTGAACTGGAAAAGGTGGAGTGAACGGCTGTGGCAAGAATTAAGGTCGAACCAGCGGTGTAGCGTGCGGTATGAGAATGATCTGCGCAAAGTAAGCCGTATCAGACCAATCCCGCCTGCCGAGCATTACAAACAGGGGACAGAATACGTGTTGCCAGGAAAGACATATTTGATAACGGGCGGATTGGGAGGAATTGGCCTCGCTTTTGCCAGAGCATGGGCTCCGCTGGGAGTAAATCTGGTGTTGATGGGCCGATCTTCTCTGGATTCCGTGAAGCAGCATAGGCTCGATGAATTGATCGAGGCGGGAAGTCAGGCTATGTATGTTCAGGCTGATGTTGCCGTACTGGAACAAGTCGAAGAAGCGGTGCGGGCTGTCAAAAGCAAATTTGGCACTATTCACGGACTGATCCACGCCGCCGGGATTGAAAGTCGGGTAAGTGTGCTGGATAAATCAGCAGCTGATTTTGAACGTGTGCTTGCTCCCAAAATTCGTGGAACATTGGCATTGGACAAAGCACTGGGTAACGAATCGCTGGAGTTCCGCAGTTATTTCTCTTCTTCATCGGCTATTTTGGGTGACTTCGGCTCCTGTGATTATGCTGTGGCGAATCGATTCCAGATGGCCTATGCTCAAGAACAGCATCGCACGGGTCCTATACACACGGTATCTATCAACTGGCCGCTTTGGAGAGAGGGCGGAATGGGCACAGGCGAAAAGAATGCTTCGGCTATGTATCTCAAAACCAGCGGTCAACGTTTTCTGGAAAAAGACGAAGGGGTGGCATTATTTCCAAAAATTCTAAATGAACCTTACGCTCACCAACTCGTTATGGCGGGGAAACCGGAACGCATACATCGTTTTCTGGGTGTTGAATTCACACCTGAGGAGCCGGCCAGCACATCTCATACTTCGTATGAGGTCGGGAATCCAGTCTTGAATGAGGCGGCGCCTGCGTTAGGGCTGCGTGTAGAGTTGCGTGGCAAAACGGTGGCTGAATGCGCGCAGTGGGAGCTTGGAGAAATAGCAAGCGAGCTGTTAAAGATACCTCATGAAGAATTGGACCCTCAAGCCAATCTCGCAGAGTTTGGATTTGATTCCATCAGCTTGACTGAGTATGCAGGACGGTTGAGCCGTCATTACGGAGCAGAATTGACACCATCCATTTTCTTTGGACATTCCACATTGAAAGGATTGGCTGAATATCTGGAAAATGAACATCGGGATGTTCTAGTTGGCATGTACGAGGAAAGGAAGGCCGTGACCGACATGAAATCCAATGTCGCGGACCGAGGTTACCGATCCGGACGTTCCGGAAGATGGGCTGGCGGCAAATCCTTCCCTGCATCCGATCTTCGTCCAACTGCACGTAATCTGGATAAAATGGATCAATTCATGGAACCTGTTGCCATTATTGGTATTAGCGGACGGTTCCCCGAAGCACGAGATGTGGACGAGATGTGGTCCATGATCAGTCAGGGTCAGGAAGCGATAAGAATGGCACCGGAGGACCGGTTTTCCACCCACAATGGGCGTGAACCTTGGAAATGCGGTCTTGTACCAGGAGTACGGGAGTTTGATCCACGCTTCTTCGAAATTTCTCCGCGTGAAGCCGAGAGCATGGACCCGCGTCAGCGATTGCTATTGCAGGAATCCTGGAGAGCGCTTGAAGATGCCGCTTATGGGAAAAGACAGCTTTCCTCCGGCCGGGTAGGTATGTTTGTCGGGGTGGAGAATAACGAGTATTTGCAAGTTGTCGGTCTGGACGGGCCGCTTACATCCAACCACAATGCCATTCTGGCTGCCAGATTAGCCTATCTGCTGGACCTGAATGGTCCCAACATGGCGATTAATACGGCTTGTTCTTCGGGGTTGGCGGCTGTTCATCAAGCTTGTGCCAGCCTGCGAGCCGGAGAGTGCGACACGGCTCTTGCGGCAGGGGTGAGCCTGCTGCTTACCGAGCAGGGACTCGAAGCGATGTCCCAGGCGGGCATGCTGTCTGAGAATGGGCGCTGTTATGCGTTTGACCAGCGTGCCAATGGCATGGTTCCGGGAGAAGCGATAGCGGTTGTTGTATTAAAGACCTTATCTCAGGCTGAGGCGGATGGAGACTCGATCTACGGGGTCATTCGGGGCAGTGGCATGAACTATGATGGCAAAACGAATGGAATCACCGCGCCGAGTGGTGTGGCACAGACAGCACTAATGAATGAGGTGTATACACGGTACGGCATTCGGGCGGAGAACATGCAGTACATTGTGACCCACGGGACGGGAACACGTCTGGGAGACCCAGTCGAAATCAATGCTTTGCAGGAAGCCTACAAATCAAGAAATATGGAGCCAGGCTCCTGTGCGCTGACGTCGGTAAAAACGAATTTGGGTCATACCCTCGCCGCTTCGGGAGTGGTGAGCCTGATTAGCCTGGTACAGGCGATGCGTCATGAGACGATCCCGGCAAGTCTGCACTGTGAAGAGGAAAGTGAATATATCCGGTGGTCGGAGGGGCCGTTTTATGTGAACAAAAGCAATCGGCCTTGGCCACGAACAGAGCAGGCGAGACTGGGAGCGGTAAGTGCCTTTGGCATGAGCGGAACCAACGTGCATGTCGTGGTGGAAAGTTATGAAGGCAGCGGACAAAAACGAACGGCTGGTTATGCGTCACCTTATTATTTGCTGGCACTGTCGGCCAAAACGGAAGCAGCACTACAACGCAAGGTAGAGGACATGATCGCTGTACTGGAACGGGAAGAGATGCCGGATCTGACGGCAATGAGCTACACTCTGCTGGAGGGACGACAGCATTTCCGACACCGTTGTGCGGTGGTTGTGCAGTCCAGGGAAGATGCCGTATACATGTTGAAACAGCGGGGGCAATCCAAGTCAGGGGTTTTGTTTGAGGGCGTGGTGCCAAGAAGGTTTACTGGACAAAAGCTGTTACAGGAACATGGGGATGAATGGATTATCAAAAGCACCGAAAGAAGTTTGTCCTCGGAGAAACAGAGGGATATACTCCATGTGCTGGCTGATCTGTATGCCCAGGGCTATGATCTGAACTGGGGACAGATGTATGGCGATGTACCACCATCACGCATCAGCCTGCCAACGTATCCTTTTGCCCGAGAGGAATATTGGATGGCGTCAAAGGAAAGAGAGCAAGAGGAAGAGCAGCCATCGCGGGAGCGCTCATGGGCTTCTCTTCACCCCCTGGTGCAACAAAATACGTCTGATTTCACTGAACAAAGGTTCAGCTCGGTCTTCAATGGAAGAGAATTTTTCCTTAAGGATCATATTATTCATGGAATCTCCGTACTTCCCGGGGTGGCCCAATTGGAAATGGCTCGGGCTGCATTGCAGCTTACCGTTGCCGGCACAAGACCTGTTTTTCTGCAAAATGTGGTGTGGATCAGTCCCGTAGTCATGGATGGAGATGCAGCAATCCCTAACAGCATTCAGGTAGAAATCGGATTACATCCTGTCACAGAAAATCCTCAACGTATAAGTTATGAGATATACCGGCAAGACCAGCAGGTTGAGGGGAAACGTCATGTATACAGTCAAGGACAGCTGGGATGGAATGAAGAAGCTGAATCCCCTCCAATTCATGACCTGAACGAACTCATGGCTGCATGCAGCCGATCGACCTGGACGGGTGCAGATTGTTACAACGCATTTAGGCAAGCCGGTATCCAGTACGGACCTGCATTTGAGGGAATACAGCAATTGTTCATCGGTGAAAGGGAAGTTTTGGCCCAACTGAAGCTGCCTGAGCATTTGTTGCCGGAAATGAACTCATATGTCCTTCATCCCTGTATATTGGACTCCGCGTTGCAGGCCTCTATTGGCATGATGCTGGAGCATCCTGAAGTGGATGGGAAAAAGGCGGGACATGGTTCAGGTGGACCACAGCCTTCGGTTCCTTTTGCGTTAAAGAAAGTTCGGATCTATAAAGCTTGTGCTCAAGACATGTGGACATGGGTGCGCTACAGCTCCGATTCCAGTTCGGATGGGAAAGGAATGACGTTTGATATTGATTTGTTTGATCAAGAAGGAAGTGTCTGTGTTCGTTTAATTGGCTTTTCCTCTAGACAGCTTCCCGATCCAGAATCCACAGCGCCAGGTGCTGACACAACCGCTCGGTCTGAAATGCTGCTGTTAAAGCCGTATTGGCGGGAGATGGAGGTGGAAGGAGCCGGTCGGAGCCGGAAGACTCCAGACGCTGAGCATATCGTTATTTTATGTGGTGCACTCGCTTGCAGGTTGAGTGAGATGCAGCTTGAATTTCCGTCAGCATCGTTTATACCGATTGGGTTGGATCAGGGAATGGCCACAGCCGAAAAGTGGTTTGAGGATGGTGCCTTGCAGGTGTTTGGTAAACTTCAAACGATACTGTCCAGTGAATCGAATAAACCGCGAATTATACAGGCCGTTGTGCCTAATGATGGAGAGCAGCGTTTGTATGCTGCGCTGTCGGGTATGTTGCAAAGTATTAAACTCGAATATCCGGCTGTTGCGGGACAGTTGATTGAAATGGACGAACAGTTGGATAACGCAGATATTTTACAGCTATTGAAGTTGGACGTTTGCGAGCCTAAAGATAACTGGATTCGTTATACGGGTCGTCGACGGGAATTGGCAGACTGGCAAGAGATTGAACCGTCCACTGTTCTTGAAAAACGGTTTTGGCGTGATCATGGTGTTTACCTCATTACAGGTGGTATGGGAGGGCTTGGACTTGTATTTGCGCAAGAGATCGCCACACAAGCCAAGCATCCAACACTTGTTCTCGTGGGCAGATCACCGATGGACGGTCTGATGGAACAATCCCTTGAAGTATTGCGAGAGCAGGGAGCACGGGTGGACTATTTGCAGGTTGATGTAACGGATGGTGAAGCCGTGGAGAACCTTGTTGGTAGCATCAAACAAGTCTATGGCGCTATCCACGGCGTTATTCATGGAGCAGGATTAATCAGAGACAGTTTGTTTCTTGCCAAGACAGAGGAAGAATGGCGTCAGGTTATGAAACCCAAAGTGGCGGGCACTATACACCTGGATCGTTCTACACATAAGGAAGCATTGGATTTCTTCATTCTGTTCTCCTCTGGAACTGCCGTGCTCGGCAATATGGGGCAGAGTGATTACGCTACAGCCAATGCATTCATGGACCTATTCGCAACATACCGGGAAACGATGGTGAGTCAGGGCAAACGAAGCGGCAGGACACTGTCCTTAAACTGGCCACTATGGGAAAATGGCGGCATGAAGGTGGACTCATCTGTCAAACAAATGATGTGGCGGCAAATGGGAATGAGACCCCTGCATTCGAATCAGGGAATTGAGGCATTAACCCTTGCACTATCATCCACTTCTTCCAGAGTGATGGTCATGGCAGGGAACCCTGAACGAATTCGGGGCAAGATCAGAACTGTAAAATCACAAACACTAGGTATTTCCTCCCCAATGTATACAGCTTCTCCCAAAGGGGATAAGCCCAGGGACGACCGCTATTCGGAACTGGTTAATCGTGTTCTGGACGGGGAACTAACGGAGTCACAATTTGTTGAAGCGTTCATGAAGGAATAGGAGTGATCGGATGAAAGACGACTTGTATCAAATATACAATGATATCAGAACACGTAAACTAAATCCGCAAGATGCTGCCAATCAACTAACCTCTTTAATGGCGCAAAATCAACACACCCAGACTTCCGGCGAGTCTCAGGAGTCCGGGAACACGCTTCAGGCTGATACCGAGTTACATGAAAAGACACGCAGAATGTTGACTAAGGCTGTGGCTGATCAATTGAAGGTACGACCGGAGGAAATTGAAGCCGATGTGGAGCTCAGTGAGTATGGATTTGATTCCATTATGTTAACCGAACTGAGTAACTCCCTGAACAAGAACTACAGACTGAATCTGACCCCGGCCGTTTTTTTTGAACATTCAACGTTAGCGCAATTTACAGACTATGCTTTGGAAACTTATGTTGATCAATTTGCAGAACTGTGGACATCTCCTGCCTCGGCAGGAGATGTCCAGAAAACACATATTTCGTCTGAGTCCACAATGAAGAACAGATTTAAGTCATCCGAAAATTTTGAAATGGCTCACCAGTATGAGAACGCTGAGAATGCTGGAACTTCCGTAAATGATGAAAGCTTTCATCAAGCTCAGAAAAGAAACTCTCCAACCTTTCAGCGAGCAGACAAGGCGATAACAACGTTTGAACCTGTTGCGATCGTAGGCATGACAGGAAGGTTTCCGATGGCACAGGATACGGATGCGCTGTGGGAAAATTTAATCGAAGGAAGAGACTGTATCACCGAAATTCCATTGTCACGCTGGGATTGGAAGTCCATTTATGGTGATCCCCTAAAGGAATCGAATAAAACCAACATTAAATGGGGCGGATTTATAGATGGTGTAGATGAATTTGATCCTTCATTTTTTGGCATCTCCCCGCGGGAAGCGGAACTTATGGACCCACAGCAGCGTCTACTGATGCTCTATGTATGGAAGACCATTGAGGATGCGGGCTATGCTGCCCAAAGCTTGTCTGGAAGTAACCTGGGTATATTCGTGGGCACCTCCGGAACGGGATACAGCAGTCTGATTTCCCGTTCCGGAATGGCTATTGAGGGGTATAGCTCAACCGGAATTGTTCCATCCGTAGGACCCAATCGAATGAGCTATTTTCTGAATGTACATGGTCCAAGTGAACCGATAGAGACGGCTTGTTCAAGCTCGCTAGTTGCTATCCATCGGGCAGTAACAGCGATGAGAAATGGGGATTGTGATGCAGCCATCGTTGGCGGTATTAATACCATCCTGACCCCGGAAGGGCACATCAGCTTTAACCGTGCAGGGATGCTGAGTGAAGACGGGCGCTGCAAAACCTTTTCCGAACAGGCTAATGGGTATGTTCGCGGTGAAGGTGTCGGCATGCTGATGCTAAAGAGGGTGAAAGATGCAGAACAAGCGGGAGATCACATCTATGGGCTGATTCGGGGTACAAGCCAGAACCATGGTGGACGGGCCAACTCCTTAACGGCACCTAATCCGAAAGCACAGGCTGACCTATTGATCCAGGCCTATCGCAAAGCCGATATTGATCCAAGAACCGTTGGTTATATCGAAACCCATGGAACGGGGACACCTCTGGGTGACCCAATTGAAGTGAATGGGCTGAAGGCCGCTTTTAAAGAGCTGGCTCGTCAATCAGGAGATGAACCGCTTGGAACACCGCATTGCGGTTTGGGTTCTGTAAAGTCTCATATTGGACACCTTGAGATGGCTGCTGGTGTGGCGGGTGTCATGAAGGTACTGCTTCAGATGAAGCATCGTAAACTCGTGCCAGGCTTGCATCTGGATCATATTAACCCTTATGTCCAATTGGACAACAGCCCGTTTTATATTGTGCGGGAAACAAGAGAGTGGGCTGCCCCGAGAGATAGCGATGGCAGGGAAATGCCTAGACGTGCGGGAGTGAGCTCCTTTGGTTTTGGCGGCGTGAACGCACATATCATTTTGGAAGAGTATATTCCGAATCGGGAGAATCATGAAAAAAATACAACAGAAATCCCCGGACAACACCCTGCGATCGTAGTGTTGTCTGCCAGAAACGAAGCACGATTGCGTGAACAAGTGAATTTACTGCTTCAGGCCTTGCGTGAAGGAAAGTATGCAGAGAACGATTTGGCTAATATGGCCTATACGTTACAGATCGGACGCGAGCCTATGGAGGAGCGATTGGCACTGATTGTGAGGACTATGGCTGAATTGGCGACTGGCCTGACTCATTACATGCATGAAGGAGCAGTCACAGGTCATGACGGGATTGAAACGTACAGAGGGCAAGCCAAACGCAAGGACACACTCCTGTCACTAACAGAAGATGAGGAAATGCAGGATCTGGTCCATAAGTGGTACCTGCGTGGCAAGCTGGGCAAAGTCGCAGAGATCTGGACAAGAGGGTTCATTGTCCAATGGTCAGCTCTGTATGATGGGAAGAAACCAGCCAGAATCAGTCTGCCAACGTATCCGTTTGCCCAAGAAAAGTATTGGGTTCCGATCCCTGATTCCCGAATGCCGCGGCCATTCGAAGATGAATATTCGAACTCGGCAGGGGTTCTGCATCCCCTTCTACACAGTAACATTTCTAATTTATACTCACAGCGCTATAGCTCCATTTTTACTGGAACCGAGTCATTTTTGCAAACTTCTGCTACATCGGGCAAACGGACTTTTCCCGATGTAGCCTGTATGGAAATGGCTCGTGTGGCGGCGCAGCATGCCATGGAGTCGTCAGACGGGGATGGGCAATCGGTTATGAAGCTCAGATTATCCGATGTGAAGTGGGTGCAGCATGACACAAACATCCCGAACACGGCGTTTCCATTACAGATTCAAATTGAAATTTACCCTGAAGAAGATCATAAAGAACTTTTTTTCGAAATCAGCAGTGCTGGCGACAAAAAGGAACGGCAGTTATTAACGACGGGAAGAGTCTCCAGACCGGAAAGCTCTGCCTACGACCTAACAAGGTTTGACCTGAAAGTTATACGCAAGCGGTGTGAGTTGGATTTCAACTCAGCTACATTGAACGCAGACAATGTATGGTCTGGCGGACAGACGACGGGCCGTGTGAAACAAAGTTATAAGGGGAATGGAGAAGTACTGCTACACATCTCCAGTTCCGAAGAAACTACAAGATCTACCAACATGTTCATTGATCCAGAAATGCTGAAAGACGTCATTCAAGTTGGATTATGTGAACTCTGTGGGCAACAGGGTCAAGTGAACCTCGGGGGAGCCATTACCATAAAATCAGTCCATTCCTTGGAGGTTTTGCAGGATGGGCAACCTGTTTGGGTATGGATTCGCCTGGGCACGCCGCCACATCATGATTCGACTGGAGCGGTTAGATCCGATCTTAGACTGGACGTAGCCATAGCCAATGACGCTGGTCAGGTTCTGATCTGGATGGAACAAGTCACCGTGAGTATGCCCGAGGTAGAAGGCGTAATCCTTCTGGAGCCACACTGGGAAACGGCCCCAAACCGCATGTCTTCTTCCGTACCGGTTTCATACAGCGAACACCGGATTATCCTGTGTGGTGAGTTGACAAATTTCACGATGACCGAAATGTTGAAACAGGAAATGCCAGGGGTTTCCCTGATACAACTCGGTTCAGCAGGAACCCTTGTACAACGTTACGAAGCATATGTGCTTGCCCTGCTGGAGCAGTTCAAAGATGGTGAGAGCCTTCGTCATGAAGGAAGCAAATTCATTCAGGTTGTCATACCTGACGATGCAGAACAATCCAGACTGTGGACAGGGCTGTCTGGCCTGCTCCGTACCGTTCAGCTTGAACATCCGCAGGTACGCTGCCAGCTTATTGAAATGCAGCGTGATACGTCACTGGAACAATGGGTGGAGCGGCTTAAGTCCTGTGCAAATTTGCCGAATGAGGATCACTTGCGATATATGGAGAATCAACTGTACCGTGCATCATGGAAGGAACTGGTTCAGGATGTATCCACCGAGGCAGTGAGTTCCATCAGGGAGCGTTCTAATCGAGAAGGCCATGAGCATCTGCCCCCCCATCCGTGGCAAGATGGGGGCGTATACGTTATTACTGGAGGAGGCGGTGGTCTTGGACCCATTTTTGCACAGGAGATCGCATTCAAGGCGACCGGGACAACGATCATCTTGACGGGCAGGTCTCCAGCGTTGCCAACTGCCGTCAGGCAGAGGATACAGGAACTGCCTGCCCACATTCAATACTTGACCATGGATGTAGCGGATGAAGAAAAAGTTCAGACAGTGCTGGCGATGGTCCGTCATACGTATGGGAAAGTAAACGGCATTCTGCATGGCGCAGGCATTACCCGGGACCGTCTGCTTGAAAATAAAACAGGTGCAGAGTGCAGAGAGGTGCTGGCATCCAAAGTTGCAGGGACGGTTTATCTGGATGAAGCAACACGGAGGGATGACCTGGATGTCATGATTTTATTTTCTTCCGGTACAGGTGTGACAGGAAACATTGGACAGGCAGACTATGCGGCTGCCAATGCTTTCATGGATCGTTTTGCTGCTTATCGCAATACGCTTGTCCACCGAGGAGAGCGGACCGGACAAACGTTATCGGTGAACTGGCCTCTTTGGGAATCGGGAGGTATGCAGATCAATGAACAGCAATTACGCAATTTGAAAAAACAGACGGGCATGCATCCTCTGCGTGAAGAAGAAGGAACGGCAGCCCTGTATCAGGCGTTGGCAAGTGGAAGAAGTCAGGTACTGGTTGCGGCAGGTGAAGTGACTCGATTGAGACAGAAGTTTTTGTCTTCCCCCGATGCTCTTGACTCACGGAATGCGGGACAGCAAGCAATCCCAGAGGAACAGACGGATACAGCCTGGCTTGAAGATAAGGTCAGGGAAACGATGGCTTCCATGATTTCGTCACTTCTTAAGGTGCAGGTTACACACATTGATCCCGAGGTTGAACTTGGGGAGTATGGACTTGATTCCATCATGCTGACGGAACTGACCAACACACTTAACGAGAATTTCAACATGAGTCTTACCCCGGCACTGTTTTTTGAATATTCGACGCTGCAAGCCTTCTCGCAATATGTAACACGTACCTATCAACAACAATTTTTGACGAGATTCTCATCCAAGATGGTTCCCACACAAGCAAAGAGTGGGACTGAACGAGCTGAACCTCTTGTTTTCCGACAATTTACAAGTAAACATGCCTCGGGCGTGGGAAGGGTGAAGCCAACAAACGTCATGGAGGATCAAGGCATTGCAATCGTAGGCATGAGTGGTATTTTCCCGATGGCTGCTGACCCAGATGAGCTGTGGGACAATCTGGCAGCCCAGCGGGATTGCATTACGGAAATTCCTCGGTCTCGGCGGGAAAAGTATGCTTATCAAAAGGATTCTTTTAACGAGACTGGGGAGCTCGACATGATCTGGGGAGGGTTTATTGAGGGTGTGGATCAATTTGATCCCGGATTCTTTGGTATTTCTCCCCGTGAGGCGGAACTTATGGACCCGCAGCAGCGGCTGCTAATGCTGTATGTGTGGAAAGCAATTGAAGACGCCGGATATGCTCCGCAAAGCCTATCTGGCAGCAAGCTGGGCATATTTGTGGGAACGGCTGGTACGGGATACAGCAATCTCATCGCGTCTTCAGGCATGGCTATGGATAGCTATACGTCCACGGGAATTGTACCTTCGGTTGGACCGAACCGGATGAGTTATTTTCTTAACGTCCATGGCCCGAGCGAGCCGATTGAAACCGCATGCTCCAGTTCGCTGGTTGCGATCCATCGCGCAGTCACGGCGATGAGGAACGGGGATTGCAATGCAGCCGTTGTAGGCGGTATTAATACCATTTTGACACCCGAAGGATATATAAGCTTAACTAAGGCAGGTATGTTGAGCAGTGATGGTCGGTGTAAAACGTTCTCCGCTCAGGCTGATGGATATGTTCGAAGTGAAGGGGTCGGCATGTTGATGATCAAACCTCTCAAGGATGCCGAGGAAGCAGGAGATCATATCTATGCCGTTATCCGTGGAACAAACGAAAACCATGGAGGTCGCGCCAATTCATTAACGGCACCCAACCCCAAAGCTCAGACAGAATTGTTATTTGAAGCGTACAAAAAAGCGGGAATTGATCCGAGAACGGTAGGTTATATTGAAACACACGGCACAGGCACTCCTTTGGGCGATCCGATCGAGGTTAATGCGCTTAAAGCGACGTTTAGGAATCTGTATGAACACACAGGGGATAGACAAATGGGTGAGGCGCATTGCGGACTAGGCTCGGTAAAAAGCAATATAGGACATTTGGAGATGGCTGCTGGTATTGCAGGTGTAATCAAAGTGCTACTGCAATTAAAACATCAAAAACTGGCTCCAAATCTTCATCTGGATGAAGTGAATCCTTACGTGGAACTGGAGGATAGTCCGTTCTACCTTGTTCGTGATCTGCAAGAATGGAAGCCGATTACAAACGCGGACGGAAAGGCGATGCCAAGACGAGCGGGGGTCAGTTCGTTTGGTTTTGGCGGTTCCAATGCTCACGTCATTCTTGAAGAGTATACGGGAAAATTGGATAAAAAAGAGGCGAATCACTCAGCGGCACCTGAATATCCGACAATGATTGTTCTGTCTGCACGGAATAAAGGTGAGCTTCAGGAGCAGGTTCGTTTGTTGCTGAAGAGATTGCAGTACGATTCATATATGGATACTGATCTCCGCGATCTGGCCTATACGTTACAAGTAGGACGTAATGCGATGGAGGAGCGGTTGGGTGTGCTGACTTCCGGCATCGCCGATCTGAAGGAAAAGTTGAGCGCTGCACTGGATGGAGGCATGGAACAACTACCAGAAGGTTTAATGTACCAAGCGGGTCTGCAAGGTGGCAAAGAAGCATTATTATTTAACATGGACGAAGGCACAGAGGAAATCGTAAACCAATGGATGCAAAACGGTTCCTATGGAAAGGTGCTGGATCTGTGGACCAAGGGATATCCGGTTCGTTGGGAGCATTTATATAAAGATGATCAAGATAAACCTTCCAGGTTAAGCTTGCCCACGTATCCATTTGCTAAGGAAAAGTATTGGGTGCCGTATCAGTTCGCCCAAAAATTCGAATCGGGTTCCCCGGCCGAAAGACAACAATTTGTTTCTGAGAGTCAGCACGTACCATCGGAAGAAGCAACGGAACTTTTTTCTTTCCAGGAAATTTGGGAAGAATCCGCTCACCTTGACTCAGATTCGGCCAAGCTGGACAGAGAAAATGTCAGGGGACTGATATGTCTGTTATCCGATAAAAACAAACAGTCCATCATTCGCGAAATGTTGGCTCGCCGCAGTCCAGATACCGAGGTCTATTTTGTTGAAGAAACAGGCCTGGAGGCAGGGGAAATGGATCGGGAAGTATACTGTCAACAATTTCGCGTGATCGCCAAGCAAGGAGATCATATTGATGCGGTTCTGTATCTGTGGCCGTTTGATGATGCCCAATATTTACGTGATACAAGTCCGATTGTACACATGATCCAAGCGATGGTTATGGAGAATATACAACCCAAACGTATTTTACTGGCTGGAGAACATGCCACTGCGCTGGATCAGTGTTACCTCGACTCATGGATTGGCTTTGAACGTTCAATAAGTCTGAGTATGAAGAAGACGAAATTAACCGTATGCAGCTCGCAGGCACGACAGAACTCGGATATGTTGGCATTTGCGGACCTGTCGAACCTGCTGTGGGATGAACTTTTATCGGAATCGCCACAAAGTGTTCGTTTTGAGCATGGACGTCGTTTGGTAAGTCGAATGAAGCAAGTTGATTTAACGGAACATGCTGATGAGTATACCCTTTATCCGAAGCCTGGACAGACTGTATTGATTACTGGTGGACTTGGCGGATTGGGTGTTATTTTCGCAAAAGTCTGGGCTTCAAAGGGAATCAATCTTGTTTTGATGGGGCGATCTCCGCTGGATGAGATGAACAGGCAATTGCTCAAGGACCTTGGAAAAAATGGCAATAAGTTCATATATGTTCAGGCAGATGTGAGTGAAGCGGCGGAAGTAACAACGGCTCTGGAATCCGCAAAAATGCAATGTGGCGATATCCACGGATGGGTCCATGCCGCCGGAATGGAAAGTCAGGGAACCTTGCTGTCCAAAAGCATAAAAGAGTTCGATCAAGTGTTACGTCCCAAGGTTAAAGGATTACTTGTGATGGAGGAAGCATTGCAAAACGAACCTCTGGCTTTTCGTTGTTATTTTTCATCCTCGTCGGCGCTGCTGGGGGACTTTGGTTCCTGTGACTACGCTGTGGCCAATCGTTTTCAGATGGCGTACGCCCAGATGCAGGATCAGAATATTCGTACAATCGCCATTTTATGGCCACTTTGGAGAGAAGGTGGAATGGGCTCCAGAACGTCAGAAGGTACGGACATGTATCTGAGAACAAGTGGATTGCGTTTTCTGGAAAAGGATGAGGGGATCGCTTTTTTTGATCAGGTGATCAGACAATCCGGTACACATCAGCTTGCTCTGGCGGGAAGGGCAAGCCGGATACATCGTTTTTTGGGCTTGGACATGCCGGTTTCCAAGCAGTCTTCCCCTGGATTGCGCATAAAAGCGACAAAGCAGGATCAGGCCCAAATAAGGAATTCACATTCACCATTAAGGAAGACTTTACAGGAATGTGTAGTGCAAGAACTGAGAGACTGGGCTGCCCAACTGTTAAAAATGGAAGCAACCAAGTTGGACCCAGACCGGAATCTGGCGGATTATGGTTTTGATTCGATCAGTCTGGCAGAATTCGCTGAGCTTATGAGCCAGCAATTCCGGCTTGAATTGTCACCGACCGTCTTTTTTGCACATGGCACCCTGAACAGACTTTCGCAGCATCTGATCACATCCTTTTCCGAAGAAATGGAAGCAAGGTACAGCATGATGTCAACCGCATATCCAACACAAATACAGGATCACTCCCATACAGACAGAAACACCAATCCATCTGTAATGGAGCAGCTTGACGGATCAATGGATCATCCTGTCCCTGAACCTACTGAACTTCACAGGGAAGAACCTATAGCCATCATCGGCATGAGCGGAAGGTTTCCGCAGGCAGGCAACATCGAGGATTTGTGGACAAATGTTGAATCAGGTTCTTCATGTATATCGAGATTGCCCCGCAGTCGTTGGACCTCAGAAGGCGGGAAGGATGTAACCAATAAGGATGCTGATATTCCTGCATGGGGAGGTTATTTGGCGGATATCGATCGTTTTGATCCGATGTTTTTCCAGATTTCACCGAACGAAGCAGCGATGATGGACCCCAGACAACGTCTGTTTCTGGAAGAGGCGTGGCATGCTCTGGAGGATGCCGGTTATATGGGGGATCGTATTCGTGGCCAGAATTGTGGGGTATACGTTGGGGTTGAAGAAGGCGAGTATGGTTATTTGACAGCAGAGAAAGGATCGATTAACGGTAATCAAAATGCCACACTTGCGGCCCGTATTGCATATGTTCTGGATCTGAAAGGGCCCAATATGGCGATCACCGCCGCATGTTCTTCAGGGCTGGTAGCTCTTCATCAGGCGTGTCAGGCGTTAAGGAGCGGAGAGTGCGACACAGCCTTGGCCGGGGCTGTGAGTCTGATACTGTCTCCCATGCTGCACACAGCTCTCCATCGGGCAGGCATGTTATCCCCCGATGGCCAGTGCCGCGTATTTGACGAACATGCTAACGGAATGGTGCCTGGTGAGGCTGTGACCGCGTTGGTGCTCAAACCTTTGAAACAGGCCATTCGGGACGGAGACCATATTTATGGCACAATTAGAGGCAGTGGTGTTAATTACAGCGGACGAACCAATGGATTGACTTCGCCTGATCCTGAGTCACAGGCAGAGTTGATGAAAATGGTGCACAAACGGTATCGGATTGATCCACGTAGCGTGCAGTTCATCATGTCGCAAAGTGTGGGATCACCGATAGGAGATGCAATTGAGATGCAGGCATTATCCAACGTATATGGTTCTTACAACGATCAGGACATATCCGTGGCGATTGGTTCCGTAAAACCTTTAATCGGACATACCTTTGCGGCATCCGGTTTGGTTAGCCTCATAACGATGTTGATGGCCATGAGGCATAGAACAATTCCGGCTTTGCATTCCTATGAAGAGCCTAATCGGCATATCAACATGAGCATGGGCAGCAACCTCAATATCAATAAAGAAAACAGACCGTGGAGAACGTCGTTGAATGTATCAAGAATGGGAGCGATTAGCACCACAGGCATCAGCGGGACAAATGCACATGTGGTTATCGAAGAGTACGTAGCCGCTGAAACAGAGCAAAATGATGCAGTGAGCGAAGATTCGGTGGCCCAAGTTGTCATTCTATCGGCGTTGAACAAGGAACGCTTGCAGGCCGCTGCGCAGCAACTCCTGAATACAGTCATATTAAATAACGAGATGAGCCTGAGGGATGTGGCGTACACGCTACAAGTGGGCAGAGAAGCGATGCCGGATCGCTTGGCTCTAATTGTGAGTCATAAAAAAGAGCTCATTACAGGGCTGAAGAAGTTTTTGAAAGCGGAAAAGCCAAATAAAAACTGGGTTGATTCTTGTCCGATGTTTACTGGAAGGGCAGAAGAAGATTCGGCAGTGAAGGAGCTGTTGTCAGGAAGAGCTGGCGAAAAAATATTGAGAGCTTTCATGGCTGATGGCAGCCTTGATAAAATTGCACTGTATTGGTCCAAAGGAGGCAACGTTTCATGGGAAGGTCTGTATGAAGGAAAGCCTGCTCAAATCATTTCATTGCCTGGGTATCCATTTGAAAAGAGAAGATGCTGGGTTGACCTTACTCATACTCTTGCTCATGCTAAATCTGTAGTCGTTTCCAGCCTGGAGGAAGGAGCTCCTGATTCCAGTATAGATGTAGCCGGGAATACATCACTGGAACACAGGATCACAGCCATCATCCTGAATCTGCTTGGCTTGGAAAGCGGTGAGATTCAGGAATCAACACCTCTTGTGCAATATGGAATGGACTCCATCGTGTTTATTCAGTTGATTCAACGATTGCAAACCGAGCTGAATCCTGAAATCAATGCAGCAGATTTGCAACATTGTTTGACTTTGGCAGACATCATAGCAAGTCTGACAGACAGAATAAATCAGACCCCTACGCTTCAGGGCAAGCCAACAAGTTTTATCGTCACCGGACCGGAGGAGAAGACAAATGGTACTTTGAATTCGATTGTTAAGTCATGGTCACAATTCCCCGAACTTGTTCGGCTGAATCATGCTTCTGAAGGTCGACCCATCTTCTGGTTTCACGCCGCAATGGGTGGGGTGGAAGGTTATCAGGTTATTGCATCCCGGTGTACACGGCCCTTCTACGGGATCCAGGCAAGAGGCTGGATGACTGACCGCTCTCCGTTATATGGGATCGAAGGCATGGCAATGTATTATGTGCATGTCATAAAAACCGTTCAGCCGGAAGGGCCATATGATCTTGGCGGTTATTCTCTTGGCGGCCTGATTGCATATGAGGTGTGCAGGTTACTTCAGAATCAGGGTGACCAGGTAAACAGCGTGGTGATGCTCGATTCCATCCATCTCTCTGATGAAGACGAAATGACTTCGTCGGACAAAGGTTATATTTTACAATCCGTGAATATGTCGCTAATGTCTTCGATTCTTCATCAACCGGAGAAAATTGCAGACACGTTAATTCACCGCGATGAAATCAATATGGAACTAAGTAATGAGGATTTTCTTAAACACTTAACAGAAATTGCGAAATCCAGAGGGCTTTTCAAAAATGAGAAGCATCTACAGCAGCTCATTGAGCAATGTGTCAAGGTTCAGCAGGCATATCAGGCAGATCAGTACCAAGTTCAATCGCTTGCAGATCGAGATGCTGTGGCATGTTATTATTTCCGCAATCAAAGCGGACACTTCTTTGGTGAACTTGAGCCTTACTTTGTCACGGAGGAAGATTGCATCGAACTGAACAACTCAACCTATTGGAGTATATGGGCGGAGAACATTCCGAATTTTAATTTGTTTGACATCGATGTATCCAACCATATGTTACTGTTGTCCAATCCCGCAAGCTCTGATCGAATAGGTGCTTTCTGCAAGCAGTTGTATTCAAGTGAAGGGGTTACGGAAAAAGACATTCAATCCTTCAAAAAAAGTACCAAGGTAAGAGTCCCACGCAAGAGTTCCAAAAACCAGATTAAATAAGATCATCAAAAAAAGCGTTGCTCATGAATGAGCGACGCTTTTTTTTGATGATCTTACGATCTTACATAATGGTCATCTATTGTTCAAGCGGACAAGCAGTCGTTGAAGACCACGAAAGCCTACATTGGGAAGCCATTCGGGCTCATCCTGAATCCATTCCATATGGGGATACCTTGCGATTAGGCGGCTCATGGCAATCTCTGTTTCCATCATCGCCAACTGGGCACCGATGCAAGAATGAATTCCTACACCAAAGGCCAGATTTCGCGCTTCATTGCGTTCAATATCAAATAGATGAGGATCGGTAAATTTTCGCGGATCATGATTGGCTGAACCGAAGCAGAACATGATCAATTCTCCCTTTTTAATCTGCTGATCCAGAATTTCCATGTCTTCAAGGGCGGTTCTTACGGTAATCTGTGCAGGGCTTTCATAGCGAAGGACTTCCTGAATGGTGCTTTTAATCAGACCTGGAGAGTCTTTCAATTTCTGAAGTTGTTCCGGATGTTTCATTAGTGTAAACATGCCATTCCCAATCAGATTACGTGTGGTCTCATGTCCGGCGAAGAGCAGCATGGCACATTGCGCATGAATTTCTTCAATTGTCAGGTGCACACCATCATCATCAGTTGCTTCTATAAGATAAGTAATAAAATCTTCCTGAGGATGTATTTTTCGTTCTTCAATCACATCTGTCAAATAGGCAGTCAACAGAACCAAAAGATTTTGTGCACGCGTGACATCCTCATATGTAACCGTCATGGAACCGAACAAGTGAACGAGACTATCTGCACATTCGGCCACACGTTCATACTGTTCCTCAGGCAGACCCAGCAGTTTCATAATGACTTTGGTGGGAAGCGGGTAAGCATAATCCCGAATCAAATCCACCTCTTCTTTTCCTTCCATTTCATCAAGAGAGTCGTCGATCAGATCCATAATGTAGGGAGCCAGATTTTTGACCGACACGGAGAAGGCCTGGGTTAACATTTTGCGATATCTGATGTGAGAAGTGCCATCCTGAAGGGACATCCACATTGAAAACAGACGAATAAACTCCAGAATTCCATAGAGCTGTTGCTCCGAAAACTGGACTGCCCAATATTGTTGTGCCGTGTTATGGGAAATGCGTGGGTCTGCAATGTACTTGTTTACGGTTTCATATCCACCGATGTACCAAAGTCCTCCATACAGATTCACTTTGTGAATTTCGCCTTGCTGAATCAGCTGTCGATACACGTCATACGGATTACCGAAGAAGTTCTCATTATAGAATGTGGTTGGATCATTTACATCAATGACAGGTATTGACAAGTGGTTTCCTCCTTTTATCACGGCTTTTTTTGAAAAATAAAGGAAATTATACAAAAATAGAGTAGCATGTATACTAGAATCTGTCGAGTTATGCTCAGAATATTCGCCAAATTTTACTTTCATTTTACTTAATAAAGCAAATAAGTAAATAGATTGACATGGAAATTTTAGGATAATATAATAAAAGTATTCTGCTTGCAAAGGAAGGATATCGTTATGATTACTGGACATTCCAATATCAGAGAGAATCCGACAGTGAACGAGAATAGAACAGACTATCCCCGCAATCATACCATCCATCAGTTATTTCAAGAACAGGCCCGCTTGCATCCCGATGCCATTGCGGTAGCCTCAGACACCATTCAATATATGTACAAGGAAGTAGATCAGTATTCAAACCAGATTGCCGCACTTCTTCGTCAGAAGGGAGCAGACCGCGACAAAATAATCGGTATTATGTTAGAGAGATCCCCTGAAATGATAATTGCTTTAATAGCCGTTCTCAAATCAGGGGCTTCTTATTTACCGATTGATTCCGAAACACCTAGGGAACGAGTGAATTATATGCTCAAGGATAGTGGGGCATGTATGCTGCTGACATCTCATCCTGAAGAGAATTACATAGAATGTATCGGTTTGGAGGTTATTCATCCCACCATTGAGGATTATTGTGACTTTCCATCCGATGCATTGACGGATATTAATCAGGCAGAAGATCCGGCTTACATCATTTATACATCGGGATCAACGGGTCTCCCCAAAGGAGTGGTGATCTCTCATCGATCAGCCATTCGTGTTGTATGTAATACCAATTACATCACCATTACGGAGCAGGACCGCATGCTTCAGATGTCCAACTATTCATTTGATGCATCGGTGTTTGAAATATTTGGAGCCCTACTGAACGGAGCAAGATTGGTCATTATTCAGAAGGAAGAGGCACTTCACATGCCCAGCCTGGCCCGGTCCATTGAAAAAAATGGGATTACCGTTATGTTCATCACAACTGCTTTTTTTAATGCTATCGTGGAACGTGAAATATCCTGCTTCCAATCGGTTCGCAAAGTGCTCTTTGGCGGGGAAAGAGTTTCGTTAACACATGTAAAAAAAGCGCTTGATTATATGGGGAGCGATAAGCTTATTCATGTTTATGGACCTACGGAAAGCACGGTTTTTGCCACATATTATCCTGTAAATGAAATCGAAAAGGAAGCGCTTACAGTGCCGATTGGCATTCCAGTCGCTAATACCTCCGTTCTGGTATTGGATGAGCATGATCATCCCGTCCCTGTTGGAGCAACCGGTGAATTATGCATATCCGGTGATGGACTTGCGCTCGGTTATTTGAATAACGATGAACTCACAGAACAAAAATTCATTCCGCATCCCTTATTTACATCAGAACGGATGTACCGCACGGGTGATTTGGTTCGCTGGACGCCTGAGCATACCCTTGAATTTTTGGATCGAATGGATCAACAGGTGAAGCTTCGTGGTTTTCGGATCGAGCTGGGTGAAATTGAAACCCATTTGTCCCGGCATGATGCGGTAGCAGAGGCATTTGTCATGATGCGAACAAACGATGCAGGCCATGCCTATCTGTGTGCATATATGGTGTTGACCCAAGAAACCTCGATTGAGGAGCTGCGTCTTTTCCTGGAACAGAGAATACCGGAGTATATGGTGCCAAGCTATTATGTCAAACTGGAGCTGCTTCCGTTGACTGCTAATGGCAAGATTAACAAAAGTGAATTACCTGAGCCGGATAGCAGCATCCATTCAGGCAGGGAATACGTTGCTCCGACAACAGAGTTGGAACAACACCTGTCCATGATTTGGAAGGATGTACTACAGATCGAGCAATTGAGTGTAAATGACAGTTTTGCACATCTGGGCGGTCATTCCCTTAATGCCATTGAAGTGATTGCACGGATTAATGAGGATTTAAGTGCAAGTCTGCCATTAAACCAGCTTTTCCGTCTTGGAACGATCCAAAATATAGCAACATTTTTGGAAGAAAATAATGATGAGGATAACACGGAGGCTTACTTTACGGATCAAGGTGATCCTGCCAATATGCTTGAGCCATTTGGTCTTACGGGTATTCAGCTGGCTTATTTGATTGGACGTGACCCTGCATTTGAGCTGGGTGGAGCTGCAACCAATTTTACGGTCGAATTCGAGGCCGAGGCGGATATGGATTTGGTTAATGCAACTTTGCAGAAATTGATCAATAGGCATCCTATATTACGAACAGTTGTGTACGAGAACGGGACACAGCAAATATTGAAAAGTCCACCGTTATACACGGTAGAAGTGATAGACGTGTCAGAATGGGATACGGCATATCGTAGCTCGCAAATGGAAGCAGAGAGACAACGAATGATGACAAAAGTGATTGTTCCAAGCGATTGGCCATTATTTGAAATGAAAGCTTACCGGATGTCAGAGAATCAATATTATTTTTATCTGAATCTGGACCCGCTTATCTGTGATGACAGCAGCTTGAAACTGCTCATCAAGGAATTCAAATGGCTCTATGCGAACGGGGATCAGGAGCTGCCGGAGCTTCAATATAATTTCAGGGACTACGTTCAGGCAATGGCACGTTTCAAACAGTCTGCACGTTATTTCAAGGATCAGCGCTACTGGATGGACAAGCTGGAAGACTTTCCGGGTTCTCCGACTTTGCCGCTCAAATGTAATCCGGCAGACATAAACGTGCCCCAATTCAGCAAATTCTCGAACTTTATAACGGGTGAACATTGGAACAAGCTTAAACAGCAGGCAAGGCAGCATAACGTTACCCCAACTTCCATTTTATGCGCAGCCTATGCCTATGTACTTGCGCATTGGTCAAACCAGGAGAGATTTGGGGTCAACCTGACCGTATTTAACCGGATTCCGTTTCATGAAGATGTGAAGAGGATGGCGGGAGACTTTACAACGCTGATGCTGCTGGATATTGATGCCCAAAAATCTCTGAATTCGTTCTGGACATTTACAGAGTCAGTGCAACATTCATTGCTGGATGCATTGGATCACAGACATTATGATGGCGTTGATTTTATAAGACAATTGGGCAAAAAACATGATATGCACAAAAGAGCAGTCATGCCAATTGTATTTACAAGTGTCTTAAATGAAAATGTGGAAGATTCATTTGACGCTTTGTTTAACTTTGACCAGATCAAGTATTTCAGTACAAGAACCTCACAGGTTTATATTGATAATCAGGTCTATGAAATCAATGGCGGTTTGTATATCACATGGGACTTTGTGGATCAATTGTTTGAACAAGAAGTGATTGAATCTATGTTCCAGCAGTATCTGAACATTCTGAACCAAGTGATCTCTGCAACACAAGTTACCAAGCTTGAGTTAAGTCAAGCGAGCAGGCAACTCATCAAACAGTATAACGATACGAGCAAACCGTTTACTCTGAAGCCTCTGCATGACCTGTTAACTGCAACAGCGACCAGATTAGGAGATCGGGTGGCGATTCAGCATCATGAACGTTCCATTTGTTACATAGAGTTGGAACGCAGATCGAATCAGATAGCTAGGTATTTGATCGATCACGGAGTACAGCGGGGCGATTATATTGGTGTGTATGGCAAGAGATGCATTGACACCATTGTGAATATATTCGGTGTGCTCAAAGCGGGAGCAGCTTATATTCCGCTTGATCCGGACTATCCGGAGGAGCGTAAGCAATATATTCGCGAAAAGGCCAACTGTAAATTTTTCATCATGCCAGAGCTATATGAGACGGAATCGTTAGAAACCTACTCTGCGGAATCCATAAACAGCAGAGTGACGAATGATGATATGGCCTATGTTATTTTTACTTCTGGCAGCACGGGCAAGCCCAAAGGTGTGCAGATCAAGCACGGCGCAGCAGCCAATACGATCCTGGATATGAATGAAAGATTCAACGTAACATCCAGTGATCGAATGATGGGCATATCTTCATTATGTTTTGACTTATCCGTCTATGATATTTTCGGCGCAGTCAGCAGCGGGGCTTGCCTGGTTCTTATTGATGATCAGCGTGACATGTTTCAGCTCAAGAACGTGATGGAACAAGAAAAAATCACCATTTGGAATTCGGTTCCTGCTCTTATGGACATGTGTGTTGATCTGTATTCACCGGGAGAGCAGAACAACGACCTTCGTCTGGTATTGCTTAGTGGTGACTGGATATCTCTGCGGCTTCCTCAGAAAATAGTAGACGTATTTCCTGAATCTGAGGTGGTTAGTTTGGGAGGAGCCACTGAAGCATCGATATGGTCCATCTATTACCCAATCACGGCAGTGTCTGAGCAATGGAAGAGTATCCCTTATGGTAGACCACTAGCCAATCAACAAATTCATGTGCTGAACAGACAACTTCAACCATGCCCTGTAGATGTTGAGGGGGAATTGTACATTGGAGGAAGCGGTGTAGCAAGCGGTTATCTTCATGACGAGGAAAAAACAAGACAGTCATTCATTGTTCATCCACAGTTCGGGTACATCTACAAGACAGGCGATTTTGGTGTCCTTCGATCCGAAGGTTATGTGGAGTTCCTGGGCAGAAAAGATAGCCAGGTCAAAATCAAAGGTTATCGGGTAGAACTTGGTGAAATTGAGAACGTACTTTTGCAAGCTGAAGATGTGCAAAAGTCAGCCGTTATTGATCTTGCTGACGAGAACGGAGTCAAGAGCCTTTTTGCCTTTGTTGTTACAGATCAGGATGTGGACACACTGCCACTGAAAGCCCTTTTGCAAAGTAAATTACCAAATTACATGGTTCCGTCCATGTTCCTGAATGTAGATGAAGTTCCGCTTACTGCCAATGGCAAGGTCAACAAAGCGACACTTGAACAAGTGGCAAGGCAGCATCAACTCACTGTTCGTGAACATGCTGTAGTGGATACAGAGCCTGTCAATTCCATTCAGGAACAGCTGCTTCAGATCTGGAGTGATGTGTTTGGCTTGAAGCAGATTGGCCTGAACGTAAGCTGTTTTGATCTCGGCGGAGATTCGCTGAAAATTATGGCAATGGTGGCTGAAGTGAAGAAGCGTCTTCATGTTGAAGTTCCCATTGGCGAAATGTTCCGAAATGATACGATATACAGCTTGGAACAATACTTGGTTACCAAAGCACATGTCAAACCTGCTGTGATCATTGAGAAGTTAAGTCGCCGTGACCGGTATAAGGCTTCTGCAGCCCAGAGAAGCATGTACACCCTCTCGCTGCTTGAAAATAATAGGGGAGCTTATCACATTCCCATGGCGTTGCTTATGGAAGGAGAAGTACACTTCGTACGGCTTGAGAGAGCGCTTCAAACGTTTATTGAGAGGCATGAAATACTGAGAACTGGATTTGAAGTGATAGAGGATGAGCTTATTCAGACGGTTCATACAAACGTAGCCTTTGAACTTGAATATGATGATCTTGGAGAACTCGATACAAATGACCATGAACTCATTCGTTTGACAAGCAACCTGTGCAAACAGTCCACTCAAGCTTTTGATCTCCGCCAGCCTCCTTTAATGAGGGCAAAACTGGTGAGAATTGGCCATGGACGTCATTTGTTTATTATAAATTTCCACCATATTGTGGCTGACGGTACATCTCAAGGCATATTGATGAACGAATTGCTGGAGCTCTACAGTGGCTCAATTCTGCCAGACGTTGATGTGCATTATCAGGATTATACGGCATGGCAGGAACAGTACAGTCATTCGGATGAGATGGCGAAACAGGAGGCGTACTGGCTGGATATATATAGTAGTACCCCGCCAACACCTGAGCTTCCGTACGACTTCAAACGACCTGAAGTTAACAGGTATGAAGGAAACAACATCTACAATCACTTGGGCGAGAGCCTGACCTGCGACATCAGGCAGCTTGCCAAGGATACCGGATCAACGTTGTATATGGTGATGCTTAGTGCCTATTTCCTATTACTGCACCGGTATACACATGAGAAAGACCTGGTTGTGGGTACGGCTGCCTCTGGCCGTCTGCATGAGCCGTTACAACATATGTTTGGAGTATTTGTGAACACCATTGCATTGCGAAACCAGATGAACGAATCGGATACGGTCAGACAGTTTATTGAGCAAATCAAACAATCAACCGTAGCAGCCTTTGAACATTCAGAGTATGCATTTGATGAACTGGTGCGAAAAACAGGTGCGCAGCGTGAGTTCAATCGTAATCCGTTGTTTGACACGATGTTTTCGCTAGAGAACGCTTCGCTGTTTACTCGTGAAAAAGAGGGTATGCAGGTGTCGCCTGTCATGTTTAATCTGGATAATGCAAAATTTGATCTGACATTCAACATCCTTGAGTTTGAAAATGAAATCGTGCTTAACGTGGAGTACTCCACCGATTTGTTTGGTCAGGAAACCATTCAGCGCATGAGTGAAAACTATATTGCCTTAGTAGGCAACATGATATCCGGTCTGGAACAGCCGCTTAGCGAGATTGAAAGTGTGTCTCCGAGAGAAAGAGATCAGTTGATTCATACCTTTAATTCACCATCTATGGAGTATCCGTTGCATCAAACTGTGGATGAGCTCTTTGAACAGCAAGTGAGACGTACACCGGATCATGTTGCTCTGGTGATGGGCGAAAATCATGTAACCTATCGCGAGTTGAACCAACGAAGTGAACAGCTTGCTGATCTACTACGGAAAAAAGGAGTGCGTGATAACAACATCGTCGGGGTCCTCGCAGAGCGTTCAATCGATGCGGTGATCGGAATGCTGGCGGTTCTAAAAGCAGGCGGAGCATATTTGCCCATTGACCCAGCCTATCCAAATGATCGTATCCATTACATGCTTGAAGACAGTCAGACCCAATGGGTATTAACACCGAAGGAACGGTTTGAACATGTCGTTCAGGGAAAAGAAAGCTCTGTCCATCTCATTGATTTGCAGACTGAACTTTTGCAAACGGACGAATTTCTGGTCTCCTCTTCCTTGCAACCAATACGGGGGCAAAGTCGGGATCTGGCTTATGTCATTTACACATCAGGTTCCACAGGTCAGCCCAAGGGAGTGATGGTTTCACACCAATCGCTTGTTCATTTGTGTACATGGCATCATAAACGGTATCAGATTACCGATGCTGATCGCAGTGCCAGCTATGCAAGCTTGAGCTTTGATGCTTTTGTGTGGGAATTGTTCCCATACCTGTTGTCAGGAGCTTCCGTACATCTGATTCAGGATGAAATCAGGCTGGATGTGGTGCGCATCAATGATTACTTCCATCAGCATCAGATTAGTATTGCGTTCCTGCCTACAGCGATTTGCGAGCAGTTTATCCGGCAGGAGAATCGTTCCCTTCGAACATTGCTGACGGGGGGAGACAAGCTGAATTATTTTGAATCCCGAAACTATGAGGTTGTAAATAATTATGGACCAACTGAAAATACAGTCGTCACCACAAGTTTTACCATAGATCAGATGTATTCCAATATTCCTATAGGTCGACCACTGCCGAATACCAACGTGTTTATTCTGAGTGGCAGTGACCAGCTTTCGCCTATAGGGGTTCCGGGTGAATTGTGCATAAGCGGAGCCGGACTTGCAAAAGGGTATTTGAACAGGCCGCAGTTAACGGCAGAGAAGTTTGTTCAACATCCGTTTAATCCAGAACAACGGATGTATCGGACCGGAGATTGGGTTCGTTGGCTTTCGAATGGCAATATTGAATATTTGGGTCGTATGGACGATCAGGTGAAAATACGGGGATTCCGTATTGAGCTTGGAGAGATTGAACATCTGCTTTTGCAGAACCCAGGGGTGTTAGAGGCGACAGTTGTCGCGCATACAGACCCGGCAGGTTCGACATTTCTTTGCGGCTATGTGGTTTGTCATGAGGGGTATCCTGTGGGATTCATCGATGAGATTAAAGAAGAATTGACTCGGTGTTTGCCTTCGTATATGGTGCCTGCCCATCTCGTCATAATGGATCGTTTGCCTTTAACAGCTAATGGTAAAGTGAACCGTAAGGCATTGCCGATTCCGACACTATCGGACAACCGAACAGCTATCGCGTATGAACCACCAAGGAATCCGGTTGAAATTGCACTGGTCACTCTTTGGCAGGACATTCTAAAGATTGGAAATGTGGGTGTCCATGACCGGTTCTTTGATATTGGCGGACATTCCCTGCTGGCGACCATACTAATCTCCAGATTACACAAGGAGATGCAGGTAGAAATGCCACTGGTACAGATTTTCCGTACGCCTACAATCCGTGGCATGGCCCAATTCATTCTGGATCATAAAAAAAGCAAATATACATCTATTCCCCATGCGCCATTGCAGTCCTTGTATGATTTATCAGCAGCGCAGCAAAGAATTTATATTTTGAGCAATCTGGATCCTACGGATACAGCCTATAATATGCCTCTTGCTATGAAATTAAAGGGAAGCATAAATAAAAAACAATTGAATGAGGCGTTCTCCCGCCTGATTGCAAGACATGAATCGCTTCGAACTTCATTTGTCATGAATCAGGGTAAGCCTGCTCAACGAATTATGCCAAGCGTCGACTTTGAAGTTCAGTATAGTTCCCTCCATACCGCAGGGGAACCACCTGTTCTATCCGAGTGGGTACAACCTTTTTCATTAGAAAAAGCTCCGCTGATGCGGGCTGAACTTGTGCAAACCAAAGCAGATGAACATGTCCTTTTGTTTGACATGCATCATATGATTTCAGATGGAATTTCGATAGGGATTCTATTGCATGAACTGGCCGAGTTCTACAATGGCAAAAAATTGCCACCTGTCGCTACACAGTACAAGGATTATTCACTCTGGGTACACGAGCGACAATCTAACAGTGACTCGATGCGGCATGAGAAATATTGGGCTGATGTATTGAAGGAAGAGGTTCCGGTTCTTGACCTGCCTTTGGATTTTGCACGGCCGAAGACTAAGACGTTTAATGGTGATCAGATTCGTTTGCATCTGGATGAAACACTGACGGTTGCGCTTGAGCAGCTGGCCAATGATCAGGGAGCCACCATGTATATGCTGTTTGTCTCGGCATTTACAACGCTGCTCTCCAGATATACCGGACAGGAAGATATCCTGATTGGTACGCCGGTATCAGGTCGGAATCATGATGATCTCAACCGTGTTGTCGGCATGTTTGTAAACACAATAGTTCTCAGAAATGCGCCGCTGGGCCATTATACCTTCCGGCAATATCTGGAACAGGTGAAGGAGAACACACTTCAGGCCTATGAGCATCAGGAATATCCATTTGAACGTTTGGTGGAACAGGTTGATGTGAAGCGTGATCCTTCACGCAATCCACTGTTTGACGTCATGCTTGTTCAAAATACAGATCATCTTGATCTCCAGATGAACGATGTAGAGGCCGGTTTGCTTGAAGATGGCATTCAACGTTCCAAATTTGATATGACGGCCAGAATGAACAAAACCAACCTGAGCTGGAATCTCGAACTGGAATATAACACGGATGTGTTCCGGGCGGAGCGTATTCAGCGCTTTGCTGAACATTTTGTCGAGATATTGAGACAGGTCGCTGCTGCTCCAGAAGTACGACTGGATCAATTGGATATTCTGACGCAACCTGAGAAAACCGTTCTGACAGGGTTCAACCCGCCGAGACAGGCCTATGAACGGGACAAAACATTGGTCCAGATGTTTATGGAGCAGGTTGAACACAATCCGGACAACATCGCTTTAGTTTTCGAGAATGAACAGCTGACCTACCGCATGTTGAATGAGAGGGCGAATGTCCTGGCTTGCGAGTTACGTCAGGAAGGAGCAGGACCAAATCACATTGTAGCTGTGATGGTTGAGCGCTCCATAAATATGATCGTTGCGATTGTAGGTGTGCTCAAATCAGGTGCGGCTTACATGCCGATCGATCCTGAACTTCCTACTGAGCGTAAGCGTTATATGCTGACTGACAGTGGTGCGCGTTTATTATGTACAGCAGATCATTCCATGGTGGATGACCTTGTGTTTGAAGGTACAGTTATTTTATTGGATGCATTGGATCGTTCAGGGCTACGTGAACCAGTACGTGAACCGGACTTGATCAACCATTCCAGCGATGCGGCTTATGTCATTTATACTTCGGGTTCTACTGGCAAACCCAAAGGCGTCGTTGTTGAACATTACAATGTTCACAATCTGGTGGACGGATTGGTGGAAGCGATATATCAGCACTATGAGACCCCTTTGAATATTGCATTGATTGCGCCATATATCTTTGATGCCTCGGTGAAGCAGATTTTTGCTGCTTTGCTGCTGGGACATGCACTGCATATCGTGCCTAAGAGCACAGTCTGGGAAGCAGATCTTTTGCTGAATTATTATGCTCATCATCATATTCATGTGTCCGATGGTACGCCTGCTCATCTGAAATTGCTCACTCTGGCCTCGAACGGATGCAAACAGCAGTATGAACTGCAAGAGCTGATCATTGGTGGGGACGTGCTGACCTTCGACCTTCTCGATGAAGTATATACCACGCTCCCTGGAATGAGAGCAAACGTTACAAACGTATATGGACCGACGGAATGCACGGTGGACGCGGCTTGGAACAGAATCATGTATGGGATAGGCGAGCGATCAGGAACGATTCCGATTGGTAGACCGATCCGGAATACAAGTATTCTGATTATGGATCGTTACAATCGTCCTCAGCCGGTTGGTGTACCCGGTGAGCTGTGTATTTCTGGTGAAGGTGTAGCACGCGGTTACTTGAATCAACCGGATCTTACGGCAGAGAAGTTTGTGGACTCACCTGTAGACAACGATCGGAAAATGTATCGTACAGGCGATACCGCCAAATGGCTACCGGATGGAACCATTGAATTTGTTGGTAGACAGGATGATCAGGTTAAAATCCGTGGTTATCGAATTGAACTGGGGGAAGTGGAGTACCAGTTAACCCGCCTGGAGGTAATTCAAGAGGCGTTTGTTAATGCAGGTCAGGATGACCGCGGTAATGATTATCTCAGTGCGTATATTGTAATTGCTGATCCGGAGATCTCCATTATGGACGTTCGTGAGAGACTTGAGTTACAGGTTCCTTCATATATGATACCAGCCCATTTTGTCAAAATGGATCACTTGCCAAGAACGGTAAGCGGAAAAGTCGATCGCTCTCGACTTCCTGAACCGGGCAACCGCATACTGGATGACGCGAAGTATGAACCAGCGAGGAATGACAAAGAGCAGAAGCTTGTTCAGATATGGGAGAACATCTTGAATCTGGATTCCATTGGGATTCATCACAACTTTTTTGTTATGGGTGGGGATTCCATCAAGGCACTTCAGACGATTTCCGGATTGTCCAAGCTGGGTTTGAAAGTAGAGATGAAGGATCTCTTTGCCAACCCGACGATCCGGCAGCTTAGTCCATATGTTAAGCAGTCCCAGACCCCAACTACTGGGAATGCTGAGGTGACAGGTGAGGTTTTCCTAACGCCCATTCAGCAGCGCTTTTTTGCAAGAAACGATACGGATCACAACCATTACAATCAGGCTTTTATGTTATTCAGGCAGGATGGGTTCGATCAGAACGCCATTCGGCTTAGTTTCGATAAACTGATGGAGCATCATGACGTGTTAAGGATGGTTTATGAATATAACTCTTCTGGAGAAATGATCCAGACTATCCCGAGCTATAGAAGCGGTATGTTTGAGTTCGATATTGTGGATGTCAGAGGCGCAGCACAACCAGAGGCAGAGGCATTCATTGAAGAGCAGGCATCGTTATTGCATAAGAAAATGCGGATTCATGAGGGACAGCTCGTTAAACTCCGGCTCTTCCGGCTTGATGAAGGCGATCACCTGTTAATTACTATTCATCATTTGGTCATGGATGGTGTGTCCTGGAGAATTTTGCTCGAAGATTTTGAATGGTTATACATGCAAGGGGTTGAACAAAAGCCGTTTGATGTGGGACCCCAAACCGTCTCGTACCAGCAATTTGCTGCTGCATTAAGGTCTTATTCCAAACATCACCTTTTGCAAAAGGAGCAGGCCTTCTGGAACAAAGTGTCTAGTGTGTATACGCCATTCCTGGATTCTCAGCGCCAAACAACGTACACGGTCAATGACCATGGTCATAGCGCTACCCTTGTATCTGAGCTTGATCGTGAACAAACCGGCTGGCTTCTTCAACAGACAAACAGAGCCTACCAAACCGAGATTAATGACATTCTGTTGACTGCACTTATGCTAAGTGTAACCGAGATGACTGCTCAAGCCCGGTTTAAAATTATGCTGGAGGGACATGGCCGACAAGCGCTCGCAACCGAGATGGATGTCAGCAGAACGGTGGGGTGGTTTACATCCGTATATCCGGTGGTATTTGACCTGTTTCAGGAGCCGGAATTGCCCGAGGCAATTAAAACAGTCAAGGAAACACTGAGAGCCGTTCCCAATAAAGGCATCGGATACGGAATTCTCAAGTATATGGCTGCTGATCAGCATGGTTTTGCAGATGAAAAGGAAGCACCTATTTTGTTCAATTATATGGGTGAACTGGACAGCAGTCTGGAACGGAGCTTGTTCAGTTCGTCATATATCCCGGTAGGACAAACGATGGGTGGGCAACTCATCAGAGCTCATGATTTTGAAATAAATGCAGTTGTAATAGATGGGAAGTTCACCATTCATACGACTTACAGTGATGGAGTATACGAAGCTGGGATTGCTGAAAAGCTTAATCGGTTGTTCATGTATAACTTGTATCAAATCGTTCAACACTGCCGGAACAAGCAGGGCTCAGAGAGAACCCCGTCCGATTATGGGAAGCATCCTGTGTCCATAGCGGAGTTGGAAGCCATACAAAATAGAGTTGATCCACTTGTGATCAGCAAAATTTATCCGTTGACCCTTATGCAATCCGGCATGTTGTACCATTCACTGGAGCAAGAAACATCACACGCCTATTTTGAGCAGGTATTTGTGGAATTAAAGGGTAACGTTGATGTGGAGATATTGAAATACAGCTTAGGGCGGGTGATACAGCGTCACGAAGGGCTTCGTTCCATATTTGAATATCATCTTGTGCAGCAACCTCGCCAGCTTATTATTGACCAGCAGCAGGCTGAATGGTTGATGCTGGATTGGACCGGAAAGAGCCAGGATGAACAGCTTCAACGGATGGAGCAGTTCATGACTGCTGATCAGGAAAGAGGGTTTGATCTCAGCCGGGAGTTATTAATCAGATTTTGTCTGATCTCCAGAGGGGCGGATGCGTTCACGCTGGTCATCAGTCATCATCATATTTTGCTGGACGGTTGGTGTCTGGACATCCTGATTCGTGAAATGTTTGAGATTTATGCCAGTCAGCAGGCTGGGCAGCCTGAAATGTTGGAAGAAACCAGGCCGCTGGGGGACTACCTCGACTGGCTTGATCAACAGAACAAGGAGGAAGCACTGGCGTATTGGAAACAGTATCTCCAAGGCTACTATGAACGAGTCTCTTTGCCCAAAACAGGGACTAACCTGGATACAGCAGCGCCAACGTTGCGGGAGCAGGAAATTCAATTCCCGCGTGAACTCACAAGTCGGCTAAAACAGTTCGCTGTGAACCATCAGGTTACATTTAATGCGTTGATTCAGGCAATATGGGGCATGGTCTTGTGCAGATACAGTGGTACAGAAGATGTCGTATACGGCACAGTCATTTCCGGGCGAGACGCAGATGTTGAAGGAATAGGGAATATGGTCGGGTTGTTTATTAACACGATTCCTACGAGGGTGAAGCTTGAATCGGATGAGCTTTTTGCCAATGTTCTCCGCAGGGTTCAACAGGAAGGGATGGAAGGTCAAAAGTATGGCTATGTTCACCTGGCAGATATACAGGATCAAAGTGAATTAAAAGCTGATTTGCTTGACCATGTACTGGTATTCCAAAATTTTGGTAATGAACAGGCTGCGAGCCTTGCGGCGGAGCATGTGACAGGAGTAACGCTGGAGCGCGTTTATGGCAACGAGCACACGCACTATGATTTGAGTGTAACTGCTGTCCTGGACGATACATTCAGACTTAAATGGTCTTATAACTGTAACGTTCTGGATTCAGATCTGATGAATAGTCTGGGTGATCATGTTCTCTGTGTGGCGGAGCAAATTAGTGCAAACCAGGATATTCGAGTAAAAGAGATTACTCTTATTGGTGAGCGGGATAGACCTAAGATGGAGCTGTTATCCCATGGTCCGATGACACCATTTCCCAAAGAAAAGACATTATCTCAGCTATTCGACGAACAGGCAGAGCGAACTCCGGATGCAGTTGCATTGGTCATGCATGAAAAACAGTTCACCTACCTGGAGCTGCAGGAGAAATCGAATCAGATGTCGGAACGTTTGCGCATGCAAGGCATTCAGCAATCGTCCATCGTAGGGTTAATGGTACAACGCTCTTTCGAGATGATAATAAGTATACTTGGAATTCTCAAAGCCGGGGCAGCCTATTTACCGATCGATCCCGAATGGCCAAAAGCGCGCATTATGCACATGCTGCATGACAGCGGTGCCGCCTTGCTGCTTACGGAGAAACAATGGATGGAGGATTTCACAGGCGTCACTGAAGTCATGAATGTACATGCCAATGTTGAAGACACCATCCGATTAGAGAGCATAGGCATGAAGGAATCAGCACCAACCTTGGCATCCGAGGATAAGGCCGGAGACGATCTGGCTTATATTATCTACACTTCGGGCTCTACGGGGAAACCAAAAGGTGTAATGATCTCCCATGCCAATGCCATTCGGGTAGTGAAAGATACAAATTATATTCAGATCTCTGCATCCGATTCGATATTGCAGCTTTCAAATTATGCCTTTGATGGCTCGATATTTGACATCTTTGGAGCACTATTAAACGGCGCGAGGCTGGTCATGATTGAACAGGAGACACTGCTGGATATTAACCAATTGTCCAAAGTGCTGACAGAGGAGAGAATTACGGTCTGTTTTATGACGACTGCTTTGTTCAACCTGCTGGTTGATCGTGCGCCTCATTGTTTGCTTGGACTTCGAAAACTCCTGTTTGGAGGGGAGCGGGCTTCGGTCTCCCATGCCCGAAGAGCTCTTTCTCATATGGGAGCAGATAAACTGATTCACGTATATGGTCCTACGGAAAGTACAGTGTTTGCAACAAGTTACCCTGTACAAGCCATAGGTGACAATGATGGAAGTCTTCCGATTGGCAAGCCCATTGCGAACACATCTGCATGGATTCTGGACGACAATCAACAGTTTGTTCCAAATGGAGTACCTGGAGAGCTTTATCTCTCAGGTGATGGATTAAGTCTCGGTTATCTGAACAATGAAGAGCTGACTGAAGCCAAATTTGTCAACAATCCATATCAGCTTCATGGACGAATGTACCGTACTGGTGATCGGGTACGCCGACAGTCTGACGGAATGATTGAATTTTTGGAGCGAATGGATCATCAGGTGAAGCTGAGAGGTTATCGGATCGAGCTTGGGGAGATTGAACAGGTACTGATTTCGCATGAGCATGTCCGTGAAGCCACGGTTGTAGCTGTCAAAGATTCGGGTGGGCAGGATACATTGTGTGCTTACCTTACCGTCCTGAAAGAAATCAATCGGGTGGATATGCAATCCTATATGGAAGCCCGTTTGCCAGGCTATATGGTTCCTTCCTATTTCAAGGTATTGGAGCAGCTCCCACTTACGCCAAACGGGAAAATAGACCGCCATGCGTTGCCTCGCCCTGAGATCGCAGTCAAATCAGAGACAACGTATGAGGCACCTTCCAATTATGTGGAGGAACAGCTAATAAACATATGGGAAGAAGTGCTGAATGTGAAGCCGATAGGCACCGCCCACCATTTCTTTGAATGCGGCGGGAACTCCCTGAAAGTGATGCATGCAGTTCAGTTGACTAACCGAAAGTTGCAAATGGAATTAAAAATCAGTCAATTTTTTGAGTATCCAACGATTAAACAACAGGCCTCTCATATATTGGGCGGTAGCACAGCTGGCCCTGATGTGAATGAATATGTGGAAGAAGAGATTTAACAGTTCGTTCTTTATGTACAATAAATGAGTCAATGATCCGTGAGAGACTGCATCACAGATAGCCCCTTCATTAGATGCGGTGTAGAGGTGCAGTTTCTCCCGGAATTCCACGTCTTAGGCGTCATACTGAAAGGAATGGTGAATTCCTATGAACATAGCGGAGTTTATGAATCATTTACAGAAGAAGAACGTGAAATTGTACCATCAAGACGGAAAAATCAAAATGATTGGACCGCGTGAGGAAATCAATGCTGATCTTAAATCACAGATTAAAGAACACAAACAGGCTCTAATTCAGTTTCTGGTCCATCAGGAAGAAGTGTGGAATGCGCCTATTCCAAAGGCTCAAGAATCGACCAACGAGATGTACCCCCTGTCCAGAGCTCAGAAAAGAATGTATATTCTGCATCAAATGGACGATCAGGGAATTGCTTATAACGTTCCAATGGCGGTGAAGCTGACGGGTCATCTCGAACTGGATTTACTTGAAGAAGCGATTGGGCGCGTGATGGAAAGACATGAAGCACTTCGAACGTCATTTGTGGATGATCGGGGTGAGCCTGCTCAGAAGATTCACCCTAAAATTCGGTTTAAGCTTGATTTCAGTGAACGGAATGATTTAGATATCTTGGTCAAGATCAAACAATTTATTCGACCTTTTGATCTAACGCAGGCTCCGCTGCTGCGGGCGGAACTGGTTCGCTTGGATCAAGATCAGCATGTACTGCTCATGGATATGCATCATATTGTATCCGATGGGATGTCATTTGCGTTGTTTTTGAATGAACTGGCTGAACTATACAGTGGAAAACCGTTGACACCTGTTTCCATCCAGTACAAGGACTATGTAGCATGGGAGAAAGCCAAAGAACGTTCAGGTGATCTGAAGAAGCAGGAGACATATTGGCTGGATACGCTGAGCGGGGAACTGCCACAACTTCAAATGCCTCTGGATTATGCCCGCCCGCCAGAGCAAAATTATGCCGGTCAGCGAATGGTTACCCAATTGGATCAGGAATTAACGAGAAATTTGCAGCGTCTTGCCGATGAGCATGACGTAACGATGTACATGCTGCTTTTATCAGCCTACGCAGTCCTTTTATCTAAATATACTGGACAGAAAGACATTATCGTGGGTACCCCGATCGCAGGCAGGTCGAATGAACATCTCAAATCAGTAATGGGTTTGTTCACCAATACAATAGCAACAAGACATAACATCGACCCGGAACAGACATTTGTCGCGTTTTTGAATCAGGTGAGAAGGCATACCTTATCTGCATATGAGAATCAGGATTATCCTTTTGATGAACTGATTGAAAAACTGAACTTACCTATGGATCGGAGCAGACACACACTGTTTGATACAATGTTTGATTTGCAGCACGCCGAGGGTTATGTGTTCCCACTTGGTCAGCTTCAAGCGGAAATGTGTGAATTCGATCTACCGGTCTCCAAATTTGATCTCAGTCTCACCGTAATTCATTACGGAAGTCACATGAAACTGGATCTGCAATATGCTTCCGGATTGTTTGCCAAAAATAGCATGGAACGTTTTTTAAGTCACTTGATGAATGTGTTGAATGAGATTGCGTTGAACGTCACGCAAAAGGTAAGTCAGCTTCGCATGTTGTCAAGTCATGAAGAGGATCAGGTGTTGTATGAGTTTAACAGCAAGCGAGTGGATTCGTACCAGGGTACCTTAAATGATTGGTTTGAAGAACGCGCTGCATCTACACCTGAACGGATCGCAGTAGTCCACGGGGAAAAATCCATGTCGTATAAGCATCTTAATGAACGAGTAAACAAGCTGGCACGCCTGCTTCGAATGAGAGGGGTAAAGCCCGATTCGATCGTTGGTGTTATGGTGGAGCGTTCCTTGGATATGATTGTTGGGATACTTGCAGTTCTTAAAGCGGGGGCTGCATATATGCCGATTGATCCTGAACTGCCTGATGACCGAGTATTATACATGCTCAGGGATAGCGAGGCCGTGTTGCTTTTGAACGGGTGTCCTTTGAGAGACAAGCTCCACATCACATCCGAGCTGGAGATGGACGACCCGGAAATTGAACGTATGGAACCACACAATCTGGAAGGTGTTAATGAGCAAGAAGATTTGGCCTACGTGATTTACACTTCCGGTTCAACGGGTGCACCTAAAGGGGTCATGACCACTCATGGAAATGTATTGAACTATATTTCTACATTTTTGGACAGAGTACCGCTAACAGAGGAGGATGCGGTTCTTCAGGTAGTGTCCTTTTCTTTCGATGCGTTCACTGAGGAAGTATTTCCGTTGCTGGCTGTATCCGGGCGTATTGTCCTGAGTGACAAGTTAAACGAAACGCATGTGGATGACCTGGTTATGCAGATTGAAAAAGAGAACATCACTGTCTTAAGCTGTTCCCCGCTCCTTCTAAACGAGTTGGACAAAAACAGGCATCTGCGTCCACATGCCAACATGAAATTTATCAGTGGCGGGGATGTCCTGAAATACGAATATGTCCGGAATATGGTCGGTTCGGCTCAGGTGTACAATTCATATGGACCTACCGAAGCAACGGTATGTGCTACATATTATCGTGTGATGCCACAGGACGAAGGAAGAGTGTCAATTCCCATAGGCAGTCCTCTTGGTAACTATGAGGTGTTTATACTTGATGAACATCAACAACCCGTTCCGATTGGTGTAGCAGGGGAATTATATATCGGCGGAGCAGGGGTCGCTAAGGGATATCTCAACCTTGCCAAGCTCACACAATCCCGTTTTGTAGATCATCTGCTTGCATCGGGGAACAAAATGTACCGCACCGGGGATATGGGGAGATGGCTTCCGGATGGAAATATCGAGTTTCTTGGAAGAAATGATGAACAGATTAAAATCAGAGGATATCGCGTTGAAATTCGGGAAGTGGAGCATCATCTGGCAGATCATCCCGATGTAAGCGACGCTGTAGTTATAACTCAAAAAGACCAACAGGGTCAGCTCTGCCTATGCGCTTATATTGTCTGGAATTCGCCAGAACATGGACATGGCTTTGATGAACTGAAAACACATGCGAGAGAACGATTGCCAGCTTACATGATTCCTTCATGGTTTATGAGCTTGGAGCAAATTCCGCGTACCCTCAATGGTAAAGCGGACCTTAACGTTTTGCCCCATCCCGATGTGGACAGCATGGCCAATACGACGTATGTGGCCCCAAGCAATGAGCTGGAATGTATATTGGCATCCATTTGGGAAGAAATATTGGAACTTCGGCCGATTGGTGTAGATCATAGCTTTTTTGAACTGGGTGGTCAGTCTTTGAGAGCATTTGCCATGATGTCAGCCATTCAGAGAAAGTTAGAGCTTCGGATTACACTCAAGGATATCTTTAACATGCCTACAATCAGGCAGCTGGCTGCATGGCTTCTAACAGTGGAGACACAGCGCACTTGCCCAATCCAAAAGGCAAACGAAAAACCGTATTATCCATTGTCCGCAGCACAGCGAAGACTTTACATTCTGGATCGGGTGCAGCAAACGGGTTTGATGTATAACATGCCACTTATTATCCGTTTGTCCAAAGAAGCTGAACAGGTACGAATGGAGCAGACATTGCTTGAAATGATTCATAGACATGAAGGGCTGAGAACTTCTTTTACAGAAATCGATGGTGAGCCCGTGCAGCATATTCATGCCCAAGTGAACTTCTATCTTCTTGTAGGCAGCGGGTTGCAAAAGGATTTCGATCCGTTCATACATTCATTTATCCAACCCTTTGATCTGGAGAAGGCCCCTTTGTTCAGAGCTGCATTATGGCGAACAGAGACCAGCCAATATTTATGTCTTGATATGCATCATTTGATTTCAGACGCGGTGTCCATGGATATCCTTATCCAGGAAATAGGGCAAATCTATGAACATAAACAATTGGCACCATTAACCCTTCAATATAAAGATTATGCTGAATGGTCTCTGGCCCCGGAACAACAGGAACAAAGGCAAGAGCACCAGCAATACTGGACAGACAAGCTTAAAGGTGAATTGCCCGTGTTAAATTTGCCGCTTGATTTCTCCCGACCTGCGATTCAGAGTCATGAAGGAAACCGGCTTCAATTTGCAGTGGATTCCGAACTGACACAAAAACTGCGTTTGCTGGCTGCCGAAAACGGTGTAACGCTGTTTGTTTTGCTGTTAACCGCATATACGATACTTCTTGCCAGGTACACTTCCCAGGATGACATCATTATAGGGACTACGGTGGCAGGACGAGAGCATCCGGAATTGGAAGATATGGTGGGCATGTTTGTTAATACGCTGGCATTACGCTTCTATCCTGAACCCGATATGTCCTTGCAGCAGTTGCTTCATCATATTAAGGATACTACGCTTGAGGGCTTTGCCCATCAGGACTATCCGTTTGATGAACTGGTAAGCAAACTTGAAGTGAAAAGGGATGCAAGCAGGAGTGCGCTATTCGATACACTGTTTACTCTTCAGGCTGAACAGACAACGGGAATGGACGCTAATGATTTGCTGGCTGAATACTATCCGTTCAGTCACCCCACAGCCAAGTTTGATCTGAGCGTAACCGCGTTGGAAACAGCGGAGGGTATAGAGATGTTTTACGGGTATGCCTCTAGGCTGTTCAAAGAAGAGACCATTGAGAAACTGGCTGGGCATTATAACGAAATTTTGAAAGAAATTGTAAAAGATACTCAACGCACCATTGGTGAGATCAACATGGTGACGGAAAAGGAAAGGGAGCTGCTGCTGTACCAGTTCAACAACAATGTTCGGGACTACGCCCAACGAAAGTCCGTTCCGGAACAGATTGCAGACCATGCAATTCATTTTCCCAATAAAGTAGCTGTTGTATATGATGGGCAACAACTAACCTATAGCGAACTGAATGAACGGGCTACCGATGTTGCGGAAGCTCTGCTGGATCTTGGATTGCATAAAGAAATGCCTGTAGGCATTATGATGAATCGTTCATTGGAAATGATGGTTGGTTTACTCGGTATTCTCAAATCGGGTGGGGCATATATGCCTTTGGACCCTGCCTTTCCCGAGGACCGCATTCGCTACATGCTCGAAGATAGCGGTGCCAGCGTGGTTGTAACTCAAGAGCATTTGTTGTCCCAAGTGAAAAAATACAGTCATTCCATTAAAACTCTGGTGCTTGACAGTTCTTGCTCACCATTACAGAGCATTGAGGAGAAGGGCGGCCGCCAGGAGCGGAATGTTGTGTCCCGAATAAAGCATGATGACCATGATTTGGCCTACATCATTTATACCTCAGGCTCAACCGGATTGCCAAAAGGTGTATTAATTGAGCATGGATCATTCGCCAATTTATGTTATGGCTTCAGTGAATCTCAGCAGATCACGGAGCGAGATCGTGCAGCTAATTATTTGCAAATTACTTTTGATGGGTCTATTATCGATATTTTTCCGACATTGGTGGTGGGGGCCGAGCTGCACATCATCCCATCTCAGCTGCGCCTGGATATGTCACGACTAAATGCATATTTGAATGCACACTCCATTACATTGATCACGTTGCCGCCCAAGGTGTGTGAAGTTTTTATCCATCAACCTAATACCTCATTGCGTTTGCTAATTGCTGGAGGAGAACAGCTGAAACTTTCGTTTCTTCCTGACTACCCGCTGATCAATGCATATGGGCCTACTGAGAACACAGTCGCTACCACCTACCAACGGGTAGATCAGGTTCACGGCAATATTCCGATTGGCAAGCCGCTCCCCAACATCTGGACGTACGTGATGAATAGTGATCATCAACTGTGTCCAGTTGGTGTAGCAGGAGAGTTATACATTGCCGGCAACAGTGTAGCCCGGGGCTACCTTAATAATCCGGACATGACTTCGGAGAAATTTGTGGACAACCCGCATGAACCCGGCGGCAAAATGTACCGGACAGGTGATCTGGTGCGCTGGCTGCCTGGTGGCCAACTGCAATTTTTGGGGCGTACCGATCAACAGGTGAAAATCCGTGGATACCGGATTGAGCTTGGCGAGATCGAGCAACAACTGCTGAAACATCCGGCCATCCGGGAAACAGCGGTTCTGGCTCATCAGGACCCGCAGGGAAATGGGGCGCTGTGCGCCTATGTTGTATCCAAAGGTGAAGAAGTGTGGACAGCTGCTACCGTTCGGGACTGGCTGGAAGCGGAACTGCCGGATTATATGATCCCGGCCTATGTGGTGCAGCTGGATCAGCTGCCGCTGACGTCCCATGGCAAGCTGGACCGCAAGGCGTTGCCAGAGCCGGACCACCATCTGCCTGCCGGGCCGGAGACGGAAGCACCGCGTAGCGAGGTGGAGCGCATACTGGTGGAAGTTTGGCGTGATGTGCTGAACATGGAGGAGCTAGGCATCAATCACCAGTTCTTTGTTTCCGGGGGAGACTCCATCAAGGCACTCCAGATCGGATCACGTCTGGCCCGAGCGGGACTGCGGATGGAGGTCCGGGATTTGTTCGCCTACCCAAAGATTCGGGATCTCTCCCCGTATGTGAAATGGGATCAACGTGAGCGCCAGAGCCAGGAGCCTGTGGAAGGAGAAGTGCAGCTGACCCCGATTCAGCAGTGGTTTTTTGCGAACAACACGACGGAACGAAATCACTTCACGCAGTCCTTCATGCTGCATCGGGCGACCGGGTTCAAGCCGGACGTGCTGGAACCAGTGCTGGATCGGTTGCTGGAGCATCATGATGCGCTGCGCATGAGATATGAGATACAACCAGATGGGAGTATCCGCCAATTCAACCGTCCGGTTCAAACTGGAGAGCGGATGTATACCTTGCACCGATTTGATATACGGGACTGGAATGAACCGGAGCGTCAGGTCTATGAGGCGGCTACCCGGGTGCAGCAGGCATGTAACCTGGAAGAGGGCAAGCTGGTGCAGGTTGGTTGGTTTGAAGCCGAGGACGGAGACCATCTGCTGCTGGCGATTCATCACCTGGTCGTAGACGGGGTGTCCTGGCGAATTCTGTTGGAGGATATGGAAGTGCTGTATCAGCAGGCGGAGCGGGGAGAAGCGCTGGATGCGGGCGAGAAGACGGATTCTTACCAACGCTTCGCAGAAGCTGTGCAGGAGTACGCGAACAGCCCACAGGCTGCGAAGGAGCGAGCCTACTGGAGCAGGCTTGCTGCGGAGGGAGCTGGACTGAACCTGGGAGAACGGGAGGAAGCAGCAGGCCCGGATCGATTTGCGGACAGCCAAACCCTGCAAAGCACCCTGAGTGCGGAGGTCACCCGGCAGCTGCTGCGGGAGAGCAACCGGGCCTATCAGACGGAGATCAATGATCTGTTACTCAGTGCGCTGTACCTTGCGGTGCGTAAGCTGACGGGTGAGCTGAAGCTGAAGGTGAACCTGGAAGGCCATGGCCGGGAGGATGTGCTGGAGGGTATCGATCTCAGCCGCACCGTGGGCTGGTTTACGACCCTGTACCCGGTTCTGTTGGAGGGTGAAGCGGAGGACGAACTTTCGACCACCATCAAACGGGTGAAAGAGGGATTAAGGAAGGTACCGCATAAAGGCTTTAGCTATGGAGCGCTGAAATATGTGGCCCAGATGCCGGAGTTACAGGCGGAGAAGAAGGCTCCAATTCTATTTAACTATTTGGGAGAGATCGGAGCATCCGCAAATTCCGGGTGGGTTCATGCTTCACATTTTAAACCGGGAGAAAGCATGGGCGAGCACATTGCACGCATGAACCCGATTGAGCTGAATGTAGCCATCTATAACGGAAGCCTGGCCCTTAGCACAACCTATACCAAGTCTGCGTTTTCAGAAGAAATGATTCTTAATTTAAACCATTATTATATCGAAGCAATTGAACAAGTGATTGATCACTGTATCAGCAAAGAACATACGGAGAAGACATCTACCGACTATGGATTTAGTGACTTGTCATTAGAGGATCTTGAAGATTTATTAAGCGAATATGAGCTGATTGAGGATTAATATTTGTCTATTTTCATCCCATGTTTAGGACAGCTTAGGTACGATCCAATAAGGAGATGATATCGGTCCATGAAGGCAAAAGTCGAGAAAATATACCCATTATCCCCGATGCAAAAAGGAATGCTGTTTCATGCGCTCGAAAATCCGTCTGAAGATGCTTATTTTGAACAAACGGTACTGGATATACGCGGGGAGATTGATCCCGAAATTCTGGAGCAAAGCTTCAATCAGTTGCTTGAACGACATGAAATATTGAGAGCCTCGGTTCATACCAAATTGGAGGAACCCGTTCATGTTGTTCTTGCGAGGCGGACGATCGGGTTTACCTTTCATGATCTGAGGGGCAGGTCAGACGATGAAGTCGCTGCCTTAATGCAAGATTTTATGGAGAAAGATCGTGCAAAAGGGTTTAATTTGTCCAAGGATAACCTGCTTCGAATCGCTCTTGTTTGTAATGGTGAACAGCATTTCCAGATGATCTGGACGTTTCACCATATGATACTGGATGGCTGGAGCATGGGCATTCTCTTCAATGAATTGCTGGATATATATGCTGATAGATCCAATGGCCTACCGTCTAAAATGGCAGATACCCGTCCTTATAGCAATTACATGAAGTGGCTCCAGCAGCAGGAACAGGAATCGGGCCTTGGGTACTGGGAGCATTATCTGTCAGGATACAGTGAGAAGACCGGCTTGCCTTCGATAAACCGATCAACAAGTGAGATTTCGTTCTCCAGAAGAGAGAAGAAAATAGAGTTTTCTCAAGCTCTCACTACAAAAATGAAAGAGATGGCGCAGAAACATGCCGTGACACTCCACACCGTCATTCAAGCGATATGGGGGTTTCTGCTCGCCAAATATAATGATAACGAAGATGCTGTCTTTGGGACCGTTGTATCCGGGAGGGATGCAGCCGTTGATGGCATTGAAAATATGGTTGGTTTGTTTATCAATACCATTCCTACACGTGTTACCTTTTGTGGAGAGCAGCCATTTGTGGAGCTTATGAAAAAGATTCAGTCGGACGCATTGAACAGTCAGGCGTATCAATATTTAAGTCTGGCTGAGGTGCAGGCCCGCACTGAACTCAAACATGATCTGCTTGATCATGTCGTTGTGTTTGAGAATTATGCTCTGGATACGAGGAAGATGGCGGAGAGATCCAATCTGGGTTTTGAAATCAACGAGATCACTGGAGAAGAACGAACCAACTATCCGTTTACGATGGCTGCTGGACTTGGGGAGAAATTGACGCTGCTGCTCATTTATGATGAGCATGTCTATGAGTCGGCTCTGATGGATCAGATTGAGAAGCATATGAAAGCGATTGTCCATCAAATTACATCAGATGAGAGGATTCATATTCAGGATATTACTCTCGTCTTGAACGATGAACTTCCGGTACTTGAGCAGCATTCCATGGGGGTTGTGACTAATTATCCTCAATGGAAAACCATATCCCAGCTTTTTGATGAACAAGTCCAGAAAACGCCTCATGCCACCGCCCTTATTATGGATGACGTGCATATCACCTACCGTGAATTGCAGGGAAAAGCGGATCAAATGGCATCCCGGTTATACGAATTTGGGCTACCCAAGCAGGCAGTGGTAGGACTGCTGGCAGACCGCTCGATAGAGATGATTGCGGGCATACTCGGGATTCTGAAAGCAGGGGCGGCTTATCTTCCCATGGACCCGGGTTGGCCGGAAGAAAGAATAAGTCATATGCTTCAGGATAGCAGGGCTGCGGTGCTCTTGACACAGCCCGAATGTATCAGCCAGGCACCGCTGAATTTTCCAATGTTACCGCTGTATGTGGACTACATGGATCATATGCCTGCGGTCATGGAGATGGCGGCTGCCACACAGGTAATGGAAGTGAAACCTGACAAGGAGAGCCGCATGGATGATCTGGCCTACATGATCTACACGTCTGGCTCTACCGGATTGCCCAAAGGAGTGATGATCTCTCATGCAAATGTCATTCGGGTTGTATGTGAGACGGATTACATCGATATTTGCCCGGAAGACCGGATTTTGCAGCTTTCGAATTATGCGTTTGACGGATCTGTCTTTGATATTTTTGGCGCACTATTGAACGGAGCCAGTCTGGTTCTGCTCAAGCAGGATACGGTTCTGGACACCCAAGCGCTCGCCGAAGTTATCGTTCGTGAGAAAGTCACGGTTTCTTTCATGACGACCGCACTGTTTAATCTGCTTGTTGATCGTGAGCCGGAATGTCTCCGTGGCTTCCGCAAAATATTGTTTGGGGGCGAGCGGGCATCCGTGGTCCAGGCCAGGAAAGGACTGGATATTCTCGGAGCGGATCGCCTGATTCACGTATACGGACCCACAGAAAGCACGGTTTTTGCTACAGCTTATCCCATCAGGTCCATCGAAGCAGCGGTTACCAATCTTCCCATCGGAAAACCAATTGCCAATACTTCGGTCTGGGTTATGGACCGGTACCAGAATCCCGTTCCAGCTGGTATTCCAGGAGAGTTATGTATCTCCGGAGATGGTTTGAGCTTGGGGTATTTGAATAACAAGGAACTAACCGATTCCCGATTCGTTCCACATCCCTTACTTGAGGGAACACGGATGTATCGAACAGGTGATCGGGTACGCCGGCTCCCAAACGGAGATATTGAGTTTCTCGAACGCTTGGACCACCAGGTTAAATTGCGCGGTTACCGCATTGAGCTGGGAGAGATTGAGCATGTTCTGCTGGAGCATGAAGGGATTCGTGAAGGGGTCGTAGTGACGAGAAAAGATGCAGCCGATCAGGACATATTGATTGCATATCTAAAGGCTGATCCAGCGCTGACAATCACTGGAATTGGTACGTATGTATCGGAGCGCCTGCCGGACTACATGGTTCCTTCCTATTTTATCCTGCTCAATGAGCTTCCCTTAACAGGAAATGGGAAGGTTGATCGCAGGGCGCTGCCTGAACCGGCAGAATGCATAGAACATTTGAAGCATGACCAATATGAAGCACCAAGTACGGTGCTGGAGAATCGCATTTGCACCATATGGAAAGAAATTTTGGGAGTGCAGATTGCGGGGGTTCATGATCACTTCTTTGAGTCCGGCGGTCATTCACTCAAAGCGACAGCACTGGCATCACGAATTCACAAAGAGATTCAGGTGATGGTGCCGATCCGACAGCTTTTCCTTGCTCCAACCATCCGAGGTATTGCTAATTACATTGAATCTGCTGCCAAAGAGGACTATCTTTCCATCCAACCGGCCGAATCAAAGCCCTATTATACACTTTCGTCTGCTCAACGCAGACTTCATATGCTGCATCAGATTTCGGATACCGGAACTTCATACAATATGCCTGCAGTGATGAGAGTATCTGGAAAACTGGACGTGGCGCGATTTGAAGAGGCATTCCGGCAATTGGTACAGAGACATGAGTCATTCAGGACGTCCTTTGTCATTGTGGATGGCGAACCCGTCCAACGGATTCATTCACATGTTCCGTTTGCTGTTGAACATATTGAAACAGGAAGCCGATCATTGGAAGAAACGCTTTCGGATCGAATTCGTCCATTTGAGCTGGACAAGGCCCCATTAATGCGGATCGAACTTGTGAAAATCAGTGAACAGGAATATGTAGTCGTGATGGACATGCATCACATTATCGCAGATGGTGTGTCAACGGGGGTACTTGTTCAGGAGTTCCATGAATTGTATGAGGGGAAATCTCTGGCTGAGCTGAAGTTACAGTACAAGGATTATTCGGAGTGGCAAAAGGATTGGTTTAACAGTGAAGGACTCAAGACACAGGAAACCTACTGGCTTAATCGATTCGAGGGAGAAATTCCGGTCCTTCAATTGCCGACAGACTGGCCAAGGCCGCAAGTATATTCTTTTAAAGGAAATCGGGTGCAATTTTCATGTGACGAACAGCTTACACGCGAACTGCATCAATTGGCCAGAGATCATGAAGCGACATTATATATGGTACTGCTGGCGGCGTATACTACTTTACTTTCCAGATATTCAGGACAAGATGACATTGTTGTGGGATCTCCGATTGCGGGGCGCAAACACGCAGATCTCCAGCAGGTGATCGGTATGTTTGTTAATACACTTGCCATGCGGAATTATCCTGTAGCAGAACGGTCCTTTAGTGAGTTCCTTGGAGAAGTGAAGGAAAATGCATTACAGGCTTATGAAAATCAGGATTATCCGCTTGATGAGCTCATCAACAAGCTTCATGTCTCAAGAGACAGAAGCAGAAACGCATTGGTGGATACGATGTTTGTGCTGCAAAATCTGGAGCTTGAGCGTACATCCGGACAACAATGGGGTGATTTACACGTTGAGCCTTATGAGACGGAGCTGCCTATTGCCAAATTTGATCTGACCCTTGCTGCGGTCGAACAGAATGGCCGCATTGAGTTTGAACTGGAATATTGCAGTGACCTGTTCTCCCTTCAAACGGTTGAAAACATGAGCCATCACTTTATTCAATTATTAAAAGGGATATTAAGCCATCCCCACGGCAAGCTGGGTGAGTTTGAAGTTGTATCTGAGGAAGAGAAGCAGATACTACAGCATGTCTATAATGATAACGCCCGCACTTATCCGCTGCACCAGCGGGTATATGATTGGATTGCGCAATATGCTGTACGGACACCTGATCAGGTTGCAGTTGTGCATGACGGCAGAAGCATGACCTATCATGAGCTGAATGAAGCGGCAGACTTACTTGCAGATCGCCTGTGTCAGCGTGGTGTAACCAGAGAAACGGTCGTTGGTATTATGATGGATCGGTCTGTAGAAATGATTGCGGGCATTCTCGGAATTATGAAATCGGGAGGGGCATATTTACCACTGGACCCGTCAACTCCGGTTGAGCGAATCCGGTACATGCTTCAGGATAGCGGAGCAGGACTGGTTGTGACTCAGAGCGATTGGATGGAGCGGCTCCGGGCTGCTGATTCCGAATGTGTACCATTCATTCTGGATGAGGCAGCATTGAAGGATTGGAATGCTGCGGCATCGCTTCAGATTCCGCCTGCGGCTGATTCGGCAGCGATGACAGCAAGTCCTGACGATTTGGCATATATCATCTACACATCAGGCTCCACAGGTCTGCCAAAGGGGGTACAGGTTGAGCATAACGCCTTAACCAACTTCTGTTGTGGATATATAGATGCTTTACAGTTAACAGAGAGAGACCGGGTGGCAAACTATCTCCAAATGACCTTTGACGCTTCGATTAGTGAAATTTTCCCTGCACTAATGTCAGGGGCTACACTTCATATCATTCCGACCGAGCTGAGATTGGATATATCGAGGCTAAATGAATACTTATCGGAGTATGGAATAACGGCTGCAACGTTCTCTTCCAAAGTATGTGAATCATTTGTTGAACTGCCAAATTCCTCTTTGCGTTTGCTAGTTTCGGGGGGAGAGCAGCTTAAACTTCATGCCCTTCCGAATTACAGGCTGATCAATGCATACGGGCCAACGGAAAATACGGTGGTTACCACTCTGCATGAAGTTGATTCCATAGACGGTGTCATTCCTATAGGGAAACCTTTCACGAATACAAGAATTTTTATTCTGAATGATCATCTTCAATTCTGTCCGACAGGTGTGACTGGGGAGATGTACATTACCGGTCAAAGTCTGGCACGGGGTTATTTAAATAATCCAGAACTGACAGCCGAGAAATTTGTAGACAACCCGCATGAGCCCGGCGGCAAAATGTACCGGACAGGTGATCTGGTACGCTGGCTGCCTGGTGGCAACCTGCAATTTATGGGGCGTACCGATCAACAGGTGAAAATCCGTGGATACCGGATTGAGCTTGGCGAGATCGAGCAACAACTGCTGAAACATCCGGCCATCCGGGAAACAGCGGTTCTGGCTCATCAGGACCCGCAGGGAAATGGGGCGCTGTGCGCCTATGTTGTAGCCGAAGGTGAAACAGTGTGGACAGCTGCTACTGTTCGGGACTGGCTGGAAGCGGAACTGCCGGATTATATGATCCCGGCCTATGTGGTGCAGCTGGAGCAGCTGCCGCTGACGTCCCATGGCAAGCTGGACCGCAAGGCGTTGCCAGAGCCGGACCACCATCTGCCTGCCGGGCCGGAGACGGAAGCACCGCGCAGCGAGGTGGAGCGCATACTGGTGGACGTTTGGCGTGATGTACTGAATATGGAGGAGCTGGGCATCAATCACCAGTTCTTTGTCTCCGGGGGGGACTCCATCAAGGCACTCCAGATCGGATCACGTCTGGCTCGGGCGGGGCTGCGGATGGAGGTTCGGGATTTGTTTGCCTATCCGAAGATTCGGGATCTCTCCCCATATGTGAAATGGGATCAGCGTGAGCGTCGGAGCCAGGAGCCTGTGGAAGGGGAAGTGCAGCTGACCCCGATTCAGCAGTGGTTTTTTGCGAACAATACAGCGGAACGAAACCACTTCACCCAGTCCTTTATGCTGCACCGGGCGGCCGGATTCAAGCTAGGCGTGCTGGAACAGGTGCTGGACCGATTGCTGGAGCATCATGATGCGCTGCGGATGAGGTATGAGGTGCAAGCGGATGGCAGCATCCGCCAAATCAACTGTCCAGCGCACACGGGAGAGCGGATGTATACCCTGCATCGGTTTGATATCCGGGGCTGGGATGAACCGGAGCGTCAGGTCTATGAGGCGGCTACCCGGGTGCAGCAGGCATGTAACCTGGAAGAGGGCAAGCTGGTGCAGGTCGGGTGGTTTGAAGCCGAGGACGGTGACCATCTGCTGCTGGCGATTCATCACCTGGTCGTGGACGGGGTATCCTGGCGAATCCTGTTGGAGGATATGGAAGTGCTGTATCAGCAGGCGGAGCGGGGAGAAGCGCTGGATGCGGACGAGAAGACGGACTCTTACCAACGCTTCGCAGAAGCCGTGCAGGAGTACGCGAACAGCCCACAGGCTACGAAGGAGCGAGCCTACTGGAGCAGGCTTGCCGCGGAGGGAGCTGGACTGAACCTGGGAGAACGGGAGGAAGCGGCAGGGCCGGATCGATTTGCGGACAGCCAAACCCTGCAAAGCACTCTGAGTGCGGAAGTCACCCAGCAGTTGCTGCGTGGGAGCAACCGGGCTTACCAGACGGAGATCAATGATCTGCTGCTCAGTGCGCTGTACCTTGCGGTGCGGAAGCTGACAGGCGAGCTGAAGCTGAAAGTGAACCTGGAAGGCCATGGCCGGGAAAATGTGCTGGAGGGGATCGATGTCAGTCGCACCGTGGGCTGGTTTACGACGCTGTACCCGGTTCTGTTGGAGGGAGAAGCGGAGGACGAACTTTCGACCACCATCAAACGGGTGAAAGAGGGATTAAGGAAGGTACCGCATAAAGGCTTTAGCTATGGAGCGCTGAAATATGTGGCCCGGATGCCAGAGCTGCAGACGGAGCGTCCAGCATCCATTTCGTTTAACTATCTCGGTGAAATGGACGGAGGCATGATTGGGGAAGCCATGTTCCGGGAGTCCCGTTTCTCCACGGGACAAACGATTGGTAGCCATATCGCCCGAAATAACCCGATTGAACTGAACACCTTCGTATCTGGTGGGAAGTTACATCTCAACGTAACAGCAAACCAAACTGCGGTGGACATGCCGCTTGTAAGTCGATTTGCAGAGACGTTTTTGGAGCAATTAACGGAAATTGTAGACCATTGCTTATGTCAGCGTGAAACGACATATACGCCTTCCGACTATGGTGATCCAAGTCTGGCACTGGAGGAGCTGGATCTTATCAGATCTGCCTGTCCGGGCGTGATCATTGAACGGATTTATCCGTTAACCAATATGCAGCAAGGCATGCTCTTTCACGCAATGGAAGATGAGACATCAGCTGCGTATTTTCAGCAAACGGTCATGGAGATTCGCGGGGAAGTGAACCCGGATTACTTGCAATCCAGTTTCAATGAGCTCATGAACAGACATGAGGCATTGAGAGCTTCATTTATGCATCATGATTTGGAAGAACCGAGACAGGTCATTATGCAAAACCTCACCATTGAATTTGAATTTCAAGACTGGACAGCTTTGGAAGCACATCATTCAGCAGCTCAGTTGGAAACTTTTACTCAGCAGGATAAGGCTCGCAGTTTCCGTTTGGATACACAGCCACTTATGCGTGCAGCTCTTTTTCGCACCACAGATCAATCCTACACCCTTGTATGGAGCCATCATCATATTTTGCTGGATGGATGGTGTCTGGGAATTATATTATCGGAGCTGTTCCAGATCTATAAGGCCAAACTTGAGAATAAGGCGCACAACCTGAAGGACCCGAAACGATATCATCATTACATTGAATGGCTCATTCGTCAGGACAAGGATGAGGCCCAAGCATATTGGAGACGTTATCTAGAAAATTATGATACGCAGTCGAGTGTTCCAGGGTTACTTCTTACAGAGCATGATGTTCCATATTTGCGAAAAGAACAGATGATATCTTTGGGTCAGGAGGTAACCCATCAATTAAATGAAATAGGTGTTCGTTATGGTGTGACGTTGAATACCGTCATTCAATGTATCTGGGGTCTGGTGCTGGCCAGATACAATGATACGGAGGACGTCATATTTGGAACCGTAGTCTCTGGCAGAGAAGCGCCAGTTGAAGGCATAGAAGAGATGATAGGGTTGTTCATCAATACGATTCCTGTTCGGATTGGTTATCCGCATCAAAAGCATTTTGGCGATGTACTTCAGGCCGTTCAGAAACAAGCCGTTGAAAGTCAGCGATTCAATTATTTGAATCTGGCTGAGGTTCAGGCATTGAGTGATCTCAACAAGGAATTAATGGATCACGTCTTTGTATTTGAGAACTATGCCCTGGATCATGGAGCTGTTCATCAATCCAGCACGGGGGTTGGTTTTGAAATCACCGGACTGCATGCGGAGGAACAGAGCAACTACGGATTCCTGATTTCGGCAACACCTGGTGACAGCCTGACCCTTGTGATTACGTATGATGGTAATAAATATGATTCATCCATTATCGAGCATATGGATCAACATTTTAGGAGTGTGGCAGAACAAGTTACTTCAGCTGATCATCAGCAGCTTGCTGACATTCAACTTGTAGGTGGTGCAGAGCGTGAGGTGCTTCTGAATTCTTTCAATAACTCTGATGCGGATTACCCGCGAAATATGACCATTCATGAGCTGTTCCAGCAGCAAGTTAGACGTACGCCTGATCGAATTGCTGTCCGGGATGAGCATCGTCACATGACGTACATGGAGCTGAATAAGCGTTCCAATCAACTGGCCCGTACGTTGTTATCTCTTACAGGAGGAACAGAGCAATTTATTGGAATTATGGCGGATCGGTCAGTCGATATGATCGTTGGTATCATGGCAGTGTTAAAAGCGGGAGCTGCATATATACCTGTTGATCCCACCTATCCCGATGACCGTATTAGCTATATGCTGGAGGATTCGGGCATCCACCTGCTGATGGTCTCTGAAAAAGGAATGGATCGCGGACTTCACCGGGGTTTATGCGTTGTATTGGAGGAAGAGAACTCGTATCACCTGAATGCAGGAAATCTGGAGACATCCGTTCAATCCCATGACCTCGCCTATGTCATTTATACCTCAGGTACAACCGGGAATCCGAAGGGAACATTGATTGAACATAAAAATGTCGTGCGTTTGTTGATCAATGACCGTAATTGTTTTGATTTCAGCGAGAACGATGTATGGACGATGTTCCATTCCTTCTGTTTTGATTTCTCGGTGTGGGAGATGTATGGAGCGCTGTTGTACGGGGGGACATTACTTATTGTTCCACATCTGGTCGCCCAACAGCCTGGAGAATTCCTGCAATGGTTAATCCGTGAAAAGGTAACTATTCTGAATCAGACGCCATCTTACTTCTACCGATTGATGCATGAGGAGGCAAAACGTCCGAGGAAGGAATTGAGTTTGCGAAAAGTCATTTTTGGTGGAGAAGCGTTAAGTCCGTCTTTATTGGCAAAATGGTACAAGCGTTATCCGTCTACAAAGTTAATTAATATGTACGGCATTACAGAGACTACGGTTCATGTTACCTACAAGGAGATTACGTTGTCTGATATAGAAATGGGCAGAAGTAATATAGGTCAGCCCATCCCTACACTCAGGGCATATGTACTGAACCAGTATCGTCAATTGCAGCCTGTAGGATGTGCAGGTGAGCTATATGTTGCAGGAGAAGGGCTAGCCAGAGGATACCTCAATCGATCCAGTCTTACGGAAGAACGATTTGTCGAAGATCCGTTCTATCCTGGTGAGAAAATGTATCGTTCAGGCGACTTGGCCAGATGGCGTGCAGATGGCAACATGGAGTACTTGGGCCGGATGGATCATCAGGTCAAAATTCGGGGATATCGAATTGAATTGGGTGAAATCGAACATCAATTGCTTCAGCTTTATATCGTAAAGGATGCATTCGTTGTAGCCAGGGCGGATGAAGAGCATACACAATTTATATGTGCATATATCACCCTGAACGAGGTAGCAGATGGTGCGGTTACGCAACAGATCAGACAACAGCTGTCTCTGCAATTGCCGGATTATATGATGCCCGCCTACATTGTGAAGATGGATCAATTGCCACTAACCTCCAACGGGAAAGTGGATCGCAAAGCGCTGCCAGCCCCGGAAGCGGGCATGTCTGCACTTAGGGGTTATGAAGCTCCGGGTAGCAGGATGGAAGCGGAATTGCTTGCACTCTGGCATCAGCTTCTAAATAATGACCGTATTGGCGTAAACCACAATTTCTTTGAAGTGGGAGGACACTCGCTGAAGGCTTCGGCTCTCGTATCTCGTGTCCACAAGGCATTCGGTGTGGCCGTACCATTGAGACAAGTATTTGCAACGCCAACGGTCAGAGCCTTGTCCCAGTGGATTGAGTCTGCTCGTTCCAGCAGCTATGAGACCATAACCAAAGCGGAAACCAAGGAGTTCTACCCGCTCTCGTCCGCACAAAAAAGACTTTTTATTATGCATCAGCTGGAAGATTCGAGCCTGGCCTACAATATGCCTTATGCTATGAAAATATCTGGCAATCTGGATGTACGCCAATTGGAAAGAGCTTTTCAGGATCTGATCAAGCGTCATGAATCGTTCAGGACCTCCTTCCATATGGTTGATGGACAGCCTGTTCAACGAATTGATCAACAGGTGGAATTCAGGATCACCTCTCGCAAGCTGGATGAACAGACTTTAGAAGCGTGGCAGGCGGGATTTGTACGTCCATTCAATCTGACTAAGGCTCCGTTGCTGCGGGTTGAACTTGTGCAGATGGGGCCTGCGGAATACAGTCTGATTATGGATATGCATCACATTATTGCGGACGGTGTATCCATGGGCGTTTTGACCAGGGAGCTGAGCGCCCTGTATGAAGGACAAACGCTTGAACCACTACAATTGCAATACAGGGATTATGCCGAGTGGCAAGCACTGTCCAGAACAACGGATGTGATTCAGGCACAGAAGGACTACTGGCTAAGGGCCTATCAAGAAGAAGTCCCGCTACTGGATATGCCAATCGATTATGCAAGACCACAACACCGCAATTATGAAGGTGAACTGTTCCCATTCGAGTTATCTGAGGGTGTGTCGCAACGGTTGTCTCAATTGGCTCATCGAGAGAGCGTAACCTTATTTATGCTTCTCCTTGCTGGCTATACAGCACTGTTACATCGATACACCGGGCAAGAAGATATCATCGTGGGGACACCGGTAGCAGGTAATTCACAGCCGGAGCTGCAAAATGTAATCGGTTTGTTCATTAATACACTGGCACTTCGGAATCGTCCGGTAGGCACGTTTACGTTCAAGGAGTATCTGAACAAGATCAAGGAGAATACACTTCAAGCCTATGAAAACCAGGATTATGCATTTGATGAACTGGTTGAACAGCTTGCCTTGACAAGAGATATGAGCAGAAGTGCCTTGTTCGATACGATGCTGGTATTCCAGAATTATGACAGTGAGGAGCTTGCAATCGAGGGTGTGCAATTCAGTTCACTTCCTCCAAGTAACATCCGATCCAAATTTGATCTCACCTTAACCGCAATGGAAGCTGAGGGCCGGATCAAATGTGTGTTTACGTACTCTACGGAGTTGTTTAAGCCTGAAACAATAAAGCGTATGGCAGGCCACTTGACTGAATTGTTGGATAATATCAGTAATGATGCCACGTTGCGGTTGCAGGATATTCAATTCATCCCATCAGAAGAGACAAAGTCCATTATGCAGCTATCCTGTGGTCAGCCTGTGCAATACAGAACAGATGCAGCCCTGATCGAACTATTTGAGGAGCAAGTAAGGAAGTCATCCGGGCAACGGGCAGTGGTGTCAGGGGAAAACGAATTATCTTACGAAGAGTTGAATCGCAGAGCTAATCAACTGGCTCGCTCGCTGAGATCAAGAGGTGCTGCACCGAATTCGGTTATCGCAGTAAGCATGAATCCATCTGTGGACTTGATTATAAGCATGCTGGCCGTTCTTAAAACGGGAGCCATCTATTTACCGATTGATCCTGAGCAGACTGTGAACAGGACCAATGTTATTTTGAATGATAGCCAGGCTATCCTTGTGTTGACGGATCATCCGTTGTCCAAGGAGTTATCTTTCAGTGGGGATGTGTGTCAGGTTAACGACAGCAGTATCGAAAGCTTTGACTACACGGATCTATCTCTGCCGATTTCGCCTGAACAGCAGGTCTATATGATCTATACTTCAGGTTCAACAGGTACTCCGAAAGGGGTAATGGTTCGCAACCGAAATATTGTTAATTACACACAATGGTTCATCCGTGAAGCGGGAGTTTCTGCGGCAGATCGAACGATGCTGATGTCTTCCAGTGCTTTTGATCTTGGATACACAGGTGTATTTTCATCCTTGTTGCAAGGCGGTGAGCTTCACGTTCCAAGCAAGGAAGACTACACCAATCCGGCTAGAGTATTACAAATGCTGACTCAACAGCGTATCACTTTCATCAAACTGACCCCTTCATTATTCAATCTGCTGCTCCATGATGCTGCATTTGCAGAATGGCAGCCTGTGCTGAGGCTGGTTGTGCTTGGTGGGGAGAAGACAAATACAACGGATGTGGAAAAGTACCTTCAAGAGTTTCCAAACAGCCGGATCATGAATCATTATGGTCCAACTGAAACGACGATTGGTGTAGTTTTTCATAACATATCGTCTGTGAATGTTCGTTCCTTTATAGATCATCCGGTTATTGGCAGACCGATTGATAACACTGTGGTATACGTGCTAGATAAGCATAACCATCTGGTGCCCCGGGGGGTATTCGGTGAAATTTGTGTTTCGGGTGAAGCAGTGTCCAGCGGGTATTTCAATCAGGTTGAAATGACCCGGGAGAAGTTTGTTGAAGATCCATTCCAGCCGGGGCAGATCATGTACAAAACAGGAGATCTTGCCCGTTGGACACATGATGATGAGCTGGAACTGGCAGGTCGGAAGGATAATCAGGTGAAAGTGCGTGGTTATCGGATTGAGCTGGATGAAATCAAAAAACAAATGCTGCTTCTGGAAGGTGTACGGGAGGCCGTTATCGTACCTGGAGCAAACCAGGAACAGGCTACCGTGCTCTGTGCCTATTTCACCGCAAACAGATCGATACCATTGGACGAAATTCGCGTTCATCTAGGTGTCGAATTGCCTGAATATATGATTCCTACGCATTTTATGCAATTGGATACCCTGCCGCTGACCGGCAATGGGAAATTGGATGTACGTGCACTTCCCGAACCGGATGCAAGCATGGGTGGAGAGATGGTCTATGAGCCCCCGAGAAACGAGGCAGAGAGCCTGCTCGTTTCCATCTGGGAAGAGGTGCTTGGCTTCAAGCCAATCGGCATCAACCATCACTTCTTTGCTTCCGGTGGTGATTCCATCAAAGCATTGCAAATTATATCCAGACTGTCCAGAGCTGGCAAAAAGCTTACCATGAAAGAGCTATTTGCTAATCCACAGATCAAGCTGCTGGGGCGTTATGTTAGAGAAGATTCCCATGTAGACCGGATGAAGCAGCGTGTGACGGGTCCGGTTGATCTTACACCCATCCAGAAGTCTTATTTCTTGCAGCATCAACGTACAGGAATGAACCACTTTAATCAGTCCTTGATGTTGTACCGCGAGGAGGGATTCAATCCAGAGATAGTCCGGCAGATCATGGAAGGGTTAATGATGCATCACGATGTCTTGCGGATGTCCTATCGTGAGGAACAAGGTAAGGTGGTGCAGACCCATCTCGATTATGAAGCAGGTCTTTTCCAGTTGGACGTACAGGACATGAACGGTCTTGATGAGCAGGAACTGTACACAAGGGTGCAGCAGGCAGCCTCCAAGATACAGGAATCCATCGAAATTTTCGAGGGACCTCTGGTGCGAGCCGTCATTTTCAGGACCGATCAGGGAGATCATCTGGTCATTGTAATCCATCATATACTGATTGATGGGGTATCTTGGAAAATTCTGTTGGAAGACTTGGCCATAGGATACCAGCAGCTTCTGGAAGGACAAGATCTTTCTTTTTATCCGGTTACAGATTCGTACCCCTTCTATGCAGCTTTCCTGAGTGACTATGCGAAGGGAGGTCGTCTCGCCAAGGAGCGTGCGTATTGGATCAAGACGGATCAAGAAGAAGCCGGCTTTCTTCCTCGGAATGAAGTTCATCTGAACGAATATCGATACGGAGACAATCGAATGAGCAGCGTATCGCTGGACCGAGAGATGACAACTCAGCTTTTGAGAGAGACAAACCAGGCCTACTATACTGAAATTAATGACATTCTGCTGGCTGCTCTAGCTCTCTCCATCAAGGAATGTGCAGGAGCGAGCAAAGTTAAGGTAACGATGGAAGGTCACGGTCGTGAGCTTATGGGAGACGAATTGGATATCAGTCGTACGGTTGGCTGGTTTACAAGCAAATATCCAGTATGTATCGATCTCGGGAATGAGGAAGGGATTGGTACAACGATCAAGGAGGTAAAAGAGCAGCTAAGAAGGGTTCCAGCGAAAGGAATTGGTTACGGAATATTGAAATATATGACTACTGAATTGCCAAAGTTGAAAGAGCAGACACCACTCCTGTTGTTTAATTATTTGGGACAAATGGATCAGGATATCAACAGTGGTCTGTTTCGTTCGTCCTGGTTGCCAGCGGGCAATTCGGTTGGTGATGATGTCATTCGTGCCAATCCAATGGAAGTTATTGCCTATGTGGCTGAAGGTCAATTGATGATTAACATCACCTATAACCACAAGTTGTTTGATAACTCCATCGTAGAGAACTTTGCGACATCCTACCAAAAAATGCTCCAGTTGATCATTGAACATTGTGTGCAGCAACAGCAGGCCGAAAAAACGCCATCCGATTATGGAGATCCATATGTAACACTGCAAAATTTGAAAGTGATTACGCAAAAGTTCGGCCCAGATCGAATTGAAAAAATATATCCTTTGGCCAACATGCAGCGAGGTATGCTGTACCATGCACTTGAGAATCGCGGAGACAGGGTTTATTTTGAGCAGTTGATCATGAACATCAGAGGAAATCTTGACATTGACCGGCTTCAGGAGAGTCTGAACCTGTTGATGCAACGTCACGAAATGCTTCGTGCGTCCATTGAGTACCAAGTTACAGAAGAGCCGCGGAATATTATTTGTCAAAAACGAGAAGTTGCTTTTGTATACCGGGATCTTCGAGGTTTGCCAGAACAGGACAGAGGCGCTCGTGTATTGTCAATTGCTAGGGAGGACAAAAGAAAAGGCTTTGATCTTGGAAAAGATACACTGGTTCGATTTGAATTGTTGCAGACCAATGAGGAGCAATACTCGTTAATCTGGAGTAACCATCATATCTTGCTTGATGGCTGGGCAAGAGGCATCATTCTTGCAGAGCTGGTCCATCTCTATGAATGCAAACGTACTGGGAAAAACATTCAGCTCCACGAGCCTGTACCTTACAGTGAATATGTGGAATGGTTGCAGGCGTTGAACAAGGATGAAGCCATCTCGTACTGGAAGAATGTTCTGGGCGGATATGAGAACAAGGTTCAGTTGCCAGCAGGAATTTCTCGTTCATTGAACGATGGGGTCACTCCACAGGAGCATCAATTCCGCATTTCCAGACAGCTCACGAAGCAAATGAATGACCTTGCCAACCGGAACCATGTCACATTTTATACGGTTATGCAGTGTGTCTGGGGAATCATGCTTGCCAAGTACAACGATACTTCGGATGTCGTATTTGGAACGGTGGTATCCGGGAGAGAAGCGCAGGTAAGAGGGATCGAAAACATGGTTGGTTTATTTATCAACACCATTCCTGCACGGATTCAATGGGATGAGGGACATACCTTCAAACAACTGGTTGGAGATATGCAGGCCTTATCGATTGAAGGGAGTCAGCATCACCATCTGGGTCTGGCTGAAATTGCGTCTTTGAGCAGTCTAAAAAGAGATTTGATCGATCATATTATGGTTTTTGAAAATTACTCGGTGGATTCAAGTCTCGTTGAACAAGGCTCGAATGATATTGGGTTTGTCATTGAGGACGTCCATAGTCAGGAACAGACGAATTATGGATTCAATCTCATTGCAATACCTGGTGAAGAGCTTGTAATCAAGTTTGCTTATGATTCGGGCAAATATGATGAAGCCCTGATGAAAGTCATGGAAGACCATATGCTTACGCTGTTGAATCAAATCGTGACAGATGAAAACTTGCGGGTTGATGAGATTCAAATCATGACCAAACAAGAGCAAATCATCCTGTTGGATCAGTACAACGATACCGCATCAGCCTATCCAAAGGGCAAAATGATGCATCAGTTGGTCAGTGAACAAGTCCTCAAAACCCCTGAACATGTCGCCGTAGCGTTGGGCTCAGATGTGCTGACCTACAGACAGCTTGAAATAAAATCGAATCAGTTGGCAAGACATTTAAAGGCTATCCATGTTGGTCCAGGTTCCATGGTTGGTATTATGGTTGAACGCTCACCCGAGATGATTGTTGGCATTCTGGCTATTATGAAGGCGGGCGGAGCGTATGTGCCCATTGACCCGGAATATCCCGCAGAACGAATTACATTTATTCTGGAGGATAGCGGTTCACCGATCATATTGGAAATGGGAGAAGGCCATACCGGGTCGGGCAGAACATCCGTAGCGATTGATGCGGATTATAGCCATTATTCAGCAGAACCATTGGAGCAGCATGCTGGACCAGAGGATGTAGCGTATATGATCTATACCTCAGGATCGACCGGGAAACCAAAAGGCACAATGATTCCGCACAGCGGTCTGATCAACTATATTTTCTGGGCGAAGGACGTTTATTTGCAGAATCGGGAGCTTGATTTTGCCCTGTACTCCTCGTTTGCGTTTGATTTGACGATCACTTCGATCTTTACACCGTTGGTTACTGGAAATAAAATAGTGGTATATCCAACCAGCGGAGATGAACCGGTGATCCTGAATGTATTCAGGGATCGGCAAGCAGGCGTGGTTAAATTGACACCATCACATCTGAATCTGATTAAGGATATGGACAACACTCGATCTAGTATCAAGTGCCTGATTGTAGGCGGTGAGGACCTGAAATCGGAATTGGCTCGGGAAGTATATGAGAGTTTTGGAGGCAAGGTTCAGATCTTTAATGAATACGGGCCAACGGAAACGGTTGTAGGCTGCATGATCCATCCGTACAATCCCGAGACGGACACGAGAATCTCAGTACCTATTGGGAAACCTGCTGCAAATGTGCAGTTATATGTGCTGAATAAACATCAGCAACTGCTTCCGGCTGGTTCGCCAGGGGAACTATACATTGGAGGTGACGGAGTATCCCGAGGATACTTCGGACGTCCGGAACTAACGATGCAGAAGTTTGTACCCAATCCGTTCAAAGAAGGGACTACCCTATACCGGACAGGTGATCTGGTGCAATGGTTGCCAAATGGAGACATGGAGTTCCTCGGTCGAATTGATCATCAGGTGAAAATTAGAGGCTACCGTATTGAGCCGGGAGAAATTGAGTATCGTTTGCTGCAACAACCGGAAGTTAAGGATGCAATTGTGACCTCGCGGCAAGATGATGCTCAGCAAAGCTATCTCTGTGCGTACATCGTACCTGTGGACCTGAGTAAAAAGATGGACATCGTTCAACTGAAACAGGGATTGCTTGACGAGCTTCCTGCATATATGATACCTGCATTCTTTGTTGTGATGGATCAGCTTCCATTGACGGTGAACGGAAAAGTGGACTTGAAGGCATTGCCTGAGCCCGAGGGCAGTGTGACAGCTCTGCAATCCTACACACCACCGGAAACGGAACTGGAACGACACATGACAGATATTTGGGAGGACGTTCTTCCAGTGAAGCCGATTAGCATACATGCAAATCTGTTTGAGCTGGGTGCGAATTCGTTAAATGTGATGTCTTTTGTATCCCGATTGTACAGTCTGTTGAATTTTAGAATCCCGTTTAAGGATATTTTTGAAAAACCGACCATTGCTGATCTGGCGGCCTTTGTTGAGAAAGCCAAAGATCTGCTGGAGGACTACACCGAAGATTGCATGCAGCTAACCCGGACAAGTGAGGAAAATCGGATCGTTTTCTGTTTTCCTCCCGCTGCTTCCATGGGGATTGCCTACATGACACTTGCTCAGCATCTGGACTCGTTCGGAGTTTACAGCTTTAATTTCATCACTTCAGAAGATCGGATTGCTCGTTACGCTCAAATGATGATTGATATTCAAAAGGAGGGCCCATTCACGCTGATGGGTTACTCCTCGGGTGGAGTGCTGGCCTTCGATGTAGCCAAAGAGCTTAACCGCAGAGGATATGAAGTGCGTGACCTGATTATACTGGACTCAAAATACCGAACAGAAGTGGAAGAGCATCGTCTGACTGAAGAAGAGATTAGGCAGGAGATTCAGCAAAAGTTCAACATGAGTCAATATCAGGACCTTGAGAAATTGGCGAATGACTATTTGCTGGAGCTGATTACGAAGTCTTACCTGTATGTTCATGAAGCCATAACCTTTGGTACGATTGATGGTAACATCAGTTATGTGACTTCAGGACTTTTGGATGCCAATGCTTCGATTGCATTGTGGGCCCAATCCACCACAGGACAATTCAGACAAGTGAAAGGTTACGGCAAACATATGGAGATGATTGACAAAAATTATCCGGAGATTGTGAAACAGAATGCAACGCTCATCAACGAACTCTTGCTGACAAGCACTAAATAATATTTCAAGGTTGGCGTTTCGTGAGTCAGAAACGCCAACCTTTTTTTTAGAAAGAAGGTTGAAATCATGCAAAATATTCGTGTACTCATTGCTGATGACGATAAGGAGATTCGAGACCTGATCCGAAAATACCTGGAGCGGGAGATGTATACCGTAGATACTGCCGCAGATGGTGAACAAGCGCTGCAGCTGTTTCAACAGCACAAATATAATATGGTCATTCTTGACCTGATGATGCCTCAGATGGACGGTACGGAGGCTTGTCGAAGAATTCGCAGTATCAGTAATGTACCCATCATGATGGTGACAGCCAAAGACCACGAAACAGATAAAATTATAGGTCTTGGCATCGGTGCAGATGATTACATTACCAAACCATTTAGCATTCATGAACTGGTTGCTAGAATTAAGGCACTCATGCGTAGATTTATGGTTCTTGGGACGGAGGTTCCTGACCATAGTGAGGTCATTCGCTTCAAAGGATTGATGATGAATTTGAAAACATACACAGTTGATGTCCAGGGAAAAGAGACCGATCTGACTGGCAAAGAAACGGAATTGCTCAAATTTATGATGTCCAATCCTGGCCAGGTGTTCACCAAAGCCCAATTATTCAGGAATGTATGGGATAATGGGTATTTGGATGATGACAATACCGTCATGGTACATATCCGAAAGCTACGAATGAAGATTGAATCCGATCCTTCGAATCCACAGTTTATAAAAACCGTTTGGGGTATCGGTTATAAATTTGTAGGTGAACGGGATGAATAGAGATGCCATCTTGATTTTATCCGGTCTACAGTTGATCATCGGAGCTGGGGCTCTTGCTCTGGAATACTACACGAGCTTGACGCATGGTTCACGAATGTGGTTGTTTGCAGCGTTTGTTTTCACCAGCATCTGGGTACTCGTTAATCAATATCAGATTCGAAGCAAGCAGCAATCGATTGCTTCTGAACTGCATCGGGCGGTCAATGGAGAAGGAAAAAGAAGAATATTAAGCAAAGGGAATGTACTGCTGGATGAGATCGTTTTTGCAGCAAATGACCTGATGGAGCAGCTTGAAGGCGTAAAGATCGAGGCCCAGCGCTCTCAGGCAGTAAGAAAGAGTCTGCTTTCCAGCATTTCTCATGATATTCGCACACCTCTGACTTCGATGATTGGTTATGTGGATGCGCTCAAGGATGACATTGCTTCTACAGAAGAAGAGAGAAGAGACTATATGGATATTTTGTCGCGAAAATCGAAGGACTTGAAAAAAATGATAGATGAGATGTTCACCATGGCCAAACTGGATGCAGACGAGATGCCCATGCAGGCTGAGCCGTTGGATCTGGCCGAATTGACCAGGGAGATTTTGATTGAATTTATACCCAGTCTCAAAAAAGCAGAAATGGATCTAAAGATTCAGATCCCGGATTATCCTTGTTTCGTTATGGCAGACAGGTTGAGTATCAATCGCCTCATCAGTAATCTGATTCAAAATTCTATCCAGTATGGACATGAAGGGGGCGTTCTGGGAATTGAGATAACATGTTATCATCTTAATTTCCAATTAACCGTATGGGATCAGGGACCAGGGATATCAGAGAAAGAGCTAAATCTAGTGTTTGAACGTATGTATCGCAGTGACCACTCACGTAGCCCTGTCTTTGGGGCAAGCGGGCTTGGGCTTTCAATTGCCCGGACATTGGCTGAGAAAAATGAGGGGTATTTGAAGGCAGAGAGCAAACCTGGCGTGAAAACATCCTTTATATTCACAATCCCCAAGTATAAGCGGCTGTCAAAGTCACAGCACAATTAAGAGATAGTTAAGATTTGGATAAGCGCTATTTAAAATCTGAAACCTAGAATGAAATTATCAGTTCTTGGAAGGAAGGTGCGCTAGACGTGAGTGTAATTATCAAAACAACAAATCTTACCAAACAATACGGGACTCAAAAATCAGTTAATTCACTGAACATGACCGTTCAACAAGGTGGGATATACGGCTTTCTTGGACGCAACGGGGCAGGGAAAACGACGACAATCCGTATGCTGCTCGGTCTAATCAAACCAACGCATGGTGAGATTGAGATATTTGGAGAGAACCTATTTACCAATCAAAAAGAAATATTAAGAAGGACCGGTTCGATTGTAGAGGTACCCGGGTTTTATGAGAATCTGACTGCCCGCGAAAATTTATCCATCAACGCTCGAATTATGGGGATATACAAAAAGAATGCCATTGAGGACTCGCTCGAAATCGTAGGTCTGCAAAATGAAACCAAAAAATTGGTTGGCAAATATTCTTTGGGAATGAAACAAAGGTTAGGCATTGCCCGAGCCCTGTTGCACTATCCAGAATTGCTGATTCTTGATGAACCTACCAATGGACTTGATCCGATTGGGATCAAAGAAATTCGCAGGCTGATTAAAAATTTGGCCACCGAGAGAAATATTACCATCTTGATCTCAAGCCATATTTTATCGGAAATTGAACAACTGGTTGATTACATGGGCATTATTCATGAAGGGAACCTGCTGGAGGAAATTTCATTTGAGCAGCTTCGGAAAAGGAACCGTAAATACACCGAATTTCAAGTTTCAGATGATAATAAGGCTGCGGTCATTCTCGACGGTTTGGATCAGGCTGAATATGAAATTCATGATGAACGCAATATCCGGGTGTATTCCCATTTGGGACAACAAGGTAAGTTAAACAGAATCTTTATGGAGAATGACATCAATGTAACCAAAATTATGGTGAGTGAGGATCGTTTGGAAGATTATTTCACCAAGCTGGTTGGAGGTGGAACCATTGGTTAATTTGCTTTACACTGAACTTCTCAAGCTGAAACGCTCCAAAATGTTTCTGCTTAGTATCATCGGAGCGGCCGTTGCCCCTTTGATGGTAGCTGCTGCCATGTTTGTGCAAATGAAAACAAAGGAGCCTTATCTTGTCGCACAATTCAGTGTGCTTATGTCCAACACAAGCATATATGCTGTACTGGTCATTGGAGTTCCGTTGTATGGTGTCATTACCGCTTATCTGTATAACAGGGAATATGCGGAGGATACAATGAAGAATCTGCTGACCATTCCAGTTTCCAGAGTCGCTCTGCTAATGTCCAAATGGATTATGTTGCTGGGATGGATTATGTTGCTTACATTATCAGCGTGGGCGCTGGCGATCATTTTTGGTTCACTGGGTCAATTTGCAGGTCTTACTCCACAGTTTGTGCTTAACTCGCTCAGCAATTATGTAGTGGCAGGACTGCTGTTGTTTCTGTTGTCGACCCCGATCATTCTGATTACGCTCGTATTAAAAAGTTTTGTGCCAGCGATTATCGTAACCATTATTATTACACTGGTGAATGTGATGCTGGCTACAAGTGAACATCGCGGACTATTTCCATGGACCGCAGCACTGGATATTGCGAATGGAACACTGGAGGCCAAATATCCTCCAGAGTATTCATATATTTCGATCGCTGCGACGTTCATCATCTGTCTTGGACTGGCCATTGGTTATTTTAAGAAAATAGATATTCATTAGATCTTGTCTTCAAACTCATCCAAACCTTCTCCGAAACATGCAAAATCCTAATCAATTCGGTCGCATATGACTGCGAAAAAATGGAGAAGCCCTGATCAGTATGGATCAGGGCTTTTTTTTCAATGATCAGGTTAACCCGTAGTTACGGGTTGGCCTTTTTTGTTCTCGTTTTACGATAGGGGAAGCTGGGTTGAAAAGCATAACGTCCACTGCCTGTTCCCCACTATCACTTAATGATGATATACTTACCTGATGGAATATGATATTGATTATCAATATCAATTATCAATCTCAATTAATGAGTGATGTATACATTGGAAAAAGTGAAACGAGGGGCGCGTATAGATGCAAGAGAAAGAAGCGACACAAGGATTTACACCGGAGATGATTGATACAATGGCCAGTATCTGGACACGTTCGATCATTACAATAATAGATGTACGTTTTCAGAATATAGTGTCACAATACCCGTTGGAGCAATACAAAATGCCTAGTAGCATGTTTATCTATGCATATGGGGGAGAAGCGCAAATCCGACTGAATGAAACCACATTTGCAATGGAACGCTTCGGTTTAGTTCACGGCGGGAAGGGGAGCCTGCTCAGTATTACGCCTAAAGAGGAGATGGTGAAGACCTTTATGGTGTTTTATAGAGCAGAATCACCTCTCTTTTTCAAGAAACATCTGCAGCAATTACTGGAGCAAGTCAATCCATTTGTTCAACATTTTGGATATACGCCAAGTAATCCCATCTTGCTACGCGATTGGTTCCAACGGATGATGAATGGCTGGAAACGTGGCAAAGCAATGGATCAGCTACAGGCCAAAAGTTTTTTATATCAATTGATTCATGAGGTGTACAGGGATTTGGAGGGTGGTGAGATTCGGTATCTCCAGCCTGATCCAGCCTCTTCTGCCAAGATATATCTCGATAAACATTACAGGGAGCCGATTATGTTTCAACAAATTGCCGATATGTTTGGGATCAGTGGTGGACAATTGACGCGGTTGTTCAAAAAAAGGGAAGGGATGAACTTACAGGAGTATCTCATTCAGAAAAGGATTGAAGCTGCCTGTCATGATTTGAAACATACAGAAGCAACGGTTAAAGAAATCGCAACAGGAGCTGGGTTCGCAGATGAGAAAAACCTGTTCCGCATGTTTAAGAAGCATTACAAGATGACGCCAAGTGATTATCGGAAAATAAACGCACTATCCATGCAGGTTGATGGTATTGATAATGATTCTCATCTCACTTACGATGAGAGGGAACTAGTGAGTCTAGTCAAGTCTTATAGAGATGGGGAATCAACGATGTTTGGATCATTAAGAAGTAAAGAAATGATTTTGGCGGCAGCGATAAGCATGATGCTCTTATTGACAGCATGTACGTCAGGGACGCCAGCGAATAATGGGGGAACGGCGAATACACCACCTGCGCAGACACAACAGGAAGGGTCGGAGACAAAAGCTTCAGAAGCAGTCACGCAGACCAGAACGATATCCACAATAAAGGGTGATGTTGAGGTGCCTAACAACCCTCAGCGAGTTGTAGTTGATTATTTGGTTGGTGATGTGGTAGCCCTAGGTGTAACTCCTTTAGGTGTGGCTAGAGCTGCACGGGGAGAGACAGAGCCAGTTTATGCTAACCAGATTACAGACTCCATAAAAGTAGCCATGGAGCCGGAAGATATCATGACGCTTGAGCCTGATCTTATCATTTTGGCATGGAGCGATGAGTCGTATGATGATTTATCCAAAATTGCCCCGACCATTTATGTTCCCTATGGTGATATGACTACAGAAGAGCGGATACAATTTATTAGCGATGTTTTGAACAAACAGGAAGAGGCTAAGGATGTTTTGAATGCTTATACCGGAAAAATCGAAGAAGCAAAGTTAGCCTTTCAGAATGCGGGCCTGTCCGATGTAACGATTACGGTTGGAGAATTCAGTGATAAAAGTAACTACATAGCTGGAGCCAAGCATGCCGTTGGCGAGCTTGTTTATGATGAACTTCAATTGCAGGCACCTGCAAAAGTCCAAACGGATATTATCGATGCAGATAAATATTGGGGCGATGTCTCCATGGAAGTATTACCCGCTTACTCTGGGGATTATATGATCTTCTTAGGAGATGGAAATGTTGCTTCTGATAATGCAGTGTGGAATGCCATACCTGCTGTGCAACATGATTGGATCGTGAAGGTAGATTCTTCGCTATCTTGGTCCACCGACGTAATGACTTCCAGTGCATTGATTGATTATATTGTTAGTCAATTGCTGGCATTAGCTAAATAAGAGTTAGAACGAAATTTTAATTGAGCACTCCAAATTTTCAAACATGACCAGTCGAATTTATGGACGTTAATATCCATATTCGTTTGGATTGTCAATAGGTGATGAAAGGGAAACGAGATGAAAAGCAAGCCTGAACAAAAACGCCGTGGGGCGATGAACTTCACCATGTACATGGTAGTGGGGCTTGGATTAACGGTTCTCATGTCGGCGGCATCGATTATGTTTGGTGCTGCTGATATGAGGTTAGCAACGGTATGGGAGGCTATTTTCCGATTTGATCCAATGCTCACTGAACATCAAATTATTCAAACCATGCGTCTCCCGCGTACCGTAGCTGATCTGATCGTTGGGTGCAGTCTTGCGGTATGTGGCGCTATCATGCAGGGGACAACGCGTAATCCGCTGGCCGACTCCGGGCTGATGGGGATTAGCTCTGGCGCAGCATTTGCAATTGCACTATGCCTGGCCTTTCTGCCGGGTTATTCGTATTGGCAGATGATGTTGTTCGCTTGTCTGGGAGCAGCGATCGCCACCGGTATGACTTACTTTACCGCGTCACTAGGAAATCGCGGAATGACACCTCAGCGGCTTGTGCTGGCAGGTCTGTCCATTTCAATGTTGTTTGGGGCACTCAGTCAGTACTTGGCGATCAATTATAACCTGGGTCGAGCATTGACATTCTGGACGGCGGGTAGTACAGCGGGGGTTAAGTGGGGGGAATTGCTGATTATCTCACCGCTCTTTGTTGGTGGTATACTGCTGGCACTGGCGCTGTCCCCTTCCGTTACATTGCTCAGTTTGGGAGATGATGTGGCAAGTGGACTCGGCATTCGCAGCGGACTGGTCAAGATTTTGTCGACAATTATTGTACTTGTGCTGACTGGATTGGCTGTTGTTGTCGTTGGCCCTGTTGGTTTTGTAGGTCTGATTACCCTGCATATTGTGCGATATATGGTAGGTGTCGACTATCGATACATTATTCCGGCAGCTGCGTTATATGGTGCGTTGCTGACCGTATCGGCCGATTTGGCTGGACGTTTGATCAATAAACCGTTCGAAACGCCGATTGCCATTATATTTTCTATCATTGGTGTGCCGTATTTTCTCTTCTTGGCTCGAAGACAAAGGAGGGAATATGAATGATCAAGCGGCGTTATACGATGAAACGAGGTATTATCATCAATGTAGTGCTTATGGTGCTCATCCTTGTGTTTGCGATCATTAGCATGAATTCTGGCAAAATGAATCTTTCACCGCTAGAAGTGCTGAACGTTCTCATAGGAAACGGTACCGATAAGCAGAATCTGATTGTGTTTGATTTTCGTTTGCCACGAATTGTACTTTCGATTTTGGTAGGTCTAGGAATGGGAGCGGCGGGGGTCGTGATGCAGAGTTTGCTGCGTAATGACATGGCTAGTCCGGGGACACTGGGAATTAGTTCGGGATCGGGTTTGTTTGTCCTGTTCTTCGTTGTATTCTTTGCATCCACAGGCAAGAGTTCCTTTATTGCTCTGCCTCTGTTGGCTTTTGTTGGCGGACTATTGGCGGCGGGTTTGATCTTCTTATTATCGTATCGCCGCGGACGAGACATCTCACCAATCGGTTTGATTTTGACCGGGGTCGCGCTAGGAAGCGGATATGGGGCGCTGACGACCTTCTTGACACTCAAGCTGGATGATTCACAGATGAACTTCATGCTGTATTGGCTGGCGGGGAGCCTATGGGGCGATGATTGGGGCTATATTTCCATACTGACACCATGGGTCTTGATCTTACTCGGCTATATTTTTTACAAGGCTCGCATACTGAATGCCCTCCATCTGGGCAATCAGACAGCACAGGGGCTTGGTGTTTCCGTGAAACGACAGTTCTTGGGGTTGTCAATCGCTGCTGTTGCTTTATCCTCTGGCAGTGTGGCCGTGGGAGGCAGCTTCTTTTTCGTTGGTTTGATCGCTCCGCATATGGCGAGAAAACTGGTCGGCCCTGATCACAAATTACTCATTCCGGCTGCCAGCTTGGCGGGTGGACTAGTCGTGGTGTTGGCTGACACGATTACGCGCACGGTTAGCCTCGTAGGAGATGTGCCGACAGGAATCGTAATTACAGTCATTAGTGTTCCGTATTTTCTTTATTTACTAGCAAAATCCAAATAACACCATCAATGATATAGTCGGGATATTTTATGGAAAACGGCTTGGTAGGATTGCGCGCTGCATTTTAAAGCAGAATGCAAGATATGAAGTTCAACGATCGAAGTTACCCTACATTACCGCTATGCTTCTTAATCAAAGCATAAAAAAAGATGCCATTACGAGGATTCGTATTGGCATCTTTTAATTTTTCTCATTATTTGATATTAAAGTTAATTATTAGAAAATTAAATCAGGATTTATATGGCAGGTTCATCCGACAGCTGGAAACGGGAAACAAAATACCAGATGAGCTCGCGACGTGAGGATACCTTGGTTTTGGCGAAAATGGATTTTAAATGATCCTGAACCGTGTAGACGGAAATATGCATCGCAGCAGCAATTTCCTTGGACGAATAGCTGCGTAGCACATATCCGAGCAGTTCCCGCTCTCGACTGGATAATCCATGGCTCTCGGCGAGCAAGGGCAGCAAATCCTGCGGCATTGCCTGCTCCAGGCGGATGGCTATCTGGTCCGGTCCCGCGAGCTGTTGCATGAGACTGGCATGAAGTATGAGGTAACGCCCATCCGGAAGTTGGATGCAAACTTTGGATGGTGAGTCGGGAGTGATCTGAGTGTCGTCAGCCCGTTCTGCCTGATTCTTGCGCTGCAAGTGGGAACTCACTGCACGTACCGGACGGGGCAGGACGTCTGGCCCTACATGTTCCAGCATACGTAACTGGGACAGCCAATAGTCAGCCGGGGAGTTCAAGGATATGAGTTGGAACGTATCCGTGGTGATCAGAATGCCTGGTTCCTCGGGACTGCTGCTCGTGATCTCATCCATCAGTGTCAGACTGGTGGACCGCAGCATGGATGCAATAGAAGCGGTCCAGGTCTGAATCATCAGCCGTTCCTCCTCTGTAAAGACAGGGTTTTCTGTCTTTCGATACAGGGTCAGGAATCCCCAACAAGCGTCTCCATTAACCAATACAGCGCGCAGTTCATCACCGAACCCCGCTGGCTGAAGAATGTTGATATAACGTGGGCTTTGTTCAGGCTGTGCGTTCACGGATGTGTGGAGTGTAGCTGTATGTTCACCGCTGCGAACTAATTCAGCGTATTTATGTATATCTTCTTCCATATATTCATTGATGAATAACCGATCATGAATGGCCTCAATGCCATCTTCTGTCACAGCTCCTGTGGAGAGAAGAGTCAGAGGATCAACGGTAGTGAAACAGTATGCGTCGTAAGGTATAACCGTATGGATCTGCTTGAGAACAGCTCCCCGATAGGTACGTGAGGTCCAGGTTCCTTTTTCAAGAGAAGTGATAAGTCTGTGGTTCCGATCAATACGTGATGTCAACAAGATTACTCCTCTCTCTGTGCGCATATCCCAATGTTCTGGGATTGTAGGCTCGCCGTATCCTTCTATAATGAAATTAGACGAACAACGAGTCAAGTCTAACTTCAATTCAAGAGGAGTGCGGTGTCCATGAATCACAATCTATCACCGATGAGCTGGGAAACAGCAGATGTTCATCGTTACGAACAATCGATAGCCCTGAAAATTCCGGGTTATTCTCATATGCATGATCTAATGGAACGGCTGCTTGCAGCATCTTTTGCCGATAACAACGATATTCATATCCTTGTTGCCGGAGCGGGAGGGGGAAAAGAGATTGCTCTGCTCGGATCACGTAATGCCGCTTGGACATTAACTGGAGTAGATCCTTCACAGCCCATGCTGCAACTTGCTGAGAAACGAGTCGCGGAAGCAGGCATCGGTTCCAGAGTGAAGCTGCAACCTGTCACGGTTGAAGAATTGCCGGAGGATATTGTATATGATGGGGCGACAAGCATGCTCATGTTACATTTCCTTCAGGGGATGGAGGCCAAGAGAACGTTTCTGACCAGTCTCGCAGCAAGACTTAAACCGGGTGCACCACTGATCATTGCGGCTGTAAATGCTGATCTTCGTTCACCTGCACATCCAATCATGATGCAAGCTTGGAAGGATCACATGTTGAGTGTGGGCGTCCTTCCTGAAGAGTGGGAGCGCTTTGCTGCTTCCCTGGGCCGTGAATCCGATCCCATATGCTCTGAAGAGATGACTCAGCTACTGACCGAATGCGGTTTCTCACATATTACACGTTACTTCGGGGCGTTCTGGGTGGAGGGGTATTATGCAATTCGAAACTAACGTGAAGCCTATGAAAGATCAGATCTGGGTGGTTGGCGGTTATGGTCAAGTGGGGCAGATGATATGTACTCAACTGAGGAAATTGTTCCCGGGTAAAGTATGGGCTGCGGGTACACGCATGAACCGTGCGGAAGAATTCAGCAGGTCTACTGGTGGTGCTGTGCTGCCACTTCAACTGGATGTAACACGACCTGTAGAGCCATCCATGTTAAGGCCTGTGAAGCTGGTCATTATGTGTGTGGATCAGAGCGATACACGGTTTGTTGAAGCTTGCGCACAAGCCGGAACGGATTATATTGATATTTCTGCAAAATATGATTTTCTCGCCCAGGTGGAACAACTGCACACCAAAATGCAACGTTCCCAATCGACCGCGATCCTCAGCGTTGGCTTATCACCCGGAGTGACTAATTTGCTTGTACGCGAAGCGACCATGCATATGGATCAGGTGGAGGAAGCAGATATTACCGTAATGCTGGGACTTGGAGAGAAGCACGGGAAAGCTGCCGTGGAGTGGACCGTTGATCAGATGAATGCCACCTACCAAGTGATGCAAAAGGGCAAACTTGCTGAGGTACAAAGTTTTGGAGATGGCAAAAGGATTGATTTTGGAGCGGAATTGGGAAACCGGAAGGCCTATCGATTTAACTTTTCGGATCAGCATGTAGTTGCTCGGACGTTACGTATTCCAACCGTATCTACCAGACTCTGTCTGGACTCCCGCTGGATTACAGGTTCCATGGCGCTTTCCAAAAGTATAGGATTGTTTTCCTTGCTCCGTATCCCGTCTATTCGGAATGGAACAGTCAAGTCATTTGGCCTTATTCCCGGAGGAGAGCCAATGTATGCGGTCAAGGTCGATGCCGTAGGATGGGAAAATGGTGAGCAAATCCGCGTCGAACAACTACTGGTTGGCGCAAAGGAAGCAGATGCAACAGCGGCCGTGGCAGCAGCCGTGGCGGAACGCGTATATAGAACAAAGTCAGAGTTACCTCATGGTGTGTTTCATATTGAACAGTGTCTCTCTTTGCAGGACATTCAGGATGCACTTCCTACGCCGCTAAGCGTGATGACCACGATTACCTGAGTTCATGTTCTTTTGTTAGGACCCTCCGATCTGCTATGATGGAACAATAATCATGGCATGAATGGAGGGAGATCATGAACTGCGTTGCTGTATTACCTTATTACAAAGTGCAGAGGAAAGTGACGGGTCTCGCCCAAGAGATTGAGATGAATGCCCGCTCCATGATGCTGTATTCCGATAAAATCGTGACCAAATACCGCGAGTTCAACATCACGGAAGTGTTTGACATGTCATTTCGCCGTATGGGTGATGAAGGTGGATTTTTCTATCTGCACACAAGCACAGGAGTATATCCCTATATGGTCGAAATCGATCCTAAACCCTTTATACAAAGTTTCAGAAAGATGACGATCCAAAAATTAAAATGACTTGACCTTGCCGTTACGTAAAGGCTTACCCTCGGATAGGGAATGAACGACAACCAATCCAGAGGAGCCGTGAACGTCATGAGTATATTGATTCAGCAAGCTACGATTCTAACGATGAAAGATGCCGATGCCCCCTTTATGGGGGATATTCGTGTTGAGGGAGATCGCATTGTACAGATTGCGAACCACATTCCTCCTCAACCTGAAGATGAGATTATCGATGGCCGCAATAAGGTTGCCATGCCGGGCCTCATCAATGCACACCAACATACACCAATGAGCCTGCTCCGGGGATTCTCGGATGATCTGAAGCTGATGGACTGGCTCGAACGTAAAATGTTGCCTGCCGAAGCACGGATGAACCCGGAAGACATCTATTGGGGTGCCAAGTTATCCATCGCAGAGATGATCCGTTCGGGTACCACTGCTTTTGCGGATATGTATATCCATATGAATGAGATTGCAGATGCGGTTAAGCAAACGGGTATGCGGGCATCGCTTACACGTGGGATGGTATTCATGGAGGATGATGGGGGACGCAGATTGCAGGAGGCAATTGATCTTGTACAACGTTGGTCTGGAGCGGCCGATGGGCGGATTACAACCATGTATGGACCCCACTCACCCTATACATGTCCTGTAGAGCCGCTACGTGAAGTCATTGCTCTGGCTGTCAAGGAGGATATCCCGCTACATATTCATTTGGCTGAGACAAAGGAAGAAGTTGTGAAGATTCGTGAGCGCTATGGCATGACACCGACAGAGTATCTGGAAGAGGCGGGTATGTTCGAACAGGCACATGTGTTGCTTGCGCATGGTGTACACCTCAATCGCAGGGACATCGGCAGATTGAAGGGCATGCGCGGCGGTGTAGCACACAATCCAGTCAGCAATCTGAAGCTAGGGTGTGGAATTGCTCCAATTACTGAGATGTTGGCTCAGGGAATTAACGTGGGAATCGGAACGGATGGAGCGGGAAGTGCCACAACCGTGGATATGTTCGAGGAGATCAAAGCCGCGACTTGGCTGCAAAAGCTGGACTATGGCGATCCCACTCGCTTGCCAGCCAAGGACGTACTAAGCATGGCTACACGTGGAAGTGCTAGTCTGCTTGGTCTACAGGATGAAGTGGGTATGCTTGAGGTGGGTCGCAAAGCTGATCTGATCCTGATCGATCTGGTGAAACCACATCTTCAACCGGTACATGAGGTAGAATCGTTACTGGCTTACAGCGTAAATGGGGCGGACGTGGACACCACGATTGTGAATGGTCAGATCCTCATGAGAGGCAGAAAGCTGCTCACGATTGATGAGGATGAACTTTACCGTGAGGTGAAGGTTAGAGCCAAGCGGATTGTTGAGGGAATTTAATTTTAGGTGAATATGATCCGAACTGGAAAATGATTTGTGTTCAAAACGCTATGGAGGCTTACTCCATGGCGTTTTTTGTCGAATCAAAACTGGAAATAGTTCCATGGTCCTGTTCAGAATCGGTTCAGAATGGCTCGTTATACTGAGCATGTAGTTGTTCAAATTTGAAATGTACACGAGGAGGAACATGAATTGAAGGGGAAACAAAACAAAAATCGGCTTAAGCCGATATTGAAAAAAAGCATGTTGACTGCACTCGGGCTGGGCATTGCGTTGCCTATAGGTGGAGCACTTCCACAAGCTAACGCAGGAGAAATTGGCCCAGAGATTAACATTTCACGGCCTGTGCTCAACGACGGCATCCATTGGTTAAATTATTCATCGGAACAAAACGATCCTTCTTTTGTGTCCGGTGTACCCATCGAGGTAACGAACAATAGAGTTAGAATTGATTTGAGTACCCATTTACGATCTGATGAGTTTAGTATGCTCACAGCCAACTCAAGTGATAACAGTATAGCTAGGGTGTATGTAGAAACGATAGAAAATGAAAATATATTGGTTGTTATTCCTTACAAGAGCGGCAAAATCAACATCGAATTGAAAGCTCAATATACTGTATCTGATGTACCGGAAACGGTTACGGATAACTTTGAACTTAACATTAGTAAAAAAGGGGATGTAAATGCAGACGGAAAAGTGAATTCTGCGGATGCAGCAGAACTTTTGACTTATCTTCGTAATATGGTCAGTCGCCGCGGTTATTCTTATGTAGAGATGAACCGAATGGACGTGGATCGTAATGCGGAACCCACGTTGGGGGATATGAATGCGTTGTTAAACGGATATGCCAACAAAACACTTGGCGCAAAAAACAATGACTATGTGTTGACCTTTCAACAAGTGGACGATGCACCGTATGTGCTGAATGGTCAATTGAAGAATTACATGGAGAACGCAATTGCCACAGATTATTATTTAATGGATGTTGATGGTGATGATATTGATTACATTAATACTCCCTCTTATCAGTGGTACCGCGCCACAGACCCTTCAGGAGAAGATATGGTTCCAATAGAAGGGGAGACACTAGAACAGCATACCGTTACATCTGAGGACGAGGATCATTATCTTGTGCTCGAAGTGACTGCTCATTCCACTTCGGACGCGAATACGGAGCCAAGACGAGTATACATTGTTGGAAAAGAAAAAATACAACGCCCTGATTAATTCATATTTCTTAATTTAGATAACGAATAACAATATTTTTTCTATCGTTACCAAACGATCTATCAATTGATACAGACATGGAGGCTAATACATGTTTCAACCGAAAAAGAAACGTCCAAGAATCAGAAGAACAATGTCAGGTCTCATCGCACTGACGCTACTCTCGTCTCTCGTATTCCCGAGTATTGCTGGGGCAGAGCCGGCAGAACCATCACAGGTTCAATTTGCAAATGTAAGTGTACAGCCGGGGCAGACGGTTCATGTCCCTGTTACATTAAAGCAGTCCTATTCTCAGGTTAGCGCTTATAATATGCAGATTGATTATGATACATCTGCCCTGGAGTTTGTCCGGATCACGCCTAAATCTGTAAGCACCATTAGCACATCCCCAGAAGAAACCGGTACAGGAGACTTCCAGTACGTAATTAATAACGAAGAAGGCTGGGTACGGATCATCTGGGTTAATTTCAATGCAGGTGAACGTTTGATTTCAGACGAACAGCAATTATTTGATATTGAGGTCAAAGCCAAAAGTAATGCGACTCCTGGAACAAAACAGCTCACAGTGGTGCAAAGCGATTCAGAACATTGGCTTTTTACAAATGTAGAACACAATAGTGGTGCTCAGTTGTCCGGTGGAACAATCACAATAACAGCAGCAAACTCAGGTGGCGACAATTCTGGCTCGACACCTACACCGAATCCTGGTAACTCTTCGGGTGGAGGGGGAAGTGTATCTCCAACTACACCCGTGGTTACCCCTGTTCCATCGACTCCAGCGGTAACCAAAGGTGTAGACATCTATGTGAACGGTCAGAAACAGGAACAATCAGCGACAGCTACCACTTCAACGGTAAATAATCAGGTTACCACCACGGTTCACGTGGATAATGACAAAGTCATCAATCAGATTGGAAGTGGACTAAAAACGCTTCTGCTGCCTATTACAGGTACTGGCAAGGGTGCAGTCGTTGGTGAACTGAACGGCAAGCTGGTCAAAACAATGGAAGGAAGTAATGCCGAAGTTGTCATTCAGACTGACAGTGGTACGTACACCCTCCCAGCTAATCAGATTCAGGTAGATCAGGTTCTGAACCAATTCGGAAGCACCGTTCCATTGGAAGATATTACAATCCAAATCGCTATTGCGCCTAGTGCCACATCTAAACAAACAGCAATTCAGGCCGCAGCGAATAAGCTGGAGAACACAACGGTGATCGCAGCTCCGATTGATTTTGAAGTAAAAGCGATCTGGAATGGACAGCAAGTTAATGTAGATCGTTTCAACTCTTATGTAGAGCGCTCGATTACTTTGCCAGAGGGTGTCGATGGTTCAAAGATCACGACAGGGGTTGTGCTTCAGTCAGATGGCAGCCTTCTGCATGTACCGACCAAGGTTATCAAAGGTAACGTGCAAGATTCTGCTATTATTAACAGCTTGACGAACAGTACTTATGCGCTGATCTATCATCCGGCAACATTCAGCGATGTATCAAGTCACTGGAGTCGTGATGACGTACAGGATCTGGCATCCCGTCTGATCGTACAAGGTACTGGTGAGAACGTGTTTGCGCCAGACCGGAGTATTACGCGGGCAGAGTTTACGGCTGTTTTGTTAAGAGGTTTGGGTCTGCACGCACCGCGCAGTGCAGAAACGGCATCGTTCACGGATGTGAAGACGGGCAGCTGGTATGAGGATGAGGTTGAGACGGCAGTGTCCTACGGACTGATCTCAGGTTATACTGACGAGAGCTTCCGTCCGAACAGTGAAATTTCTCGTGCTGAAGCGTTGACCATTGTGTCACGTGCGATGAAACTGGTCGGTCTGGCTCAGGCCGACGCATCAGAGACAACAAGTCTGCTGAGCACATACAGCGATAGCACTAAAGTACAGGCATGGGCAGCAGAGCCGGTTGCATCGGCGATTAAACAAGAGCTGGTACAAGGTGCTGATGGCAAACTGATGTCAGATGCAGACATTAGTCGTGCGCAGTCGGCGGCGATTGTGAAAAGGTTACTTGCGAAAGCTGGACTAATCTAATCAAATTTCTGGACACCTACACTTACTTGAAATGATTTGTTTCAAGCAAGCTGTAGGTGTTTTTTTGTATATAGTTCTTTGGAACAACCTCTTATAGGTGCAATGGTCCAGTTCATTATCAGTTCATACTGATTTGTTACGATATAAACATCAAATAGATAGATATCGTGCATGATCAGGAGAGGAAGAGATCCATATGAAAATACTAGAAGTTAAAAATGTGAAGAAATCATACACCTTATATGGAAAAGAAAAAGTTCCCGTACTTCACGGTTTGAATCTGAGTTTTGAGACAGGGGAATTTGTCTCCATCCTTGGCGAATCTGGCTGCGGTAAGTCGACACTAATGAATATCATTGGTGGCATGGACTCCGACTATGAAGGGGACGTCGTTGTTCGTGGCAAGAACTTGAGTGCCATGACAGAGAAGGAAATGGATGATTATCGTAAGAACAATATCGGCTTTGTCTTTCAAAATTTCAATCTGATCCCGCATCTGTCTGTCCTCGAAAATGTAACGATTGCAATGCAAATGACGGATACCAATGAGAAGGATCGCAACCAACGTGCTGTTGATATATTGACAGAGGTGGGACTGAAGGATCATCTGAACAAACGTCCCAACCAGTTATCTGGCGGTCAGAAGCAACGGGTTTCCATAGCACGGGCATTATCCAACAATCCGGACATTATTCTTGCAGATGAACCGACGGGTGCTCTGGATAGGGAAAACGGAGATCAAATTCTCGCTCTGCTGGACAGTATAGCCAAAAAGGGAATGCTGGTGATTGCCGTAACTCACTCGCAGAAAGTTGCTGACTCCGGTACACGTATTGTGAAGGTTGAAGAGGGGCGCATTAGTGACGATATTCACCTGAAAGATCCTTCTACGACTGTTTACGAGAGTGGTAAGGATTCTTCCCGGAGCCTGAGCTTGCTTGCTTCATTCAAGATGGCACTTAAAAATATGAAACTCAACGGCAAGCGTAATGTACTGGTCGCTTTGGGTGGATCTATAGGTATATTAAGTGTACTCCTGATGCTCTCCTTGGGGAACGGGATAACAACGTATATGAATGACGAAATCAATTCAAGTATGGACCCTTTGCTCGTGGATATAACAAAGCCGAGTGAAGAAGCCAAGGATATGCAAGGTCCTGAGGCCTTGATGGCACCAGGTGAACCGTTCACCGAAGCTGATGTTGAGACGATTCGCAATTTTCCTAATGTGGATCATGTAGAAACAATTACAACTATTACAGGCAAATCCACGATGGTGAATGAAAAACAAAGTGTAGGACTTACACAGTTAACAACGTTAACGGATTCTTTTGATCCAGCATTGATGACAACAGGGGTCCTTCCTGTAGAAAATGAGATGTTGTTACCTCTCGATACGGCGAAACAATTAAGCGGAAATGACCAAGCTGAATCCATGATCGGCAAGTCCGTGTTTCTATATATCAATGAGATGGATGGCAATAATAAACCAGTGACTTTGGAGAAAGAAGTAACGATCTCAGGGATCTACGAAGCGGCAGATCCGCGATCTCCAATGCAACAATCCCCAGGATACATTTCATCAGAAACGCTGGAGCAAATGTATACAGACAAAGGAATAACGATCGGGCCGATTCAGGTAAACGCCTATGCAACCGATATGAAATATGTAAATGATATCAATGAAGCTGCTGTAGACGCTGGCTTCGCAGGCTCTCAAATGGCCAAGGTCATGGAGAATATCACGACATATGTAAGTATGGCTTCCATTGTACTCGCGGGTATTGCAGGTATTTCATTGATCGTATCCGGTATTATGATACTGGTAGTACTCTATATCAGTGTCGTGGAACGGACAAAGGAGATCGGCATTCTTCGGGCGATTGGAGCAAGAAAGAAAGATATCAAGCGAATATTCTTCTCCGAATCTGCCTTATTAGGCGTATTTAGTGGTATTATTGCGGTAATCTTTGCAGTGATCATCAGTTATGTATTAAACATTCTTTTGGACAATGCGTTTGGAGCCAAACTCATTAATCTCTCGGGATATTATATCTTGTTTGGTATCGTGGTAAGTACAGCGATTAGTATTGTTGCGGGTTTGATGCCATCATCAAAAGCGGCGAAGCTGGACCCGATGGAATCCTTACGATACGAATAAAACCAATTGCGGAAAGGATAATGGCTACATGAACACAATTCTGGTGGTGGACGATGATTCCCATATCCGCAAATTAATCCGAATCTATCTTGAAAAGAATCAATTCTCCGTGCTGGAAGCACCAGACGGTCAAGAGGCGTTAGATATCCTCTCGCATACGAAAGTGGATCTGGCGATTGTGGATGTGATGATGCCGCGAATAGACGGTATTGAACTGACGGAAGATATTCGGTCTTATCTGGATATCCCAATTCTGATGGTGACTGCCAAGGGAGAATCCAAGGACAAAGTCAGAGGATTTAATGCCGGGTCAGACGATTACCTGGTTAAACCGTTTGATCCTGTGGAATTAATCTTGCGTGTAAAATCATTACTGAAACGATATAACAAAAGTTCATCAAACATGATTCAGATCAGCGGCGTAACGATTGATTTGGGCAATCTGATGGTTGTTGCGGATGGACAAACTATCGAATTGAAAAAGAAGGAATGTGAATTGTTATTTTCTCTGGCGAGTTCGCCAGGGAAAATATTCACACGTACACAGCTTATAGATGACATATGGGGCATCGATTACGAAGGAGATGAACGTACGGTTGATGTACATATCAAACGGTTAAGGGAACGTCTTGAGCATGTTCCAGAGTTGGTGATCTCAACGATAAGAGGACTTGGTTATCGGATGGAGCGGGCATGAAAATGTTTAGGAAGAGCCTGCGACTTCGCATCGTAGCTACGTTTATCGGGATTGTTCTGGTTAGTTTAATTCTTTCCTTTATGATAAATAACGGGTCCCAGGAAAAGACACCGAATCGTTTTATGGTTACTTTTGCTGAAGACCTCGCTACACTGATTAACCTGATCGATGATCCGGAAAAAGTGAAATCAAGCTTGGATATTTTTGCTCGCTACGGCTTGAATATCACTCCCGTGAATGAACAAAGTGAAGTGTTATCTTCCTTGCCAGAGGACAAAGTTCATTCGTTATTTGATTCGGGTACAACGGATGCCATTTTTCTGTCCAGTAAAGATGGAGTCGCGACGATAGGTGTTCCTGGAACAAAAGAGGGGATTGGCACATTTCTGATTCAAAGTGATTTCTCCTCTCTTTTTCATACACTGAGAAACACGCTCTTAACCTCACTGTTAACGGTTCTGGTCATTGGCAGCTTATTAATCCTGTTCATGTCCGGGTATATTGTGAAACCGATTAAGAGATTAACGGTTGCGGCGAAGGAGATGTCATCAGGTGACCTGTCGGTCCGCCTGAAACACAATAATAAGGATGAGTTTGGGGAACTGATGGAGAGTTTTAATCATATGGCCAGTGAGTTGCAAAAAATCGATTCGGTTCGTGATGACTTTGTCAGCAACGTCTCTCATGAAATGCAGTCTCCGCTCACATCAATTAGAGGATTCACCAGAGCACTACAAGATGGTGTTATTCCATTAGAAGAGCAGAAAGAGCATCTGGATATTATCTATGAGGAAACGCTGCGCTTATCGAGGCTCAGTGATAATCTGCTTCGGCTAGCCTCGCTGGATTCGGAGCATCATCCGGTTCATTTCACCACGTTCCAGGTAGATGAACAATTAAGAAGGGCGATCTTACTGGCAGAGCCGCAGTGGGCTCAGAAGGACATACAGATCGAACTGGACTTGTTGCCCTGCGAGATCACAGTGGACAAAGATTTGTTTGATCAGGTCTGGCAGAATTTAATAAACAATGCGATCAAATACACAGGTCCTAAAGGTACCATTCATGTCGAAATTGAGACGTCATCTTCACATGTGAAGATATTGATTAGAGATTCAGGACAAGGTATACCTGAGGACGCCCTTCCGTATATCTTTGATCGATTCTACATGGTGGACAAAGCACGGAGCAGCTCGCTTCGAGGGAATGGATTAGGGTTGTCCATTGTGATTAAAATATTGAAATTACATCAATGTACAATTGATGTAGAGAGCGAAGTAGGAAAAGGAACGCAGTTTATTGTCACGATTCCCAGATCGACCATTACACCTACACCTACACCTTAAGGCAAGCCAGAACAGAGAGAGCAATATTGGAAACAATCGGTCCCTGTGCGTTCAGGATTCAGATTGCTGCCATATTGCTTTTTTTGATATCTGTATTCGCGACAAAATTTCACATATAGTTTTGTTTAGCAGAGGATCATTTGTTAAAATAGAAGAGACGTTATGTGAATCTATGAACTTAATCAATTTATCATACACAGAATGGAGCCATCCAATGAAATATCGCAACATGGAAGATTGTATTAACGATCTGGAGCAGCACGGTCATTTGATTCGGGTCAAAGAAGAGGTTGATCCTCATCTGGAGATGGCAGCGATCCATATGAAAGTGCACGAGGCTAAAGGCCCGGCATTGTTATTCGAAAATGTAAAAGGCTCAAAGTTCCAGGCCGTATCGAATCTGTTCGGCACGGTGGAACGAAGCAAGTTCATGTTCCGGGGTACGCTGGAAGGCGTACAACGGGTCATGGCTGTTCGTGACGATCCCATGAAGGCGCTTAAGACGCCATTTCAGCATGTCCAAACAGGTCTAGCTGCGTGGCAAGCGCTGCCAAAACAGAAATCTATCAGCCTACCCGTGTCGGCGCAAGAGATTCAAATCTCGGACTTGCCGCTCATCAAACACTGGCCTATGGACGGTGGGGCATTTGTGACGCTACCACAGGTTTATTCGGAAGATCCGGACAAACCAGGCATCATGAATTCAAACTTGGGGATGTACCGGGTTCAACTGGATGGCAATGATTTTGAAATGAACAAGGAAATTGGATTACACTATCAGATTCATCGCGGAATCGGTATACATCAAGCCAAAGCGGTCAAAAAGGGAGAACCACTGAAAGTTAGTATTTTCATTGGGGGTCCACCTGCACATACACTTTCAGCAGTTATGCCTTTGCCTGAAGGACTTAGTGAGATGACATTTGCCGGTCTGCTCGCTGGACGTCGCTTCCGGTACAGTTACAAGGACGGATATTGTATCAGTAATGATGCTGATTTTGTCATCACGGGTGATATCTATCCAGGCGAGACAAAACCCGAAGGTCCGTTCGGGGATCATCTGGGTTATTACAGTCTGACACATGAATTCCCGTTAATGCGTGTGCATAAAGTCTATGCCAAACCGAATGCCATCTGGCCGTTTACGGTTGTTGGTCGTCCGCCGCAAGAGGATACGGCGTTTGGTGATTTGATTCATGAGATTACGGGAGACGCGATTAAACAGGAGATTCCTGGTGTCAAAGAAGTGCATGCGGTCGATGCGGCAGGGGTCCATCCATTACTGTTTGCAATCGGCAGTGAACGTTACACGCCGTATCAGGCGGTGAAGCAGCCGACAGAGTTGCTTACGATTGCCAATCGTATTTTGGGTACGGGTCAGCTCAGTCTGGCGAAGTACCTGTTTATTACCGCTGAGGATCAGCAACCTTTGGATACCCACAAGGAAGTTGAATTCCTGACCTATATCTTGGAACGTATGGATATGCAGCGGGATATTCATTTCCATACCCATACAACGATTGATACACTCGATTATTCGGGTACAGGACTGAACAGCGGCAGCAAGGTCGTTTTTGCAGCATATGGCGACAAGGTTCGAGAGTTGTGCACGGAGGTTCCGGAGTCTTTGAAAAACATTCGTGGTTATGAGAATCCACAGCTCATCATGCCGGGTATCGTTTCGATCCAGACATCGGCCTTTACGAGTTATGCGGATACAGCACAGGAGATGCAAGCATTCACGTCTCTATTGAAAGAACAGGGAGGTCTGAACTCGTGTCCAATGATCATTCTATGTGACGACAGTTCGTTCCTGAGTGCTAACCTCAGCAACTTCTTATGGGCAACCTTTACTCGCAGCAACCCTTCACATGACATGTACGGGGTTAATAGCGGATATGACCACAAGCATTGGGGCTGTGATCAGGTGATTATTGATGCACGCACCAAACCTCACCAGGCACCGCCGCTGATTCCTGATCCTTCGGTGGAGAAGAGCATTGAACGTTTATTTGTAAAAGGTGCTAGTCTGGGTTCGATCAAAATCTAATTTGAGATGTCTTGAAGAAGTTCAAACGGAGCGTTTGAACTTCTTTGGCTTACTCTGATACGGCGATGAAGCACAAAAGTGTGTAAAAGTTTAAAACCGGGACTAATTTGGATGTTGGAGTGAGGATAAAGTCTTAGGTGTTCGTATTTACCATTGTGATTAAGGTCGTTTGAACTATGTATGAAATGAAGAATTATAACGATATAAAGAAGTATAGGTATTTTTGTGGCCCCGTTCCGTTGGGTGCTGTTACTATAATGAATTGTTCAGGGGGAATACCGATTTGAGAATCCATATTATGAACCTGCAAGACGGAGACCGTCTAACTGCAGATACATTCAGCGATGCAGGATTACACGTTCTCGGGAAGGGAACTGTGATCAAAGGTGAGGATATCACCTTGCTTATGCAGCACCGTGTAGATTATGTAGATATTGAATCACGCGAAGAAGAAATCACTGAAGCAGAATTTTTTGCTGCAGCGGCAAAACATGCTTCCGGGATAACTACGAAGGAAGAACCGCCTGAAGAAGAGCTGAAGTCCCAATTTATTCAGACTGTACATAATTATCAAAATGCTTTTCTCGAAGCTCTGACCGTTGGCAAGTTCAACGCCACCATGGTGGATGATGCACTGCAACCGATGGTTGAGGGACTGGATGAGCAGAAAGATGTCGTTCATCTCCTGATGATGCTGGAGCGGGATGACGTTAATAACTATACACATTCAATCCAGGTAGGATTGTTGTCCTTCTACCTTGCGAACTGGCTTGGATATTCTCAGAAGGAGAGTTATCAGATTAGTCGCGGTGGTTATCTGCATGACATTGGAAAGTGCAAAGTATCCCACCGGATTCGGAACAAAACAGAACCGTTGACGGTGGATGAGCAGCTTGAAATGCAGCGTCACACCATATATGGCCATGAAATTATCAAAAATTCGATGACGGATGAAGTGACAGCACTGGTTGCTCTGCAGCATCACGAGCGGGAAGATGGATCGGGTTATCCGATGCAACTGGAGAAAAGTGAAATTCATCCCTATACCCAGATTGTATCTGTAGCGGATATCTATATAGGTATGAGATCCGGGAACCACGGAGGAAGCAATCCAAATCTGATCAACAACCTTAGAGATATCTATGGAATGGGATTTGGTAAATTGAATGAAAAACCCGTTCAGGCATTGATGCAGCATTTGCTTCCTAATTTCATCGGGAAACAGGTTCTGCTCAGCAATGGAGAAAAAGGTGTGATTGTCATGAACAATACGTCCGATATTTTCAAACCACTCATCAAAGTGGAGTCTGAAGAATATCGCGATCTCTCCAAAGAGCGTACGCTTGCCATTGATGAATTGCTTATTTAATCTAAATATGATCTGTATTCCTTATTTATATTGAGAACGGGCCTCCTGTACGAAGACAGGGGACCCGTTTTTTGTTATATCATCCTAGATGTGTTGTTCGACCAAGGAAGCAAGCGTATACTTTGCAAAGACCTTATTTTTCCTGCCAAGGAGCGATCGCCATGATTGAAGTGACAACCGAGATTACGATACATGCCTCGATTGAACGGTGCTTTGACTATGCCCGGGATATTGACATACATACTCAGACCGTCTGGCAACATACGAGAGAGCGAGCAGTCGCAGGAGTAACCACAGGAAGAATTGGAGCAGGGGATACCGTTACATTTCAGGCTACTCATTTTGGTGTCAGACAGAAGCTGAAGTCCCGGATCGTGCAGTTTGAACGACCTTTACTTTTTGTGGATCAGATGGAGAAAGGGGCTTTCAAGAGCATGCGACATGAACATCATTTCAGCGTAATTGGGGATCAGATAACTTGCATGAGAGACACACTTCGATTCGAAGCTCCACTTGGATTGCTGGGATGGGCAACGGAGCGACTTGTGCTGAAGAGATACATGCAGGCATTTCTAGAGGATCGTAATCGTAAGCTCAAAGATATGCTTGAGCAGTAGCCAGAATTGAATGGATAGAGGAGAGAAGACATTTGATGGATAATGAATATTTTGTAGGTTGGGGCACACTTGCCTTGATTAATGCCGGACTGGCTCAGGGAAAAAACAGAAGTGGTCGGAACTGGTTTCTGATTTCCCTGTTATTTGGTCCGTTGGCAACTCTTTTTATTGTGGTGTGGAATAAACTGGACTAATTCAACGATCGAGATTCCGATGCATATAACAATCGATCATCCAGAATACAAGGGCTACTGCACTAACGCCAGCACCTAACCAGCATACGGCTGTCCAGCCCGCCCATGCATACACTTGGGTAGAAACGATGGAGCCAATCGCACTGCCGATGGAATAAAAGATCATATAAGCTGCCGTCAAGCGGCTCTGTGCTTCGGGGCGAACTTCGTAGATCAGGCTCTGGTTGGTAACATGTACGGCCTGCACGGCGAGATCGAGCAGGATAACACCCAGGATCAGGAACCAGAGTGAGTGATGGACATACCCGATGGGCAGCCAGGATAAGAGCAGAATGACAAGGGCGACACCGGTTGTTTTCTGCCCAAGGCCCCGGTCGGCGAGTTTACCTGCACGAGCAGCGGCCATTGCTCCAGCCGCTCCTGCAAGACCGAATGCACCTATGACCGTATGAGACAGGGACAGTGGAGGGCTACTTAGTGGCAGTACCATGGCAGTCCACAAGATGCTGAAGGCTGTAAAAATCAGCATGGCCAGCACACCTCGTACTCGTAACACACGCAACTCACGGTACAGTTGTAAGACAGAACCAAGTAATTGGATATAACTTTGTTTTACTTGCGGGGACTGCTGCCTTGGGAGAACAAAAAATAAGGCGACAATTCCGAGTAATGTAAGGCTGGCAGAGAACAGATATACCGATCTCCACCCGAGCATGTCGTTCAGCGTACCTGCAATTGTTCGTGCAAGTAAAATGCCAATGACGATTCCGCTGGTTACCTGTCCGACAATGCGGCCACGTTCGGACGGGGCTGCCAAGTGTGCAGCAAAGGCAACGAGCGTTTGCGTAATGACGGCTAATAAACCAACGACAGCCATCCCCATGAACAACAGGGAACTGGATTGCGCGGTTCCTACGAGAACCAGTGCAAGTACGGATAAGAGCATTTGAATGATGATCAGCTTGCGGCGATTTAAGAGGTCACCAAGCGGAACAAGAAGGAACAGCCCCAAGGCATAACATATTTGAGTCACTGTGATGACAATCCCTATGGATGATGGCGAGAGACTGAATTCTTGAGCGATGGAGTCCAGCAGAGGCTGAGCATAATAAATATTGGCGACCGCAAGTCCGCTGCACACGGCAAAGAGAAGAGCAACTAACCGTGACATGGCAGGACGATCCTTATTGGATAATTGTGCATCTGGAGAAGAAGTTTGCATAAGTAGTTGTCACCTTTCTATTATGTACTGATCGGTATGTTATGTTTCGGGATAACCATACTTTATTTGCGTGAATTCTGTCAACAGAGAATTGGGTGAGGGTTAAACTGAAGGTTATTTACCCAGAGAATACGACGATAAAATAACCATATGATCGCTTCTATTCCAGAATTTTCGATTCATTTATAGCTAAAAACTCCTTTCCGGTTATTAGGTTTTGACTTTGTAATAAGAGTGAGGTTAAAATATATAAACATACTGATCGATACATAAAGAGGTGAATTGTATGGTTAGACAACGGGAATTTGATACGGATAAAGCACTCGATGCAGCGATGCATACGTTTTGGGACAAAGGGTTCGAAGCGGCATCTTTAAATGATTTGACGACCGCAATGGGCATACAACGTCCCAGTCTGTATGCGGCTTTTGGAGATAAAAAGGAATTATTTGAAACAGCACTTCGCAGGTATACCACTCAGCACGCGGCTCAAGTCAGAGCCAGACTTCAACAGGGTTCCTCCGTACGGGAAGCCTTTCGTGGATTGTTTGAACATATTGGAGCAGAGGGGAGTGTGACCGAGCCTAGTCACGGCTGTTTTTGCATTAATACGATGGTTGAGCTGGCTCCACATGATCCCAAATTCGCTGTCCTTACACGGGAGCATCAGATGTACCTGGGTGTTCTTTTTAAAGAAACGATAGAACGAGGGCAACAGAGCGGGGAGCTGTCCACTGACATGAACGCGAGTGCGGTTGCACAGTCTTTGGTTGTATCCATGATTGGACTGACTGTACTGATGAAATCAGGACCGGACCGCTTGTTTGTGGAGCAGAGCATCCAGGTTACGCTGTCTTTGTTACAGTAATAGGGAATTATTCTGTTTAAAGTGATGCGGAGTTGCTACAATATATTTAAGAATGGAGCAAATATAGGAGGAGATCAGAAATGAATACGAAGTTGCGCTGTGCCGTTTTGGATGACTATCAGAACGTTGCGCTGACGTCGGCGGACTGGGGTCCGTTGATGGATCAGGTGGAGATTCAGACATTCAACAACTATATGGGCTCGGAAGATAAAGTCATACAGGAATTGCAGGATTTCGATATTGTGGTGCTGATGCGGGAGCGTACACCGTTTCCGGAGAAGGTCATTTCACAGCTTCCTAAGCTAAAACTTCTGATTACAAGTGGTATGCGCAATGCGTCGATAGATCTCAAGGCTGCAGAGAAAAACGGGATTATTGTGTGTGGAACCGAGGGAAGCTCTAATCCGCCCACGGAGCTTACATGGGCACTGATTCTGGGGCTGTCCAGACAACTGGTTACAGAAAATAATGCACTTCGCTCCAATCGAAACTGGCAGAGCACGGTCGGGTTGGATCTGCATGGGAGAACACTTGGATTGCTCGGTTTGGGCAAGATAGGCACTCGCATGGCTGAGATCGCACAAGCATTTGGCATGAATGTGATGGCCTGGAGCGAGAATCTAACACAAGAAAAAGCTGAAAAACATGGTGTGATCTGGTCCGAGACCAAGGAGCAATTGCTTGCACAGAGCGACATCGTATCCATTCATCTAGTATTGAGTGATCGTACGCGAAATCTGATCGGACAAGCCGAATTTCAACTAATGAAATCGAGTGCGCTATTAATAAATACGTCGCGAGCGGGCATTGTCGATCAGGAAGCTATGGTAGAGGCACTGCAGCGTGGTGTGATTGCTGGTGCAGGTCTGGATGTATATGAGCAGGAACCGCTACCAGTTAACCATGTGATGCGAACATTGCCCAACGTTCTGGCTACACCGCATCTAGGTTATGTGACTCGTGGCAATTATGAGATCTATTATAATCATACCGTAGAGAATATAGCGATGTTCCTGAAGGGAACGTCGATCAGGCAACTGCTTTCTTAGAATGAACGTATGCGGACGGAGTATGAATCTGCTATAGTTGTACAGAATCAACGACAAATAAGGTGCTGCCAGGAAAGAGTTAGACCTGAGCAACACCTTTTTAGTATATCTGTGTAGAAAACAAATGAAGGGACGGATGTAAAACACATCCTATCCTGCTGAGCCATCCACTCACCAAATTTAACTGTGTGGTCCTCGCTGGGAAGAATGAATCATAGCAACGCTTGATTCACGAACGATTAAGCGTGGTTCAAATTGGATGTGTTCGTAATCGGTCGTATTCATCTCCCGAATTCGTTTTAACAACAGCTCGGTAGCAAGTCTGGCGACTTCTTCGCCCATTATGGAGACGGAACTAATCTGAGGAGACGTGACGGTCGTCCATTGATTGTTATCCACACCCACAACAGCCACATCTTCAGGTACACGAACCCCTAACTCCTTGAACCGATTAACCAATCCGATGGCAACCATATCATTAATGGCATAGACCGCATCTGGCATATGCGTAAGTCCGTAGAAATAATCTGCAGCATTGGCACCTGTATTTAATGAAAAGTCCTCACCAAAGTAGACGAGAGAAATGTCCACGTGACCTACGGCTTGCTCATACGCACGAAAGCGTTCTTCAATAATGTCCTTCGGTGCTCCTGCATAAGCGATTCGAGTCCGGCCGATTTTGAACAGATGTTCCATCACCAATTTGCCTTCGGGTTGAGAAAGAGAGACGATATCTGCCTTCATGCCAGGTTCCAGTTTTTTGCCGTAATTAATCATCGAGATAGGGAGCGGCGCCTTATCAATCAGTCCGGGTAACGTTTTGGGGTACGCCAGAGGCATGAAAATCAGTCCGTCCACATGCAATTTTTTGACATTACGAATGGTTTCAAGCTCCGTTCTGGCATTGCCTGCCGTATTGATCTGCACGACATGGTACCCATGCTGCTTCGCCGTTTGTTCTACAGACCAGGAGATTTCCGGAATGATGGCGTTTCGTATGTCGGGTACAACAAGAGCGATCTGGTGCGTTTGCCGGATTTTCAGACTCTGTGCCGAGGTGTTGGGTACAAACCCCAGTTCTTCAATGGCCTGCATCACCTTATCCCGTGTTTTACTGCTGATGCCTTCTGAATTGTTGATGGCCCGGGATACGGTAGCGATGCCCACGCCGGCACGCTCTGCAACATCCTTGATCGTAAGTTTCTGTTCTTTCCTCAATGTACAGTTACCTCACTTTATCGGAAACGATTCCGAATTATTAGGAATATGTATGAACTTCACGATAGTTATATAACTTGATTATAACATTTGAACAATGAAGTATCCCATGAAAGGACCAGATTTATGGCGAGGCCTGATTAAATTTCAATGGGACTACAATAGTATTTGCCATAATATATGTTAATAACAAGGATTACATCGTTTGTAATACTGCTAAGATCACTTGAATTATAGTATAAGCATTCTTAAAGTGAACTCGATACGATCACGAAATAGACATATTAGTGGAGAAATATGTTTGACAGCGTATCTAAAATGTGACATATTTAATTTACGGAAACGTTTCCGATTATATCAAAAATTATGATCTGGGAGATGAAATGAATGAAAGCATTACGTTGGCATGGAGTCAAAGATTTACGTCTCGAAAATATTAATGAACCTCACCCTGAAGAAGGGAAGGTCAAAATAAAAGTGGAATGGTGCGGTATCTGCGGCAGTGATTTGCACGAGTACACAGCAGGTCCAATCTTCATTCCCGCTCAAGCACCGCATCCGCTAACAGGGGAACAAGCGCCTATAGTTATGGGGCATGAATTCTCAGGACAGGTGGTTGAAGTAGGGGAAGGTGTTACACGTTTCAAGGCAGGCGATCGTGTTGTGGTAGAACCCATCTATGCATGTGGACACTGCGAAGCTTGTAAACAGGGCAGATACAATCTGTGCGATCAGATGGGTTTCCTTGGACTCGCTGGAGGCGGAGGAGGATTCTCCGAGTATGTAACTGCTGCAGAAAACATGGTACATGCCATTCCAGATTCAATTTCGTATGAGCAAGGGGCGTTGGTTGAACCTTCAGCTGTAGCACTTCACGCTGTGCGTCAAAGCAAGCTGAAAGTGGGAGATACGGCAGCCGTGTTTGGTGCAGGCCCAATCGGACTACTGGTCATTGAAGCGCTTAAAGCTTCAGGAGCGTCAGATATTTATGTGGTGGAGTTATCGGATGAACGGAAAGCAAAAGCCGAAGAGCTCGGTGCTATTGTGATTGATCCAATGCAGTTTAATGTCGTGGAAGAGATCCATCAACGTACACAAGGCGGCGTTAACGTAGCCTATGAAGTAACCGGTGTTCCACGTGTTCTGCAACAAGCTATTGATTCGACATGTATTGGTGGAGAGTTGATGATCGTCAGCATTTTTGAACAGGAAGCACCGATTCACCCGAACTCTATTGTTATGAAAGAACGTACAGTTAATGGCATTATTGGTTATCGCGATGTGTTCCCGGCGGTGATCAGTCTGATGGATAAAGGTTTCTTCCCGGCTGACAAGCTGGTGACCAAACGAATTTCGTTGGATGAAGTAGTAGAGCATGGATTTGAAGCACTGTTGAAAGAGAAAAATCAGGTTAAGATTTTGGTGAAAGCTGAATAGAAATCACAGATAGTATGAACAAGTAGACAGCACATCAACAGATGTGATTGTCTACTTTTTTTGTATAAATAGGGCGGAATTTGTTGCATGTACGGGTCGAATTACATAGTATAAAAAGATACAATTTGTATCATCTTGGTGTGAAGGTAATAATGATGAAAAAATGAAGGAGGAAGCGGACATGCAGAGACATACAAAATGGACAGCCGTAATTTTGACCATTGTCGCAGGAATGAGCTGGATGCTTATGGGGAACTCCAAGCCGAAAAATACCACGTCAACGAGTCAACCCCCTGCGACGGAACGTGGGCTTGCCAAGGTGTCGAATGCACCGATCAGTTCAGCGGATGTAACATCGAAGATCGAACTGCTAGGCAGACCTTTTACCAAAACACCATATGCTAATAACGTTTGGGACATGCAACTGTACAACGGCAAGATATATTTGGGCCACGGAAATAGCAGCAATCTGGGCGTAGCTCCTAATTCAGGCCCTATTCCAGTTATTTATTATGATACAGCGAATGCAAAATTCAAGACCCAGTCGGTGACGAACAGCAACCCGGGCATCTTGCCATCAACGAAGATGTATGTGGATGAGGAACAGATTGATATCTACAGAGTACTAAACGACAAGTTATATATTCCTGGCAATGATTCTGATAGTGAAAAGTGGGAACTGGGTAACTTCTATCGTCTGGATGGAGAGGTGTGGACCAAATATCGCAATCTGCCGCTGGGTGTACACGTATACGATCTGGCATCGTATCAGGGCAAGATGTTTGCCGCGTTGGGGACAGATTCCAAACCAACGATATTAATCTCTCATAATGAAGGTGAAACTTGGCAGAAATATGCGACCATTAATACGTTTGGTTTCCGGGCTTATACCATGTTCCATCTTAATGGCAAGTTATATGCATCTGGCATGATGTATCCTGCCAATAAAATATGGAATGACAGAACCAATATTCTGGAGATTAACGAAAAGCTTGAGAAACGGGATGTTGTCATCTATGGTAGCAAAATGCTGCCTGGACTAAGCTATCAAACGGGCACAATTCCTTATAATAAAATAGGCAAAAATGTTAACTTTAACAACAAGTTGCTCTATATAGCGGGAGGCGTGTTCAATGATGGGCAGCTGCTGCCCAAATCTTTGAATGTCATGACCGACATCAATCAGGCAAGGCGAGTTAATTTCCCGGATGCCAAGGCGCTCCCAACCGATGTGCTGTTGCGTGATGGCAAGGTGTATGTGCTTACGTACACTCGCCAAAGTGCCAATCTGTATATCAATCGGGTCTACCAATCCACGGATCTGACCACATGGAATGAGATTTTACGTTTTAACCAGGACACCTATGCCAAGTCTTTCGAAGAGAACGAGGGTGACTTCTACTTTGGTCTGGGTACTGATCCGGATGTGTTATCGACTTCATCAGGGAAATTGCTTCGAGTGAACCGGAGTGATATCCCCGTGAATGCTAATTAAATTGGAAGGAAGATTATGGATTATATACTATGCTACATCCACATTATTGGTGACGGGGAAATACTTTAAGATGTAGTAGAGTATATGTCAGACTGCTTCCGTAGTGTGATCAAACAGAGGCTGCCGTAAGGTAGCTTTCTTTTTTTCTATAAGATTACTTTGAACGCCCAACTTCGAAAATTTGTAAATAAAATTAAGAAACTATAAAATGGATAGAGAAATAATCCTAAACCAGTCAACTGGATTACACGTGTTAAAATATACAAAAGCATGTCGCATTTCATGTGGATGCGGAGTTCCATACTTCCAATTGCAAAGGAGCAATGTACTTATGAACGTACCTTCAGCTTTATTCAAACCTTTCACCTCGGACAAGCTAACATTGTCTAATCGAATCGTTATGGCACCCATGACTCGCGGATTCTCACCAGAGGGCGTACCTGGACCAGAAGTTGCTGAATACTATCGTCGCAGAGCAGCAGGTGGAGTGGGACTCATCATAACAGAAGGTACAGGCATTAATCATCCATCTTCGGTTAGTGGAGCGAGTATTCCATTATTCCATGGAGAAGATTCGTTGCAAGGATGGGCTAATGTTGTGAAAGCAGTACATGAAGCGGGTGGCAAAATCATGCCACAATTGTGGCATGTGGGTACAGCACGTCGTTCCGGTGACTTGCCTAACGCAGAAGCTGAGCCTGTAAGTCCGTCAGGGGTTAGCATGGCAGGTGAACCATCACGTGAACCATTAACGGAAGAGGAGATTCAAGGTCTTGTACAGGCATTTGCCCAAGCGGCAGCGGATGCACAGCGAATCGGGTTTGACGGCATTGAACTGCACGGAGCCCATGGATACCTGATTGACCAATTCTTCTGGGAGCAGACGAATCGACGGACCGACAATTATGGTGGTGATTTGGTACGTCGAACCCAATTTGCGGTTGAAGTGATTGAAGCTTGTCGTGCGGCGGTTGGTCCTGATTTCCCAATTGTGCTCCGGTTCTCCCAATGGAAGATGGGGAATTATGAGGCACGTCTGGTGGAGACGCCAGAACAATTGGAGCAATTCCTGGCCCCACTCAGTGCTGCTGGCGTAGATATATTCCATTGCTCTACACGCCGGTTCTGGTTGTCTGAATTCGAAGGATCTGAGCTGAACCTTGCGGGTTGGACGCAGAAAATCACTGGCAAACCAGCCATTTCGGTTGGATCGGTAGGACTTGAAGCTGAATTTGTAGACAGAGCAACCGAGAACCAGGGAACAGGGGATGCCCACTTGGATCTATTAAATGAGAAGCTGGAGAACAATGAATTTGACCTGATCGCCTTGGGTCGTGTTCTGCTTAGTGATTCCGAATGGCCTGCCAAAGTTCGTGAAGGTCGCATATCCGAAATCATTCCATTTACAACGGAAGTGTTGCAAACACTCCATTAATAGAAGCCTAAGAACGTTTGGTGCAAGGTGAATCAACGTTAAACAGCAACAATTTACAACGAAATTAAAACAAGAACGAACAAATAGGCCGCCTTTGGGCGGCTTTTTGATCTGCCTATACTAATAATTTCAACATATGAAAAATTCACAATAGAAAATCATTTCCTGCACCGTTAATCCTTTTTATTCTCCACATACATCCCACACGCGCCTAGTCACAACACCATTAAGTTCCACATCTCAGGTTCTATAGCAACCATTTTTTTTGCTGCATATATGTCAGCACAACGATTCAATCCTCAGAAGCGCTCATTTTGAAAATCATTCACCTTGTGATAAGGTTAGGCCTGAACCTTTAGATTACCAAGACGACATTACATAAGGAGGATGAATATCCTTGCACAACTATAGGTACAACTCGAACAATAAACGAAGAATACCACTGCAGGTGCTGTGTCTGCTGCTGGGAATCGTTCTGCTTTTATCGGCATGTGGCCAGGCACAGAAACCTTCCTCCGCAACGGACTCAAATACTGGCTCCAACGCTGGCTCCAACTCAGGGCAATCTTCCTCATCGCCGGAGCAGAATACCGTTCCACCGCAGGAAGAAGTGCAAGAGGAACCGCAAGAAGAAGTCGATCCGGTGCAGGAGCAACTCAGTTCATTAACGTTAGAAGAGAAGATTGGACAGATGATACTGGCCGGTGTTCAAGGGACAACGTTGGATAATCAAACCAAACAGATGATTACGGATCAAAAGGTAGGGGGCATTATTTTCTATGCCAACAATGTATCGACACTTGAGGGAACAGCCAAGTTTGTACAATCCATCAAGGAAGTAAATCAGTCCAACCCGGTACCGATCTTCATGAGCGTAGATCAGGAGGGCGGCAAAGTCAGTCGAATGCCGGACACGGTGGAATCCATTCCTTCCAGTAGAAAAGTAGGCGAGACGAAAGATAATGCGCTTGCTGAAACGATGGGCGAATTGCTGGCCAGACAAGTTCAGCTTGCGGGGTTTAATGTGGACTTTGCTCCTGTGCTGGATGTGAATAGTAACCCGAAGAACCCGGTGATTGGAGATCGTTCATTCGGCAGCTCGGCAGAACTGGTGTCACGTATGGGGATTGCAGAGATGAAGGGACTACGTAGTGAAGGCATTATTCCGGTAGTGAAACATTTTCCGGGTCATGGTGATACGTCTGTGGATTCCCATCTTGATCTTCCTGTCGTGAATAAAACGGAAAAACAACTGGCCAAGCTTGAATGGATTCCATTCCAGGCCGCAGTGAAGGAGCAGGTAGAGGCGGTCATGGTTGCACACATTTTGTTCCCGAAGCTGGACCCGGATCATCCAGCCTCCTTATCGGATGTCATTATTGGTGAACATCTGCGTGGAAAGTTCAATTATGACGGTGTAGTCATCACAGATGACCTGAGTATGGGTGCAATCGCGAAGAACTACAAGCTGGATGAAGCTGCCTTGGCAACTGTTAAAGCAGGAAGTGACATTCTGTTGGTCGCTCACAGTTATGAGAGTGCCAAGACGATTTTTGATACGCTAATAAGTGCAGTGAAGTCAGGCAAAATCACCGAGTCCCGAATTGATGAAAGTGTATATCGTATCCTGGCATTGAAGCAACAATACAAGTTATCTGATGATCAGAAAGCTTCCGGAGACCTGAAGCAATTGAATGCAGATATTGTGGATTGGCGTAAGCAAATCGATGCTAGATAATAAATCCTGTGTTATGATTTTGCCAGAGGTGAGATCCAATAATGTATACCATTATGATAATAGAAGACGATCCCAAGATTGCGGGATTATTGAAATCTCATATTGAGCGTTATGGAGACCGGGCCGTTCTGGTCGAGGATTTTGAGATGATTGTGCAACAGTTTGAGCAGGTACAGCCACATGTGGTACTTCTGGATATCAACTTGCCCAGTTACGATGGTTTCTATTGGTGCCGCCAGATTCGTACGCTTTCCACATGCCCCATTTTGTTTATCTCCGCGCGGAGTGGGAAGATGGATCAGGTCATGGCACTGGAGAACGGGGCGGATGATTATATCACGAAGCCATTTGAGCATGAGATTGTGATAGCGAAAATTCGCAGTCAGCTGCGCCGGGTATATGGGGACTATGCTGCACGTGATGAAGAACGCAAGGTGGAACTGGACGGCTTGGTCGTGTACTTGGAAAGACTGGAGATTCAGCTTGGTGATCGCAAAGTACAGCTGACAAAGAAGGAAACGATTCTGCTGGAAACGTTGCTGCGCCGCAGTCCCAAGCTGGTGAGCAGAGAGACTATCTTGGAGAAGCTGTGGGATGACTCGTTTGTGGATGACAACACACTCAGCGTTAACGTTACTCGGGTGCGTAAACGATTAGCCGAACTTGGTATTACGGATGCACTTGAAACGGTCAGAGGTTCGGGTTACCGATTGAACAATACCTGGAAGGCCTCTTCATCATCATGAGATTGTTTTTACGAGAACATCTCGCTTTAACGTGCTGGGTTGTTGCCATCTTGTTCACCGTTGTTGCAGTGTTCTGGTATGACGGTTACAACGATTGGGTCACGGCTGCTTATGCCGTAGCGTTGGGATTATTTTTATACATCGGATATTTGGTGTATCGTTATTATTCACATCGCTCCTTTTATACCCGGATGTCACGATCGATGGATTCGCTGAAGGAATTTGTACCATTGAACGAAACAAGTCCTTTATCACTGGCGCTGGAAAAGCTGCTGGATTCTCAATACGGACAGTACCATGCTCATCTTCATCGGCTGGAACAACGGCAGCAAGAATATCTGACATTCATGAACCAGTGGGTCCATCAGATGAAGACACCGTTATCCGTCATTGAGTTGACCGTGGAAGGCCAGGAAGATGACGATCCTCGGTTCATAAGCATTCGGGAGGAAGCGGACCAGATGAGGCGAGGTTTGGAGACTGTGCTGTATGTGGCCCGGTTGGATACCTTCGAGCAAGATTTCAGTGTGGAACCTGTGATACTGAAGACCGCTGGGGGAGAAGCGATCCATGAACTCAAGCGATTCTTTATTCGCAATCACGTCTATCCAGAGATGCATATAGAACCTTCGTTGGTTGTACAATCCGATGCCAAGTGGATTCGGTTTGTCCTGGTACAGTTACTGTCGAACGCAATCAAGTACTCCGCGGGCAACGGGCAGAAGATCTATGTGCGTGCATATGAAGCGGAACGCTCTATCATGTTGGAAGTGCAGGATCAGGGCATCGGGATTCCGAAGTCTGATCTAAACCGGGTATTCCAACCTTTCTTCACCGGGGAGAACGGGCGGCATTTCAAAGAGTCCACAGGCATGGGGCTGTATATTGCCAAAGAAGTGTTAACACGGATGAATCATCGGATTGATCTTGAATCTGTGTACCGCGAAGGAACGACTGTCCGAATTACATTCAACTCTTGAAGTGACAGGTTGAAGATAAGATGGGGACGTAAGGTGTGTGTATTATTAAAGAAGTATGAGTGGAGTATGAATTACAGTGTAAGTGTAAGGTGTAAGTATAGACGTCTATTGCCTGATCGAGGCGAAGGCGTCTTTTTGATTTTCATGATGCAACCTTACAACATTGTCATGTTGATGAAAGGTTAAACCATAGGAGAATGGCCGAAACTTCGATAGACTATAGTCATAAGAGTACAGGAAAGGCCACGCACAATACGCATGCACACAGCATGAAAGTAACTTGATTTTGAATTCATATATCACTAAGGAGTTGTAACCATGGAGATTTGTTCTGTGAAACAGATCAGTAAAATCTACAAAGGCATCGTATCTTATGAAGCGTTATCAGGTATTGACCTCAGTATTCAGGAAGGTGAGTTTGTTGGCATCATGGGACCATCGGGTAGTGGCAAAACAACACTGCTGAACATGATCTCAACCATTGATCACCCAACATCAGGCGAACTGCGGATTGCAGGGAAGAATCCGTTTGAATTGGATCAGGACGAACTCGCGCTGTTCCGGCGCAAAGAACTTGGATTTGTTTTTCAATCATTCAATCTGTTAAATACACTGACAGTCAAGGAAAACATTGTGCTGCCACTGACTCTTGACGGTGTTTCGCTAGCAGAGATGAACACTCGTGTTGAACAGCTGGCAAGCAAGCTGGGGATCGAGGGTATTCTGAACAAACGGACATATGAGATATCAGGAGGACAGGCACAACGTACGGCCGTTGCCAGAGCGCTTATCCATTCCCCGAAGCTGATTCTGGCCGATGAGCCAACAGGCAACCTGGATTCGAAGGCGGCAAGAGATGTCATGGAGATTCTCGAAACTCGCAATCAGGAGGATCAGGCTACGATGCTGCTGGTCACTCATGATGCTGTAGCAGCAAGTTATTGCAGTCGGGTTGTCTTTATCAAGGATGGCAAACTGTATAATGAAATTCACTACGGCGATAATCGCGCAGCCTTTTACCAGAAGATTATTAATGTATTATCCCTAATGGGAGGTTCAGGACATGAATTTTCGCCAGTTCGCCATTAATAACGTTGTTCGCAACAAACGAATTTATCTGGCTCATTTTCTGAGCAGTACATTTTCTGTTATGATCTTTTTTACTTACGCATTGCTCCTGTTCCATCCTGATTTGAAAGCAGGGTTAAAGGGATCAAGTGGGACGGTTACGTTGCTTGCGAATCAGGGGTTTATGATTGCAGAGATCATTATATTCATCTTTTCATTCCTGTTCCTGCTCTATTCCGTTGGTTCATTCCTGAAGACACGCAAGAAGGAATTTGGTATTTTCCTGATCATTGGCATGACACGTAAACAGATGAACCGGCTTCTGTTTATGGAGAACATGTGTATCGGATTAGCTTCCATCATTACCGGGATCGGACTCGGAATTATTTTCGGCAAATTGATTCTGCTGATCTGTGGCTCCATGCTGGCTGTTGAGAACAGCCTTCGATTCTATTTCCCGCTAAAAAGCATTGCCCTGACGGCAGGTGCATTTCTGCTGCTGTTTGTTGTAATCGCGATGTCATCATCCTTGCTCATCCGCAAAGGAACTCTCATTGACCTTGTGAAATCAGAGGAAAAACCGAAACCGGAACCCAAAGCATCACGTCTGCTCGCCTTGTTATCGGTATTGTTAATTGGCGGGGGTTATGCAGGAGTATTCACTTTTGTATGGATAAGCTTCTCCTTTCCGTTATTACTTGCAAGTGTCGTGGTTGTTATTGCAGGTACGTACTTTCTGTTCACACAGCTCAGTGTATACATCATTCGGGCACTGAAAAGAAATCCAAGGTTGTTTTTCCGTAAAACCAATCTGCTCTTCCTATCTGAACTTACCTATCGAATGAAAGATAACGCCATCATGTTTTTCATGGTAAGTATCATTTCAGCTTCTTCATTTACGGGAATTGGCACCATGCTTGCTATTGCTGACCCGGGGTTGTCGTCCATGTCGAATCCATACGCATTCAGTTATATGAATAACTGGGATACTCCCAACTCCGAGCGACATATTCGGCAGATTGAAGAAACGTTGATTGATCATCAAGTTCCCTACGTGAAGGGCAGTTATGCTCCTATAGGTGAAAATAATAATGGGAAGATTATCAAACTGAGTGATTATAACCGTCTTGCGAAGGCACTCGGGTATGAAGAACGTACGTTGAAACAGATCGATGAGTCATTTATGACACCAAGTAATTTGGCGATGCGCAAGGAGTACCGTGAACAGGTTGAACAAGGAGTCTCGGGAGGAAAGGTCAATCTGGAGGTTGATAATCAGCGCGTGCCTGTCCAGCTATCGACACCTGGTACCGAGATTGTGATTCCTTTTCAATATGAAATTTATCTTTACGTCGTAACCGACGAACTGTTTAATAAGATGAGACCTGCGTACAACGAAGAAGTTGGCATGCCTGAAGGGTTCTATTCGATGCGAACGATACAATTTATCGTGAAAGATTGGATGGGTACACGCAGCTTTGCTCCTGAATTGATCAAATCCATTCAAGATGATCATTCCGAAAAAGGTTATTACGAGGTCAGCGCGCTTGTGGTGGATTGGCTTAATTCCAAGCAGACCAATGGCATCATTCTAATTTTGAGCGGTCTGATCGGCATTGTTTTCTTCACCTTTGCAGCAAGTTTCACGTATTTCAGACTTTACGCAGATCTAGAACGGGATGAAGCGCAGTATCGCATGATTGGCAAAATGGGACTGAGTCGTCCCGAACTCCGTAAGATCGTAACAAGGCAGCTATTGCTTATGTTCTTCCTGCCGATTCTGGTGGCGGTCATCCACAGTTCGGTTGCTTTTGTGGCGTTGCAGCAACTAGTTGATTTCTCGGTCTTTGGATACAGCCTGCGCATCTTCTTGGTGTTTGCTTCCATGCAGATTTTGTATTTTGCACTCGTGCGCTGGCGGTATCTGCGTCACATGTATTCCAAATTAGTCTAAAATAGCATGGCCCAACAGACACCGGACTCATCGCTCGGTGTCTGTTGACTTTTCTAGCTAAGGCACAGTACTATTTCATTAGATACAGAATGTATCATTACATAGTTTCTCAAGCAGTTAGAAGGATGGAGTTACAGAAATGTCAGGCCGGTGCCTGAGAGGGAGGACATATCATGAGTATCACGATGTCTCGTGGACAAGCTTACATTCAACGTTTGAATGATGAGCGGAATGTATGGCTGGACGGAGAGCGTATCCAGGTAACTGGGCATCAGGCCTTTCAGGGAACACTTCAAACCATAGAAGGTTTGTTCAATCTGGTGGATGACCCGGAGACAAGGGAAACCGTGGCCTATTGGGACGAACAGACGGGAAGTTACGTGCATCGCTCTTTTCTTGTGCCTCGTTCAGTTCCTGACGTGAAGAGCAGGGCGGATGCTTTTCGGCTGTGGGCCGATCGGACGTATGGGGTGATGAGCCGATTGTCTGATTATGCCCGATCCAGGCTGACGGGTTGGTATGCAACACGACATGAGATGACAGCGCATGACCCGGCATTTGCAGACAAAATATCGGATTATTTTGCCCAAGCCAAACGAAACGATGCATTCCTGACAATTGTCCAGCGGGACCCACAGATTAATCGTTCCTTGCCTGTTGGAGAAGATGAGGATGCCATGCTGCGAATTGTCAAAAGGAATACGGAGGGCGTTGTGATACGCGGGGCCAAAATGGTGGCAACAGCAGCGCCTTATACGGATGATATCATTGCTTATCCCGTTCAACGAATTCCAGGCCACCTGCCAGAGCTGGCCCATATGGTAATCGTAGCCGCGGACAGTCCGGGCTTGCACATGATGTGTCGTGAATCTTTTGCCACAAAAGATACAGATAAATCACATCCACTCAGTGCGCAGTATGATGAGATGGATGCTGTATTATTTTTTGACGATGTATTTGTGCCCTGGGAACGTGTATTACTGCACAATAACCCAGAAGCCGTATGGCAGATTCGCTGCAATACAGCTTCTGCCAGTCTGGCCTATCATCAGAGTGTCATTCGATTACACTCGAAACTGGAGTTCATTACAGCCGTGACCTCATCCATTGCCAAGGAGATCGGGGTGGACTCTTTCCTGAATGTGCAGGAACAACTTGGAGAGCTGATCAGTCAGATGCAAACCATCGAGGGACTGATTATTGCTGCTGAAGCACAGTCCAAGCCGGACGCATTGGGCAACTGGCTGCCGGAATTCAAATATATTGAAACCGCACGTAATCTGGGCAATCGCTATTATCCCCGCGCGGTGGAGATTTTGAAGACCATTGCTGCGGGTGGTCTGATTCAGATTCCTTCGGGTACGTTTGAAATGAATGAAATGATGGGTTCCATGATTGGCAAATATCTTGGTGGAGTAACGATGCAAGCCCCGGAGAAGATTCGACTCTTTCAACTCGCATGGGAGCTGACCGGAAGTCCACTCGGAGCAAGGCATGATCTGTATGAACGTTTCTACGCGGGTGATCCTGTGCGCAATCGGGCGAACCAATATGTGCAGTATGACAAGGAACGTTTATTCGGAAAAGTGGAGCCGTGGCTACGTTCGCTTAAGGACTGATCTGATGATCTAATACAAATGCTCCGAATGAAGATTGAAAAGCCTGAATGAAGAACGAAAAGCTTGAATGTAGGCTGAAAACAGCCCTATTTTAGTTAATGCCTTGGCCTGAGCCAGGGCTCTATTTCTATTTATTTAGATTATCTTTAGAAATGATTTAGGTTGAATTAAGAGACGTAGTATATAGTAATAATGTAGAGATAGGCATAGAGTATAGGAAATGAGAGGAATAACATGAGATACACCGTATTGATTGCAGATGACGAACCAGAGATTGTTGAACTGCTTCAACTATATCTGGAGAAGGACTATACCATTAAGACTGCGGTGAATGGAGCCGAGGCATTACAATGCATACGTTCAACACAGATCGATCTGGTCATACTGGACATCATGATGCCTGTAATGGATGGATTGCAGTTGATCAAACAGATCAGAGCCACATATCACATGCCTGTACTGTTCCTATCTGCTAAAAGTCAGGATCACGATAAAATCCTTGGATTGGGACTTGGGGCAGATGATTATATCGCGAAGCCATTCAACCCGCTTGAGATTGTCGCCAGAGTAGAGGCGTTGCTCAGAAGAGTCAATCATTTTGATGCAACGGAGATCCCCGCAGCGAAAGAACAGAATCTGGTTTTAGGTGATCTGATGCTGGATCGATCCCAATGTATCCTTTTTCGTTCAGGAAGTCCTGTAACATTAACCTCTACAGAGTATAAAATTATGGAATTGTTGCTTGATCAACCTGGCCGAGTGTTCACCCGTAAAAAAATATACGAAGCGGTCTGGGGCGATTATTATGCGCACGAGGACAGCACGATTATGGTACATATCAGCAACATTCGGGAGAAGATCGAGCGTGACTCCAGACAACCGGAATATCTCAAAACGATAAGGGGACTGGGATACAAAATTGAAGCGCCCATGGAAAGCTAGAGAAAAGCGACTGCTGCAGACATCCCTGACACTGGATTTCTTGCTGTTCAACTTCTTTTTGCTGTTACTGGTATTGATTGTGTACCTTATGGTTTCACTGGATGTCGTGGATTTTCGCATTTCGGATCAGGTAGTTGATCCCGATCTGAATGTTGAAGCCCACGTGTATGTGGAAGAGCTGGAGAACGAATTTTACTCCGGTGGAGGTTCGGTGTCGAAAGGCAAAGACACAGAGATTCAACGTCTCAAGGACAGCGGTGGCTGGATTGAGATTCTGGATGCGAATCGCAATGTCATTCGTCATGTGGGAGACAAGCAAGATGCGTTCACCCAATACAGTGAAGCCGATCTGTATGATGGACTGGAAAATCGGAGTGACCAGGAATACTATTATTCGATCACTCCTCTCTCGACAGAAGGAGCGGCAGCGTATGTACTGCTCAAAATCCCGCGTGATCTGGTCAGCGTGCGAATAAATGATAATCAGTTGATTACCAATCTGAAACATCCATTATCCTTTTACATTATGATTGGCATCGGTTTGGTTTTATTGTTGATCTTTGTCTACAGCTACTGGGTCGCACGGAGAATCAAAAAACCACTCAGCATCCTCTCCTCGGGTCTTACGCAGATGATACAGGGGAATTATAGTACGCGGATGTCGATCTCAGCCGAGAGGGAATTTGTTCAGATAGGTGAGACCTTCAACTACATGGCGGATGTCATTGAGAACACCTCTGCGGAGAAGCGTTACGCCGAAGAGAGCAAGCAGCGACTGATTGTAGATTTATCACATGATCTGAAGACACCGATAACATCCATACAGGGGTACGCTCAGGCTCTGGTGGAAGGACGTGGAGAGGACAAGGACAGGCAGCAAAGATATCTGGGATACATCTATAACAAATCTGTTCAAGTTGCACGCATGATACAGAATATGCTGGAGTTGCTTAAGGTGGATTCGCCCGATTTTCGCATGCATATTCAGAGAAGAGAGATTGGAGAATTCCTGCGCGAGATTATGGCAGATACCTATGGGGAGATTGAACAGAAACAGTTTGTCCTTCATGTCCTTGTTCCTGATGAGGTGATCTACGCGAGGTACGATCCGGAGCTGTTATCCAGAGTCATCCAGAATCTGATTACCAATGCTCTGTCTTATAATCCAATCGGGACCGAACTGCGCGTCGAACTCATTCCGCTTCATACCCATGTGGTGATAGAGGTGGCAGATAACGGAGTCGGCATACCTCAAGAACTATGGTCAACGATCTTTGACCCGTTTGTACGAGGGGATGAGGCGCGGACAGCGACCGGAGGCACCGGACTTGGTTTGTCCATCGCACGACGTAATACGGAGAAAATGGGCGGACGGCTGATCCTTTCCCGGCGTGGGCGAGAGACCACCGTGTTTACCATTGAGATTCCAAATTAAACAAGAGAAGAAATGTCCATGTGGAGGGAAATATTTTGTTCAAAGTAAATACGTTTGTCCGGTTCAGTATTGCACTGGCGCTGATATTGGTTAATATCTATTTATTATCACGTGTGAGCTTCATCTTTCAGCCGCTCGTCACCATGATCACGGTCATTACCGTGCCGATGATGTTGTCGGTGTTCTTTTATTATCTGCTTCGACCGCTTGTGAATTATATGGAGAAAAAGAAAATAAATCGCACGCTAAGTATTTTGCTAATCTATCTGGTTATTGCTATTCTGGGAGTGTTCTTCATCATTGGGTTATGGCCATCGTTACGTGAGCAACTGATCAATCTGGTTGATAACGCGCCGAATCTGATCAATTCATTAAGTGAACAGCTGAGAGAGCTGGAGCAGAATGGTGCCATTCAGGCCTTGTTCCCTGAGGGCTCGACACCTTTCTCCCAGATCACGGAGTATATCAACAAAGGATTTAACTTTGTAACTAACTATGTAAGTGGATTTTTCTCACTTGTTTCCAGTTTTGCGATCATCTTGTTTACACTACCAATCCTTTTGTTCTATATGCTGTTACAAGGCGAGAAATTTGGACGTAAATTGGCACATATCGCTCCAAAACGTTTCCAAAATGACAGCCGTGAAGTCGTAATTGAGATTGATCAGGCGCTGAGTGGTTTTATTGTGGGAAGAGTTTTGGTCAATCTGGCACTGGGTGTACTGATGTATATCGGTTTCCTCATCATTGGACTGCCGTACGCATTACTGCTCACGGTGATCGCGGTTATTATGAACTTTGTTCCGTTTATCGGAGCGATTGTGTCGTCCGTGCCTATTGTGATCATGGGTCTAGTGGTCTCACCATCGGTTGCCATCTGGTCCCTGATTATTATTCTTGTCGCTCAGCAGATTCAGGACAACCTGGTTGCACCGTACGTATTCGGCAAAAAGCTCGATATTCACCCGCTCACGACCATCATTTTGGTATTAGGTGCAGGGGACTTGGGTGGAATTATTGCCATCCTGATTATTATCCCGGTTTATATGATCGTTAAAATTCTTTTGGTTCGAATCTATAACATGTTCTTCAAGGACAAATGGCAGAATGCATAGAATTTAATTATTCGAAGGAGTGGAGCACATGTCTGAAATTATCGAAAAACAATACAACGAACCTGAATATATCGCACCTCAATCTGTTCAAATGGGTACCATTCACATCTCGAACGATGTGTTATCCAAGATCGTGGGGATGGCCGCTCAATCAACGGCTGGCGTATCCTCCATGTCCGTTGGACTGACTGAAGGGATTGCCAAGAGTATCAGCGGCAAGAGTCTGCAAAAAGGGATTGACGTACACGTCAAAGACGATCAGGCAACCATCCAGCTGCGAATTAATATTCAATATGGCAACAAGATGCACGAGGTTTGCCGTGAACTTCAACATAATGTTCAACAGGCTGTAGAACAATTAGCCGGCGTCATGGTCAATGAAATCAAAGTGCAAGTTGTTGGCATATCCATGCCGGAGATGGTATAAACAAATGAAAAGAATGTAAGGAATCACGACTGTAAGGATAAACGATTGGCACAAACAGCACCTTCCCAATTAACAACTTAACTGGGAGGGTGTTGTTTTATGTTTGCGATAATAGGTGGGCGCTTCGCCCATCACTTTTTTGAACATTTTGGAGAAAAGCAATTGATCCGTATAGCCCACAGAACGGGCAATATCACCAATGGTCAGACCGGGATCAAGCGTTAGTTCGGCTGCCCTGCGCATCCGATAATGGACCAGATAAGACTGAATACTGCTTCCCATCTGGTCCTTGAACAGAGAGCACAGATAACTGCGCTGCAAACCGACATGGGCCGCGATGGACTGAACGGTAATGGCATTGGCATAGTTCATTTCAATGAAGTCCATTACCTGCGTTACATACGTTTCCTTCGAATAATCCTGCATGGGTTGAAGATGCTCTGAATTAGCCTGATCAATCAAAATAGAGAAGAATTGATACAGCAAACCAGTCATGCTAATCTCCCAGCCTTTGTGGGTATTGCGGGAATTGATCATTCGGTGCAGGCAGGATCGCATCTCGTCATCCTCATTACCCAACTCAAAAATCGGGTGATGCTCGGACAGACATGCTTGCTGTAAAAAGGAAGAACTATTGCTGCCTTGAAAAGCAACCCAGCTGTATTCCCATGGATCATCCTGATCTGCTTCGTAATGCACGACGGAATGCGGAACGATCAGAAATCCTTGTCCTTTGTGCAGGGTATACGTTTTGCCACCAACTTCGAAGGTGCCTTTGCCATTCAAAATATAATGAATTTTATAATAGTCTCGCATGGCAGGGCCAAAGTGGTGACCTGGTGTACAGGCTTCCGTGCCATAATGAAGGAGCTGAAGCTCCTGAAAATGATTGTTTTTGAACATATACGTAATCAAGGGTATTCACTCCTGTACGATTTCGTCTCATCTTGCATTTTAACATACTACATATCTGAAAATATTAAGAATATAACAATAGTATATATAGATAACAATCATTTTTCCATATGATTATAGCGAAATGCCATATCGTTTATCCAGGAAAATGTCTAAGATGAAAAGGAATTCAACAAACCTTACAGGAAAGTGAGAATAACGATGCCCTATACTGCGAGCGAACAACGATATGATGAGATGAAATATGTGCGTTCAGGCAAATCCGGAATCAGACTGCCGCAAATTGCGCTGGGTTTATGGCAGAACTTTGGTGGCAACCGTACATTGGATATTCAGGAAGAGATGATTTTGCGTGCCTTCGATCTCGGAATTAACCATTTCGATCTGGCGAATAACTATGGTCCACCTCCAGGATCAGCCGAAGAGAACTTTGGTGTGATTTACAAAAAACATCTGCGTCCTTATCGGGATGAACTGCTTATCTCGTCGAAGGCAGGCTATCACATGTGGAGTGGACCTTACGGCGAGTGGGGCTCCCGCAAAAACCTGATTGCCAGTCTGGATCAAAGTCTTGGTCGGATGGGACTGGATTATGTGGACATTTTCTATCATCACCGTCCAGATCCGGACACGCCATTGGAAGAAACGATGACGGCGCTGGATCACATCGTGCGGCAGGGTAAAGCACTGTATGTGGGCTTGTCCAATTATAATGCAGAACAGACGCAAGAAGCGGTAACCATTCTCCGTCGTCTGGGTACGCCATGTCTGGTTCATCAGCCAAACTACTCGATGCTCAATCGTTGGATTGAAGACAGTTTGCAGGACGTACTGGATGAGCAGGGCGTAGGTTCAATTGCATTCTGTCCGCTCGGCCGCGGTCAGCTGACGAATAAATATGTTGACAAGATCAAGGCAGAACGAGCCAATCCAACAGGCAATTTGAAAAAAGAAGCATACACAGACGAACGGATTGCCAAGTTCGATGCGCTTCAGGCAGTTGCCGAGCGAAGAGGGCAGACGATCTCCCAACTGGCTCTGAACTGGATTTTGCGTGGTAACCGTGTAACTTCTGCATTGATTGGTGCAAGCCGTGTGTCCCAGATTGAAGAAAATGTAGCTGCGCTCAGCGCACCTGACCTGACAACGGAAGAGTTGAATGAGATCGAAAGCATTTTGGACGGAATGGGTAATTATCCGTGGTAACATACACAGTATAGCTGTTGTGAAAATTGTAGTTAGGTAAAATTAATGTAATATAAATGAAGAAATGAAATGGCGCCTACCTGATCAATCAGGAAGGCGCCATTTTGTATATGTCATTTTCTTTATAGGATAAGATCTATTATAATAGTTCATTAATTGACCTGTGTTTATTTTTTCAGAATGAACCTAGTTCATAGCACCTGGTCCTAGGATTTAGGGTATAATATATAGAAGCTATACAATTGAACTACGAAGGAGAGGCTCCATTTGAACTTTGAACAGTGGATTTCGCCTGAAAGCTATAACCTGACATCCGAGATGGAGAATCATCCATCAGACCGGATTGCACTTAGATGGCTCAGCGATCAACGAGAATTGGAAGAGATCACGTATGGTGATTTATTCAAGCAGGCGAATCGTCTTGCTGGAGGATTGCGTGAACTTGGACTAGAGAAGGGTGATCGGGTGTTGGTCATGGTACCACGCCGTATTATTGCCTATGTCATTTATATCGCTTGTCTGAAACTGGGGATTGCCGTTATTCCTTCCTCCGAGATGTTACGGGCAAAAGATCTGGAATATCGTCTGCGTCACTCTGAGGCGCGGGCTGTTATTGTATGGTCCGAGACGACCTCAGAAGTAGAAAAAATGGACGCGGATCTGCCGTCACTGGCACATCGCATCGTGGCATCACCGAATGGAGAAGTTAGCGTACCTGCTGAAGGTTGGGTCAATGTGCATCAGTTAATGCAGAATCAACCCGATGAGATGGCTGCGGTGGAAACACACCGTGATGATACGGCTATCCTTGCTTATACTTCGGGTACAACAGGTAATCCCAAAGGAGTTGTACATAGCCACGGTTGGGGATATGCCCACCTGCGGATTGCTTCTTCATTATGGCTGGATATTCAACCTTCAGATACCGTATGGGCAACGGCTGCACCTGGCTGGCAAAAATGGATCTGGAGCCCGTTCCTGTCGGTACTCGGAAGAGGCGCGACTGGCTTGGTCTACAATGGATCATTCCAGCCCAAGCGTTACCTGGAACTGATGCAGGAACATCAGATTAATGTCCTTTGCTGTACCCCAACGGAATATCGGTTGATGGCCAAAGCCGATGATCTTGGACATTATGACCTGTCTCATCTGCGCAGTGCAGTTTCAGCAGGTGAACCGCTCAACCAGGAAGTTATTGAAATCTTCCAGCGTCACTTCGACCTGACCATTCGGGATGGATATGGACAGACTGAGAGCACGTTGTTAATCGGCAGTCTCAAAGATGCGCCTGTACGTATTGGTTCCATGGGTCAGTCGATTACACCTGGCTTGATTGAAATTATTGACGAAGAGGGACAACTTGTTCCTCCGGGTGAAGTAGGAGATATAGCGGTACACAAAGAGATGCCGGCCTTGTTCCGTGCCTATTATCAGGATGAGGGACGGAAGGAAGCGAATCAGCGTGGCGATTATTTTGTAACAGGGGACCGTGCACGTAAAGACGAAGAAGGTTACTTCTGGTTTGAAGGGCGCAGTGACGATATCATCATCAGTTCGGGTTACACGATTGGACCATTCGAAGTGGAAGAAGCACTCATGAAACACGCCAGCGTGAAGGAATGCGCGGTGGTTGCAAGTCCGGATGAGATCCGTGGCAATATTGTTAAAGCATTTGTTGTACTGCGAGATGATTCACTGGCTTCACCAGAACTGATGCGTGAATTGCAACACCACGTCAAAGAAATTACAGCACCTTATAAATATCCACGTAAGATCGAATTCGTTACGGATCTGCCAAAGACCAACTCTGGTAAAATCCGCCGGATCGAGTTACGTGAACAAGAAAAACGTAATGGTTAAATCGTTTTGTATAAATGAAATTTTAGATATTAAGCCTGCGTAATGAAAGAGAAGGAATCGATTCTGCAGAAGCGATAGCGGTCGTATTTGTCTCCAAATTTTAACCTTTGAAAATACGATGAAGAAAATTTGGAGACAACGACGATCTAAAGAACGATCCTTCGCTGTAACGGCCACTCAACAGATCCGAAGTCAATTTCCAAACCGATGCCATTAATATATTAAAATGGAGTGAATACAACTATGAGTCAATTTGAACAAACCTTTGAAAAGTCATTGGAACAATACGCAGAACTTGTTGTTAAAGTTGGCGTGAATATTCAAAAAGGACAGGATCTGCTCGTTACTGCACCGATCGAAACGCTTGAATTTACACGTCTGATTGTGCAAAAAGCCTATGCGGCTGGTGCAAACTATGTACAGGTGGACTTTGATGACGACAACATTACCCGCAGTCGTTTTGAACATGGTTCCAATGACAGCTTCGACTATTATCCAGCCTGGAAAGCGGATATGATGGAGAATTTTGCAGCAGCAGGCGGCGCTACCCTGACGATCAAAGTTCCAGATCCTGAACTGTATAACGGAATTGACTCCGATAGCGTTTCCCGTGCTACCAAGGCAGCTGCACACGCACGTCGCGGATATGCCAAATACACACGCAACCATGAAATTAGCTGGTGTCTGATCAAGGCCCCGACCAAGGCTTGGGCGAACAAAGTATTTGCCGACATCCCGGAAGAAGACCGAATCAACGTGATGTGGGAAACCATCTTTAAAATGAACCGTGTAGATGGCGGAGACGCTGTACAAAATTGGAGAGAGCACCTGAATACCTTGACTGCAATGGGAGACTTGTTGAACAAAAAGAACTATAAGAGCCTGCACTACCGTGCGCCAGGTACAGACTTGAACATTGAATTGGTCCACAACCACATCTGGGGTGGCGGTGGTAGCGAAAATAAACAAGGTGTATACACGGTCGCCAATATGCCGACTGAAGAAGTATTCACCATGCCTAAGCGCAGCGGAGTGAATGGGTATGTTAGCAGCACCATGCCTTTGAACCTGAACGGGCAACTGGTAGACCAGATGAGAATCACATTCAAGGATGGACAGGTTGTAGCGTTTACGGCAGCATCTGGTGAAGAGCATCTGAAGAACCTGTTTGCTACTGATGAAGGTGCACGTTATCTGGGTGAGGTCGCACTCGTACCACATGACTCTCCGATCTCCAATCTGAATCGCATTTTCTACAATACGGGTATTGATGAGAATGCATCTTGCCACTTGGCTGTGGGAAGTGCGTATCCATTCAACATGAAAGATGGCACAACCATGTCGAACGAAGAGTTGCTGAAGCATGAGTGCAATGTGAGCTTGACTCACGTTGATTTCATGATCGGTTCCGCTGAACTGGATATCGATGGTGAGTTACAGGATGGTACAATCGAGCCGGTATTCCGTAAAGGCAACTGGGCATTTTAATTTCTAATCTAGTTATATAAGTTGAACTAAAGATTATTTACACTGACACTACGATGACAGAATAACCTTCCAATCGCTGTTATCCCCAGAATTTTTTTGATTCCCTTTTCCGAAGGGGAAAATCCGGGGATAGCGTATGCTTCCGATGCAGCTTTCTTTCAGAAAGCTTTTAGGCGAACGCTTCGCTTTTTCAGGTTTTTTCTGTCCTCTCCGTTATCGTGTAAATGATTAGTTCAACTTAAATAGTAGCAGTAATATTACTGAACGAAAAAAGTGACTTCAACTTGAAGTCACTTTTTTCGTTTCCTCGTAACATGGGTTACACAGGTTTCACAGGCACACATATCTCGCAATAATGCTGATTGAGCAGTTCCCAACGATATCGTTCTATAACCGGCTTGTTGTCCATCCGATAACCACTTGTTTGTAAATGAGGGATGATCACATTCCATGCATGCTGAATATCTTCTGCGGTGTGCTTCACCTTACAGATGAGATAATCTCCGCCTGATAACTCGCCAATCTCAACAAACTCATCTTCCAGACGTTCAGATTCAGTGATGACAATACAGGCATCATATCTACATTTCTCGGGCGGTGTGGTAGTTGGGTCATCTTGGGGTATACCCAGTAATGTTGCTGATTCATGAAGCAATTGATTTTTGTCCGCCCATTGTTTCAGCGTATTCATCGCTTGAGCATTGGTTGGACCGTAAGGACCAACTTGTCGAACATAGGCGATACGATATGACGGGAGGTTTTCGATAACCATTTCCATGAAAATCTTCCTCTCTGTATGGTTTTCTCTTACATGTTGGATGCTAACATGGTATAAAAGAATTTGCTTAGGAAATTGTTGAATCCCGGCGACGAAACTCATAGAATAGTGATAATATGTTGGAAGACTGTTCCAATAGAGCAAAACGAGAGGGGAGGCGTTAGACATGGATATTACTTATGCCTTCACGGATGAACGTTTCAGGCAAGTTGTGTTGGAACGTTTTTGTGATCAGCGGGATTTCATTCAGGAGAGTGACGTTTGTGAGGTTGAGATATTGCAACTTTCCAATCACAATATTAGCAATCTTGATGGAATTGAATATTTCAGGGATCTTCAAGAGTTGGATTGTGCCTATAATCAATTGACAAGTGTGGATTTAGCTCAGAATCACAAGCTGAGAATATTACGTTGCAGAGAGAATCAACTTCTTACACTGGACCTCAGTCTCCATTCGGAATTGCAGGTGCTGGACTGCAGCTTTAATCGACTTCGAAAATTAGACCTTTCTCATAATTCCAAACTTATAACGGTGGAGTGTCATTGGAATATGTTGTCGAAGCTGGCTTCGGAGCCCCTTGAGCAGTTGGAGGAACTTAGTTGCAGTTATAACGCTCTTTTCTCACTTGAACTTGAACACAATAAGCAACTGCGGCGACTTGATTGCGCCAACAATTACATGTTGGAACTTGATGTAACAAGTTGTCCAAACTTGATTGAACTTCGTTGTAACCACAACCATATCAAACAGTTGGATTTTCGTTCAAATATGGTTTTAGAGAGTGTCCGTTGTTTTAACAACCATATTAGCAAGCTGAATATTCGCCATAACATGCAACTAAAAGAGTTGTACTGTTCCGAGAACAAATTAACTGAGTTGGATTATAGCGCTAATCCCAAGCTGGAAAGACTGCAGTATGCAGATAATCTAATGTTTGAATCCAATCATGAAGTTCCGGGTATGGGGTTGTTTCAGTATGACGTCTCGATGTCCAACTATCAGATGCGCTTACTTACTCAGGATAAAGAACTGGTAGTCACTGCACAGGTTTCAACCAAGACAGAGATGGAAATATTGTCCCTATATATGGAAGAGACGTGGAAACGGTGGGACATGCTAGGTGAGCAGGCACTTAAAACCATTGCCGAGGCTCATCCGGACGAAGATATCAATGCATTGATTTTGGCTGATGCAGAATTTCAGGGAGATCAATATTTCCGATTGGGTTATGATGCGGGGGATACACCTGCTGGTCGACTGTACATATATGCGGAGTTTGACGATGAATTTCACATGTTGGATACGTTGATCTATGAAACGTATTAAAGCCACGAGATCGTGGCTTTTTTGCTGTGTTGAACTAAAGATTATTTACACTGACACTACGATGACAGAACAACCTTCCAATCGCTGTTATCCCCAGATTTTAATTCCATTCCTTTTCTAAAGGGGAAAATCCGGGGATAAAGGCGCACGCTTCGCTTTTTCAGGTTTTTTCTGTCCTCTCCGTTATAGTGTAAATGTTAGTTCAACTTATATAATTTGTTATATTATATGTTATTCAGCGTGCATTTTGTTGAAGCTAACATATTCGTTAATCGGTTTACGGTAACCGCGTGGGCGCTGTTTGGCTTCCGACTTTTTGCCGATGGTGATCAGCATAACCGGTACGTAATGGTTAGGGATTTCCAGACTCCGTTGCAGTTCTTCCGAGTCAAAGCCAATCATTGGACAAGTGTCCCATCCGCGATCCTGAGCGATCAGCATCAATTGCATGGCAGACAGGCTGGCATTGCGAATCGCATCCTCACGTTGGAAGAATCTGCCGCGAGATTCGTAAAATTCGGTGACACTTTGGGATTCCTGCTCGTATTGGAACGGAGTAAGAGCGCCTAGGTTCAGCAGGCCTTCGTTAATCGTGCGGATATGGTGATGAGCGTTGACGTCGCCCAGTACCACGATGACCGCAGAAGCTGTTTTTACCTTATATTGCTGGGAAGCTTCATAGACTTTCTCTTTCTGTTCCTCGTCTTTAATCACAAGATAGTGCGTGTGTTGCAGATTAAAGGCAGATGGTGCAAATTTGTTCAGGGCAAACATTTCTTGCAGTTCCGAATCCGAAATTTCAATTCCTTCTTCAAAAATAACGGCCGATCTACGGTTTTTGACCAGATTCTCCAACTCACTCATGGTAGTTTCCCTCGCTTATGTATGATTTATAAACTGACTATAACACACTTAGTTACTTTATGTAAGTATTATTTTAGAATAAGACAAGGATTGTCTGCCATACGCTAAAATAAAACACTAGAGGTGATTCATGAAAGCATTGATCGCAAGGTATATGGGAGGACATGACCCTCATGAATTTCGGGTATATGTAATCCAATCTTCGACGTTAAAACGTTTTGTAGTAGTGGAGATTATTCTAGGCCCCATCGTGTACAATGTCGCACTTTATTTGTGCCAAAATGCAATACTGGCTGGAGTAGGCTCTTGGGCTGGAACAGAAGGTCTGAAGAGACTGCCACTGGTCTTCAGAAAAATCGTTGGGACATGATGAAGTGTGTAAATGAAAAATTGAAGCAGAAGAGGGCCAGTTGCGGCCCCATCTTCTCCTTCAGTCATGTTATCTATAGTCACGCTTCTTTTATCTAATCCAATAACTGTTTAGGCTTTGGGCTCAAACCTGCCTTATTTGGCACGTTCCAAATACTGCTCCAGCGTAAGTTTCTGGTTGGTAATCTCACCAGCAATATACACCCCTACATAACGTACATGCCATGGCTCATAGGAGTAACCAGTCAATTTCTCCTGATCTTTGCCATAACGGATGATGAAACCGTACTTGTGGGCATTGGCTTTCAGCCATTTGCCTTCTTTGGTGTTGCCAAAGCTTTGCTGAAGATCATAACCAGCCGAAGCGCTGGAGATATCCATAGCTAGACCAGTCTGATGTTCGCTTTGTCCTGGCCGAGCACTTGTTTTATTGGCAACAGCTTCACCTTTGATACTGGCATTACGGTCAAAGATCGATTTCTGGGTCGCATAAGAACGATAGCCAGACACCGCTTTGATATCAATGCCTTCTTTTTTGGCAGCGGCAAATAGTTTCTCTAGCGCTGTTGCAGCCACTTTACGCATTTGTTTCTTCGGACTGGAGCCTGAGAAGCTAAAAGGAATATTAGGCACAACCAAATCTTGAGGTGTATAAGTTGAAGGCAGATTTCTCTTTTTATTGACAAGTACAACTGTACTGGACACATTGGTCACAGTTGCCACATTTTTAATCGTTTTGATCGTACGACCAGGTGCATTGTCATGCAGAAATTGAGTGAAGCTAGAGCTTGCCGCAGACGCGATGGGATTCAGGCTTGAAGTGATGGGAAACGTAGTAAAAGCAGAACCTGCTACAACAGAGCCTACGAGAATTGTAGATATGATGGATTTACGAGTGAAAGATTTCATGATGTGTGTTCCTCCTCGGAATATATGAATCTATATACCGAGTATACTAGAGGATTATATCCATAGGTTCTCCAATTGTTTCCGAGTTGTAAACAAAGTTTGCTATAAAATCTAACTAGAGGATATTTACCTTGCCACTTCGATGACAGAACAACCTTCCGATCGCTGTTATCCCCTGATTTTTTTGATTCAATTTTATAATGGTGAAAATCTTGTGATAGCGTATGCTTCCGATGCAGCTTTCTTACAGAAAGCTTTTAGGCGAACGCTTCGCTTCTTCAGGTTCTTTCTGTCCTCTCCGTTTCGTGTAAATGTTTAGTTTATCTTTTATAGAGTCTTTTTTGCAACTCTGATAGAGGCATATAAGGAAAAGAACGTTAAAAAAGCCGTTGCATTAGATGCAACGGCTTTTGATGTGAAGAGAGATAATACTAGATTACTTCAAGTATGCTGGAAACTGTGTTACAACATGCAAGCATCGGATCCACCGGAGTTTCCCGCAGTTACTGCACGGGTATCACGAACGCGAACGTTGGCGCTGAGCACACCAGAATCACTGCTTAATTTGAAAGAAGGATAATTCTCTTCTGTATCCAGCTTCATGTGTTGTTCTAGGTTTAGCTGCTGCTTCGGGTCAACATAGAACGGAACCAGATTGGTTTCAATCTGCGCGTCGAGAGCCGCAAGTTCATCAACAATGATAATAGCGATAACTCCGTTACATCCGCAACCTTCCAGGTCATAGATCACTTTGAAATATCCAAGTTGGTCATTCAGGCTTTCCGTCAATCGTTTTGCAGCCAAATCTGTAATTTGAATATACATATAGGTACACTCCTTTATATGTGGTCATGGTTGTAAGTGGTAAAAGAATTCATTCAGCTTCTATTCCCATTATACCACTTTGGCAAAAATCAAAGCATTTATTTTCTTGACTGATCAGTCTGGAAAAGGTATTCTTTAGTTAATGAATAGGGAGGTGAGGTCTGAAATTGGGAAGAGCCAAGGAGTTTGACACGGAGACTGTGCTAAGAAAAGCAACGTCTGTATTTGGAGCGTACGGTTATGAAGGTACATCTTTGAGCTTACTATTGAGTGAACTTGGCATTGCGCGGCAAAGCCTGTATGACACCTACGGAACTAAACATGATTTATTTGTCTCTGCTCTTAAATTCTATATTCAGCAGAAGACAGAGGCGGGGATCAGACTATTAAACGAATGTACAAGTGTGAGGCAAGGCGTGGCCGAGTTGTTCAACGAAGCGGTTAACGTGTTGACAGACGACGAACGTCGTAATGAATGTTTCATCATTAATAGCGCGGTTGAACAGGCACCACAAAATCACGAAATCGCAGCCTTTATTCAAACCACTAACCAACAAATGGAAGATGTTTTTCATAGTGCACTGTTACGAGGCCAGAGGAGTGGCGAATTGAAGCACACAGAGGAAGAATTGCCCGGGCTTGCCCGTTTTCTAAATTATTCCCGACTCTCATTGACCTTTACGGCGAAGAGTGGTGCAAGTGCAGAAGCGCTGCGGGATTTTGTACAGATGACCCTAAGGGCAATGGATTAGCGTTTTACATGATTTGATTAAGAATTCTTTACGTTTTTTTGAAAATGAACGCTTAGGGCGTTTATTTTTTGATTATTGTAGACCGATTGGTCTGGAAAAAGAACACCAAACAAACTGAAGGAGGAAATAAGGATGACACAATCTCAGCAGTTGGAAGCGGGCAATAGTATACCGCATCGGATCATGCATGGATTCACTAATTTGCTACTGGAAGGAAAACTGGAACAGTGGTTGGAGCTATATACATCTGAAGCTATCTTCGAATTTCCATATGCACCAGCAGGATATCCTCAGAAACTGGAAGGCAAAGCCGCAATTACGAATCATCTTCATAATCTGCTGGGGATGATTGAAATTCAGCAGTTTTCTGAACCGGTGATCTTGGCTGATTCCACGAAACAACAGTTTGTGGCTGAATTTACTTGTAAAGGGCGTTCATTAGTTACAGGCAAGCCATACAACCAAACGTACATCTCTGTAGTGAGCCACTCTAATGGAAAAATTACACATTATAAAGACTATTGGAATCCGATGGTCGTACTCGAATCGGACTTAGGAGGAAACAAGCATGATCAATGATAAACCGTTGACACTTATTACAGGGGCTAATGGAAAGACAGGAAGCCGTGTTTCGGCCATACTTCAAAAGCATCAATATCCGGTGCGTTTGGCAGGAAGAACGAAACCATCTCTTTCTGGTTCTACTGATAATTATGTCTATTTTGATTGGTATGATTCCGAGACATATGCGCCGGCGCTGAAAAATGTGAACCAGGTGTATCTTGTTGTGCCAGTCATGGACATGACCCCAGAAGACGTCATGATTCCGTTCATCAAGGAAGCATTGTGGAACGGCGTTAAGCGATTTGTCTTGCTTGGCAGTGCTTCAATTGATGAGAATGGTCCTATTTTTGGCAAAGTACATCAATATTTAAAAGCCCATGCTCCTGAGTGGGCTGTATTGCAGCCTTCCTATTTTATGGAGAACTTTACGGAGGGGCCGCATCGGGAGACGGCGAAACAACTTGGGAAAATATACAGTGCTACGGGTGACGGGAAAATTGGATTTGTTAGTGCAGATGATATTGCGGCGGTGGCCTTCCATGCTCTGACAGATGTTGTTCCTCATAATACGGAGCATATCATTACAGGGCCGGAGACGTTGTCCTATGGACAGGTTGCAGACGTCTTGAGCCGTGTACTGGGTCAGTCCATTCAGCATGAATCTTTGTCCGATGATGAATTGAGGAACAGCATGATTCGCGCAGGAATGTCAGAAGAATACGCTGCTGCCCTCGCAGGACTGGATGTGCCTATCCGGGAGGAGGGGAGAGAAGATCAAACGACGGATACGGTGAGAAAAATAACGGGGACTAGCCCGATTTCATTCGAGCAATTTATTCAAAATCATATGGAAGTATGGGAATAATAGAAGAAATATTTTCATATTCAATGAGAAGACGGTGCCTAGTGCCCGTCTTTTTGCATGTCTACCAGCATGTTGACATCGTTGATTCGAATATGGATCTCTCTCTAACCAGGGTCACTACGGAAAGCAGTGATTATACGAACACACTTTTGGGGAAATAGATGAGAATGAATGTTAGGGCGTGTCTGAAACACGCCCTAGATAAAGGGGCGAAGAGAGCGAATGATTCAGTTCGAAAATGTATCGAAACAATATCCTGATGGAACAACGGCTTTGCGTCAGGTTAACCTCAACATTAACAAGGGAGAACTGTTTGTCATGATTGGTCCGAGTGGATGTGGCAAAACCACCATGCTCAAAATGATCAATCGCCTGATTGAACGAACAGATGGAACCGTGCGCATTAATGAACGCCCAATCGATGAATACAACATTCACGAATTGCGCTGGAATATCGGATATGTGCTGCAACAGATTGCACTATTCCCGCATATGACCATTGCCGAAAATATTGCAGTTGTTCCTGAATTGCGAAAATGGAAGTCAGATCAAATCAAGGAGCGTGTACATACGTTACTGGACATGGTGGGTTTGCACGGAGATACGTACAGTGAGCGTAAACCGTCCGAGTTATCCGGAGGACAACAGCAGAGAATTGGTGTATTGCGTGCACTCGCTGCCGATCCCGAGATTGTTTTGATGGATGAACCGTTCAGTGCACTCGACCCAATGAGTCGGGAGAAATTGCAGGACGATATTCTGGATATCCAGCGTCAGATGAAAAAAACAATTGTGTTTGTCACCCATGATATTCAGGAAGCGATGAAGCTGGGGGATCGCATCTGCATTATGAAGGATGGACAGGTTTTGCAGGTAGGCACTCCGGAAGAACTGATCCGACAGCCAGCTAATGACTTCGTACGTGAATTTGTTGGAAGTCCTAACGCGGATACGAGTTCACAATCTGATTTTGATCTCGAATCCATCATGTCACCACTCTCACCGGGTCATGTGCCAAAATCAGCCAAAACTGCCGTTCCTGTATCCATTACGTTGACGGAGTTAGTTGATATCATGGCTTCCCATGACCATCTGCTGGTTGAACGTAACCGCCAGATTATTGGCGAGATCAGTCGAGTTGATCTGATGAAATACTGGTCTGGTCAGTTACAGGAACGAGGTGAAGGACATGAGTAGATTCACGGAGGTGTTCAGTGAGCGCAAAGGTCAGTTGTTGTCTGCTCTGCTGGAACATATTCAGATCTCATTTATCGCATTGTTCTTTGCTGTCCTCATCGCTATTCCGCTTGGTATTTACTTGACACGCAAGCCAAAAGTCGCTGAACCGATTATTGGGGTTACGGCTGTGTTGCAGACGATACCTTCCTTGGCGCTTCTCGGATTGCTCATCCCGTTATTCGGCATAGGAACACTTCCTGCAATTATTGCATTGGTGGTGTATGCGCTGCTTCCCGTACTTCGCAACACGTACACAGGCATATCCGAAGTTGATCCTTCCATGGTGGAAGCAGCGAATGCGATGGGCATGAATAGTTGGCAACGTCTAATCAAAGTGGAACTGCCACTGGCGATGCCTGTTATTATGGCCGGAATTCGGACCGCTATGGTGCTTATTGTAGGAACGACCACACTTGCTGCCTTGATCGGCGCAGGAGGTTTGGGGGCATTAATCTTGCTGGGCATTGATCGGAACGATACGGCATTGATCATCCTTGGAGCCATTCCGGCCGCCTTGCTGGCGATTTTGTTTGATGTACTATTACGTCAGTTCCAACGATTATCCTTTAAGAAAACACTGGTTATCCTTGGTTCGCTGGCAATAATCGCGATACTTGTGATTACCATTCCCTTCGTGGCACGTGGTGGACAGAAGGATCTTGTCATTTCCGGGAAATTGGGGGCGGAACCCGAAATTCTCATTAATATGTACAAGTTGTTAATCGAAAAAGATACAGACCTGACCGTTGAACTAAAACCGGGATTAGGCAAAACACCATTCCTTTTTAATGCACTCAAGTCGGGTGATATTGACATCTATCCCGAATTCACGGGGACAGCGATCTCCGAATTTATGAAGGAAACGGCTGTGAGTACGGATCGAACAGAGGTCTACGAACAAGCAAGAGATGGAATGCTGAGCCAGTTCAACATGGTGCTTCTGAACCCTATGGATTATAACAATACGTATACGTTGGCTGTTCCAAAGAGCATCGCAGATCAATACAATCTCAAGACCATTTCGGATCTCAAACCGGTGGAACAGCAGATGAAGGCAGGATTTACCCTTGAATTCTCGGATCGGGAAGACGGTTACCTTGGCATTCAGAAGAAGTATGGGATTGAATTCCCGAACGTGGCAACAATGGAACCCAAGCTTCGCTATGGTGCTGTTCAACGTGGCGATATCAATCTGGTAGATGCCTATTCCACAGATAGTGAGTTGAGACAATATGAACTCGTTGTGCTGGAAGATGACCAGGAATTATTCCCACCGTATCAAGGCGCGCCGATGCTTCGTCAAGAAACGGCAGATCAATATCCACAACTGGTTGAGGTGCTGAATCAGCTTGCTGGCAAAATTACGGATGATGAGATGCGTCAGATGAACTATGACGTGAACGTAGAGGGCGAGAATCCTGAACAGGTTGCAGCAGAATACCTTAAACAGGCCGGATTGTTGTAACTTCAGGCATCCCTGCAATAGATGTACCAAAAGGATGAGGAGGAACCATGATGACACAAGAAACGTATGACTTGATTGCGATTGGCACAGGAAGCGCGGCAAGCTCTGTAATCACCCGTTGCGCTGAAGCTGGCTGGAGAGTTGCTGTAATTGATGAACGTGAGTTCGGCGGAACGTGTGCACTGCGTGGCTGTGATCCCAAGAAAGTGCTGGCTGGAGCGGCTGAGCTGATTGACTGGAATGAACGGATGCAAGGGAAAGGAATTCAGGGACAGGCGACCATCAACTGGTCTGAACTTATGGCCTTTAAACGCATCTTTACCGAGAGCATACCTAGAGCAAGTGAAGATCAATTCAAACAGGCCGGAATGGATACGTTCCATGGTAAAGCTTCATTTGTCGATGAAGACCATATTCAAATTGGAGAAGAAGTGCTCCATGGCAAACACATCCTGATTGCTACCGGTGCAACACCTGCGCCACTTGAGATTGAGGGCTCAGAGCATCTTATATATAGTGATGACTTTCTGGATCTGGAACAGCTGCCGGATCGATTAGTTCTGGTAGGCGGTGGATACATTGCATTTGAGTTTGCGCATATTGCGGCCAGAGCCGGGACGGAAGTTCATATCCTGCATCGGAGTGAGCAGCCTCTGAAATCGTTTGATGCGGAGCTTGTAGAATCTTTGTTGCAAAAATCAAAAGAGATCGGCATTCATGTTCACTTGAACGCGGAGGTGAAGTCCATACGGCAAGAGGGGAACGCCTATGTTGTTCATGGCACACGTAATGGTGCAGATCACCAGTGGCAGTGCGGACTTGTCGTTCATGGAGCCGGGCGTGTTCCTAATGTGGATGGGCTGGAATTGGAGAAAGCCAACGTCAGCTACAGCAAAAAGGGGATTACGGTGAACGAGTACTTGCAAAGTGAAAGTAATCCGAGAGTGTATGCTGCTGGCGATGTAACGGATACAAAAGGGTTGCCTTTAACCCCGTTAGCAGGTCAGGAATCCCGGGCTGTATCGTTCAATTTGTTGGAGGGAAATCAACACAAACCAAATTATAAAGTGATGCCTTCCATTGTGTTTACTGTCCCTGCCCTTGGAGCTGTAGGTATGAGCACGGAACAAGCCAAAAAAGAGGGCTACGAGGTGCAGGTAAATGATATGTCGAAATGGTATACTTACAAGCGAACTCATGAAAAATTTGCCATGGCCAAAGTGGTGATCGACAAATCAACCGGACGTATTCTGGGTGCACATGTGCTCGGGAGCAAAACAGAAGAATTGATCAACCTTTTTGCAATGGCGATTCAGTTCAATCTGACTATCGATCAGTTAAACACCATGAATTTTGCATATCCTACTGCTGCATCGGATCTGGGTTCTTTAATTTAGAAGTGATGAAGTGAGGATGAACCCCCCTTTGGGACGGAAGAAAGGATGAAAATAACGATGTCATCGGATTTTATTGGGCTTCATGAAGGCAAGTGGACGAAGGAACCCGTTGCTGCACGGATGGATGGGGATCGTTTCGTTGTGGAAGCTCGGGAAGGCAGTGACTTCTGGGAGAACACATTCTACGGGTTCTGTCATCGGGATGGACATGCCATGCTTGCTCCATGGGACGGAACGGAAGCGATTGAGGTATCGTTTGATCTAAGCTCATTCACCCAATTGTATGATCAGGCTGGACTAATGTTATGGTACGGAGAAGACCAATGGATCAAGGCCGGAGTTGAGGTTAATGATGGCGTGGCACATGTTGGAGCTGTCGTGACGGATACGTATTCAGATTGGTCACTCTCTCCTGTGCCAGAGTGGGGTGGACGAATCGTAACAATCAGAGCCTCCTACAGTAATGAGGCTGTTGTCATTCGTGCTCGCACAGATGAGCATCCTTGGCGTACGATTCGGGTTGCACGGTTTGCCTATCCAACGAACAAACATGCAGGTCCATTTCTGTGTTCACCAAAGCGTGCAGGGTTCGAGGTAGCCTTTACCAAGTGGAGATCCACGACACCCGATCAAGACTTGCATACAGATCCGCCGATTACGGATTAAAACAAGTTCAGATGCACGATAAACAATGAAACATGAACAGGTGTATCTGGCTTAGAAAGCAAGACAACACAAATAAGCAAGTCTTCCATTAACGGAGGACTTGCTTATTTGTGTGTTTAAACTTTGGACTGTTAAAAGTCTCCAGTTACTCGTTTCATCATTCACCGGGGTCAGTGAGTTCTTTTCCCACATACAATAGAGTACTTGCGAACTTTACTTGAGTTTAACGTTTATTTACTCGTGTCCGTATCCAGGGACTGGGGTTCGGTCTCTTTTTCACCCTCATCATCATTGGACTTATTGAACTCAAGCATACGCTCCTCGTAATCATCAAGGAACCATAACGGGTCCATACTATCTTCCTCACCGTTGTAATTGATTACGATTTCTTCACCAGCCTTGATGTCTGTATACGCGTAGAAGTCAAAGGTGTGGTTATCAAAATTGATATCATAAGTAGCGTTGGGTTCATAGGAGTGGTTGATCAGACTGCCGTAACCGAGCAAAATAGCGGTATGATTCGCCCCATATTCGAACACGTAATCTTCCAGAATCGTTTTTTCCACATGCTCATGATCTTCATTTGGGTAAGGCACAACGGGTGCCTGATGAATAAGCGTTCCTTTGGCAATATCAACGGTAGCAAATACCCCGCGGTTAAACTCACCACCATCACCCAACTTGGATTGTTTCACTTCAATCATATTGTTCACCTGATGCTCTTCGAAGAGCTCCGTTCTATATAATAGTAATTCGTTAAGGCAAAATTTTAACCCATACTTTCATATAAGGCAAATTTCAGACAAAAAGGTGCAATATTTTTAATATGGCGTTGAGTTGTGCAGGATATAACGCTTATAATATACAAAGAATTAAGTCTATATAGAAAAGGTGTCATGAATGAGCATATTAAATGTAGAAAAATTAAGTCACGGTTTTGGTGACCGTGCTATCTTTAACGACGTTTCATTCCGCCTGTTGAAGGGCGAACATATTGGTCTGATCGGGGCCAATGGTGAAGGTAAATCCACCTTCATGAACATTATTACAGGAAAACTTCAGCCGGATGAAGGCAAGGTAGAGTGGTCCAAACGGATGCGTGTTGGTTATCTGGACCAGCATGCTGTATTAAACAAAGGCCAATCGATCCGTGACGTACTTCGTGGCGCGTTCCAGTATTTGTTCGACATGGAACAGGAAATGAATGATATGTATGGCAAAATGGGCGATGTTACCCCGGAGGAACTTGAACAACTACTTGAAGACGTGGGTACGATTCAGGATACGCTGACAAACCAGGATTTCTACATGATCGATGCCAAAGTGGATGAAACCGCACGTGGTCTGGGTCTGACGGATATCGGTCTGGATAAAGACGTCAATGACCTGAGTGGTGGACAGCGTACCAAAGTACTGCTTGCCAAGCTGCTGCTGGAAAAACCCGATATTTTGCTCCTCGATGAGCCTACGAACTATTTGGATGAATTGCATATCGAATGGTTGAAACGTTATTTGCAGGAATATGAGAATGCTTTTATTCTGATCTCCCACGATATTCCGTTCCTGAACAGTGTTATCAACTTGATCTATCACATGGAGAACCAGAATCTAACTCGTTATGTAGGCGATTATGATCATTTCCAGGAAGTGCATGAGATGAGAAAACAGCAGCTGGAGTCGGCGTACAAACGCCAACAACAAGAGATTGCTGACCTTAAGGATTTTGTGGCGCGTAACAAAGCAAGTGTAGCAACACGCAATATGGCGATGTCCAGACAGAAGAAACTCGACAAGATGGATGTTATCGAGATCGCCAAGGAGAAACCGAAACCGCAGTTCAACTTCCGTGATGCAAGAACATCTGGCAAGCTCATTTTCGAAACTAAAGGTCTTGTAATTGGATACAACGAACCGTTGTCCAGACCACTGGATCTGCGTATGGAGCGCGGACAGAAGATTGCCCTTGTTGGTGCGAACGGAATCGGTAAAACAACCCTGATGCGCAGTATTCTGGGTGAAATTCAAGCTCTGGAAGGAACCGTTCAACGTGGTGAACATCTGGAGATTGGTTACTTCCAGCAAGAGATGAAGGATGCCAACTACAATACATGTATTGAAGAGATCTGGCAGGAGTTCCCTTCATATACCCAATTCGAGGTGCGTGCTGCACTTGCAAAGTGTGGTTTGACTACAAAACACATTGAGAGCAAGGTAGCTGTACTAAGTGGTGGCGAGAAAGCTAAAGTGCGTCTCTGTAAGCTGATCAATAATGAAACCAACCTACTTGTGCTCGATGAGCCGACGAACCATCTGGACGTTGATGCCAAGGAAGAGTTGAAACGTGCGCTCAAGGCTTACAAAGGCAGTATTCTTCTAATCTCCCACGAACCGGAATTCTACCGTGATGTCGTTACGGAGACGTGGAACTGTGAGTCTTGGACAACAAAAGTATTCTAAATAGAGGTTGTTCAAGAAGTCCGCTTTTGATTACGAATCATGTGCGAGCTTGCGAACAAGCTCGAAGCGTGAGAAAAGGCGCGAATTTTGCTTGCAAAACAAGCAGAACTCGCGCCTTTTTTGTGTGGTTTTAACGAAAAATGTTTGAGCCCAATGCACAGTTGACAGCTTGAATAAGGCAATAATATAATTCAGGAAAGCAATTACATTTATATATTAGAAACCTGTTTCACTGCATAGGGGCAAAGAAAACACGGTATTCCGTATGGGTATCATTGCACTTAGAAGGGAAGACGGGTCTTTTTTTGCATTCAAATGAGACCGGTTTCATTAAAATAAGGAGGTGGACAAAACTCGTTACTGACCACTGGTTGCTGAGGATAGGCTGAACAACAACACCACGCGTTCAAGAACCATGCTTTCATCTTTCACGCCAAAGGAGAGAATGAACATTGGCTAAACTCAGGAAACCCATGATATTTATGTTATCAGCAACACTTGCGCTGTCTTCGGGACCGTTGATGCTACCGAGTAAGGCGTATGCCGATCTGAGCAGTATACCCGCCACGTTGTTGCAGGACGATTTTTCGGATGGGAATTACACGGAATCACCCGCGTGGAACGTAAGCTCAGGCAACTGGGAAGTGTTCGCTGACCCGACAGATGCGTCCAACTTTACGCTTTTCCAGAGCGATACCAATGAAGGCATCATCTCTACTGGAGACTCCATGTCGGACATGACCGTGTCCATGCGCTTTTATACAGGAGAAGGTAAAGGATTTCCGGGCATTTTGCCGCGGTTTCAGGATAAGAGCAACTTTTACTATTTTCAAATGCATGTTCCCAATAATAAACTCGTTTTCTCCAAACGGGTAAACGGATCAGACACAACTTTGAACACGGTGGACTATGCGTTTGCCAAAGATACATGGTACACACTCAAAGTGGTGTTATCAGGTACCACCATTCGCGGGTATATCGCGGAAAACGGCTCCGATCAGTTGGTATTTGATCTGGTCGATACTACATACGGGTCAGGTACCGTGGGCATTCGGAATAAGTGGCAGTCGTTACATGCAGATGACGTAATCATTGCCGAGCAGCCGCCTGGGAACGATATTCAGCTCTCCATTGCTGAGCAGACGGCGTCTTCGGTTTCACTGCAATGGTCTGAAATCGCGGGAGCATCAGCCTATCGCTTGTACCGTTCCTCTACGCCTGAAGGCGGCTATTCCCTGGTAACCAGTACCGGAACTTTGGAACACACGGATGAAGGATTGAGCGGGGATACGGTGTATTATTACAAGCTGGCTTATGAATACGGAGGTCTAACCGAATCATTATGGACTGCTCCGCTGGAAGTTCGGACGACAGCATCGGCACCACAGGCTCCTGGCGAATTAAAGGCCGAAGCACTCAACGCAACAAGCGTGAAGCTATCTTGGTCCGCCGTGGACAAGTCAACTGGTTATCGCGTGATTCGGGCCAAAGCTGGCAGTGAGCAATACGAGCAAATCTATGAAGGTAAAGGGCTCACATTCACGGATAATGCACTTGAGCCGGGCAACAGCTACAACTATCGCGTAACAGCCTATAACGCAGCTGGGGAGTCAGCATTCACAGTTGCAGAAGCCACGACATACTCCATTGACTCTCCAGCAGAGTTCGCTGCCACAGCTGTGACGGACACATCAATCTCTCTGGGGTGGAATGTCTTGCCTGGATCTGATGTAACGTATATCGTGTCCCGTGCAACCAGTGCTACGGGTACGTATCAGCAGGTCTATAGCGGCAATGAAAACACGTTTAACGATGGCGGTCTGACGATGGGCACAGGATATTTTTACATCATCCAGGCGACCGTGGACGGCGTAACTTCTCCAGCATCCGCACCGTTGGGTGTTACGACGATTCGTACAAGCATTACACCGGGGCAACTGTGGCCGGATCTGGACGGTAAGCCGATTGATGCGCATGGGGCAGGCTTTTTCTATGATGAACAGACGGAGATGTATTACTGGTATGGTGAATACCACACGGGCGGATGGCCAGCGGTTGGTGTGCGTGTGTATTCATCCAAGGATCTGATGAACTGGACGGACCGAGGCATGGCTCTAACGACACTTCAATCCATGGATGATTTTGACAATGACCCGTTGATCTCCGAATTGTATGCGGGGCGTGAAGACCGCGTGGATATCTGGGCAGATATCCGCAAAGGACGGATTATTGAACGACCAAAGGTCATCTACAACGACAAAACGAAGAAATACGTGATGTGGGCTCACATGGACGGCGACAAGGACCCCTATAACGATAATGCGAATTACGGTAAGGCGCGAGCCGGTTATGCGATCAGCGACTCTCCAACAGGGCCTTTTGTGTATCAGAAGAGTTACCGGATGGACAGAGCTCCCGAAGGGGAGAAAGATTTCTTCCCAAGCGACCGGGGTATGGCACGTGACATGACGTTGTTCAAGGATGATGACGGTACCGGTTACCTGATCTACTCGAGCGAAGAAAACCTGACGTTATATATCTCCAAACTGAATGAAGACTATAGTGACGTAACAGGGTGGCATAAGGAAGGACGAACGGATGACAAAGGCAATCCGGTACGAGATTCCACCTATCAGGCGGAATACGGCGTCGATTACGTGCGAGTGTTCCCGGGAGGGCAACGTGAAGCACCGGCGATGTTCAAGTATCAGGGGAAATATTATATTTTGACTTCCGGAGCTTCCGGTTGGGCCCCTAACGAAAACAAAGTGACGGTGGCGGATAACATTTTTGGCCCGTGGTCAACGCAGACCAATCCGTTCGTGCGTACGTTGCCAACTGATCCCGATCCAGGCAAGGCATTTGGCACACAGACCACATCCGTCATTCCGGTCGATCCGGAAAAAGGCAAATTCATTTACGTAGGGGATACGTGGAATGGTGGCAATTTCTCGAATGATGCTGCAAAATACGTGTTCTTGCCAATTGAGTTTGGAATAGGCTCCGACATCGCGATCAAGTGGTATAACAGCTGGACACCTGATCTGCTGAATTCGATGGGCAAGGTAGATATTGCTGATCCCTTGCCAGAAGCCGTGGCGCTAGGCAAAGTACCATCCCTGCCAACAACGTTGAATGTGCGCGAGGGTGGAGCACTGGTATCAACGCCAGCAGTCTGGACGGTTGATAACCGGGCCATGACGGCAGAAGATTTTGCCAAGCCAGGACCGCTCACATTACAGGTAACCACACCGGAATATAACAACAAAAAGCAGGCGGTTCGTGTAAATGTCATTCCGGAGAATACAGTTTTTTTCGTGAATAGTGGTGGTTACGAAACGGCTGATTACAGTCTCATGGGTGCTTATATGAAGGGAACGCTTGCGAACCCGGAAACGGCGGATCAGATGTACGCTCCGTCTGAGGGATATAGTTGGGGGTATGTCAGCGCAGATGCACTGCCATCCGGTTCGAATGGCGGGGATATATTCTCGACCGTACGTTATCTCAACGGTGGCAATGTCAGCAATTCTCCTAAAGGCACGGATTTGACCTATACATTTGATGTGCCAAACGGGACATATGATGTATACGCCGGATTCAACGATCCGTGGACCAATACTTCGCGCAAAGCGAATTTAATCATCAATGGCGCCAACACGGGTGCAGTTACTTTTACGCCTGCCAGCGTTAGAGCCCACAAAGGCATCAACGTGTCGGACAACAAGCTGGAGTTGACTGTGCGCAATACGGCATCACAGGACCCGATGATTAGCTGGATTATGATCGTTAAACCTGACGCTGCACCACCTGCAAATGATAGTGCAGGCCTTAACGCTGATGCGTTAGATTCTACGAGCGCAACGCTTCACTGGGATGCTCATCTTGGTGCAGCAAGCTACAAGCTCTACCGCTCAGATCGTGAGCATGGAGAGTATAAGGTGGTCTATAGCGGCAATGGACGGGAGTACACGGACAGTGAACTGAACCCCGGCACGGATTATTATTACAAAGTGGAAGCTTTGGATGCGACGGGGCAATCCGTGAGAGGTGTATCTTCCGCTTATCAGGTGCAAACGGCTCAGCAGAACGCTGCCGATGTAGCTACAAGCATTACAGCATTGGAACAACCTTCCGCAGGTGCAAAAAAACTGAAGTTCCCATCCGTGCCGCAAGGTTTCACGGTGAAGATCTCTTCCAGTTCGGTACCGTCGGTCATTCAAACTGATGGAACGATTGTCCCACCATCTAAGGAAACAACAGTAACCCTGGAGTTGGAAATTACTCGAACTTCTGACGACAGTAGAGCCCTGACTGCACCGTTGACGGTGAAGGTGCCGGCATCTGTTCCTTCCCCTGGAGGTACGGACCCTGGTTCGGGCGGTAATCCAGGCGGCAATTTCGGTGGAAATCCAGGAAATAGTTCTGGTTCAGCCAACAATGGCGGACAGTCAGGAAGTGGTAACCCAAGTGCAGAGAATGCTGTACCACAACCTAAACCGGAGAAAGACCGTTCAGTTCTGGAGTTGCAGGGACAGTCTGATCAGAAGGGTGTAGTGCAGTCCAACGTGGATGTTTCAACGATTAAAGAGGCTTTTCAAGTTGCCCCCTCAACAGATGCGGGTCAGCGATTGGTCGAACTTCGACTGAAGCCGGTTTCGGGAGCAACGGCATATGAAGTTTCTCTGCCTGCCTCTGCGTTAATAGATCAGGGAGAGTCACATGTGTTCAACATTGTTACAGAACTGGGGATGTTGGAGCTTCCTGCGACATTGTTAACGAAGGATATCGTTGGGGATGGGATTGCATCAATCCGATTGATCAGAACGGAGCTGCCAAAAACAGTCGCAGATCAGCTTGGCACGCCATATGGAGTCCAGCTTGAACTTCAACTGGATGGTCAACCATGGCCATCGGAAAGCGAGTTGAACCTTCGTCTGCCTTTCCAATCCTCACAAAATGCTCAGCAGGATCGGATTGTAGCATTTGCCATTGGCCCGAACGGTGTGGCAACCCCGTTGCCGCAAAGTTACTACGATCCAAAAAGCGGGCAGCTTGTATTTACCGTAACATCACTCACAGGAAATTATGCTGTTGCGCCTGTGGAGCAGACATTCGCAGATCTTGCAGAAGTGCAGTGGGCCAAGAAAGCAATGGAGGCTTTGGCTGTCAGAGGTGTAATTGATGCTGAGGCAAGCGGTGCTTCCACGCAGTTACATCCAAAAGAGGATATGACCCGCGGCCAATACATGCAATGGTTGATGACTGCCCTGGGTTTGAATGCTTCTTCCGGGAATGCGTTCTCTGATGTAAACGAAAAGGCTCCGTACTACGAAGCAGTTACAGCTGCACGTTCGCTAGGTATCACCAGTGGTACCGGTGACGGGCGCTTCCTGCCAGAGTCGACGATCACTCGTCAGGAGATGATGACATTAACAGTTCGCGCACTTGCGGCGGCTGGACTGGTTGACTCCGAGACGGCTGCAACAGATAACCTTGCTCGTTTCCACGATGCTTCCGAGATTCGCTCCTATGCCCGGGATAGTGTCGCATTACTTGTGGATCTGGGCATCGCCCACGGGTACAACGGTGAGGTGAAACCACTTGCCGAAGCAACCCGAGCCGAATCGGCTACATTGTTATATGCGATGATGAGCAAACTGGTATGGAATAAATGATAATACACCAGAATCGTAACGTGTGAAAAAGAAGGCTTACTTTGACCTGGAACTCAGGTTGGAGTAAGCCTTTTGGAGTTAGCCTTGTTCATATATTCCACTTTCCACTTCAACTTGAGCTGGCCGCCAAATTAAAAAATAAAACAAAACCGTCCTTGATTTGAAAGGAGGGTTTTTGTTGTTTTTTGTCCTTTATCAGCGAAACTGATAAATGCTATAAAATCATTGAAATTGACCCTCAACACCCGGTGTGTTAGGTTTTAGAGAGAAGAAATTAAATTAATGTGATGATTTTAGTCGGAATTAAAATCGAAGCAATGCGCGAGGTGGCAAACAGTGGAACTTCAAGTGACAAACAGCCCTTTTAATCAAGAACAAGTTGAACTGCTTAATCGTCTTATTCCTACATTGACCGATGGACAACGTACTTGGTTGAGCGGATATATTGCAGCAATTCAGGCAAGTGCGACAATAGCAGCTCCAGCTAACCTGGTACAGGCTGCACCAACTACAGGAATTGCACCTGACAGTGCTCCGCCAGTATCCCGGGAAGTTACCGTGCTTTTTGGTTCACAAACCGGGAATTCCAGTGGCCTATCGAAGAAGCTGGCCAAGAAACTTGAAGAGCAAGGTCTTCAAGTAACGTTGTCATCGATGGGAGATTTCAAACCGAACGGACTTAAGAAAATTGAAAATCTTCTCATCATCGTCAGTACGCATGGCGAAGGCGAACCACCGGATAATGCGATTCCGCTGCATGAATTCCTGAACAGCAAACGGGCTCCAAAGCTTGAAGGACTTCGTTACTCGGTGTTGGCTCTGGGAGATACCTCCTATGAGTTCTTTTGTCAGACAGGTAAGGATTTCGATAAACGATTGCAGGAATTGGGGGGTACAGCTCTTGTACCGCGCGTGGACTGTGATGTTGATTTTGATGAAGCAGCTGCGGAGTGGATGAATGAAGTACTGGCATCTTTAAGCAGTACATCTGCTGCTGCGAGTATGGTAACCACTGAGGGTGTTACAGCTGCGGTGAGCGGCGGGGAATCCGAATATGATCGCACGAATCCATTCAAGGCTGAAGTGTTGGAGAATCTCAATCTGAATGGCAGAGGATCGGACCGTGAAACACGCCACATTGAGTTGTCATTGGAAGGCTCCAGCCTGGACTACGAGCCAGGTGACAGCCTTGGGGTATTCCCTGAGAATCATCCGCGCCTTGTCGATGAATTGATTGCAGCCATGGGATGGAATGCCGATGAACGCGTGACCGTGAATAAAAACGGCGATCAGGCATCTGTACACGAAGCGTTGCTGCGTTATTTTGAAATTACAGCTGTGACGAAACCGGTCGTGGAACAACTTGCGAAACTGAATCCTGGGAGTGGCCTAACGGCATTACTCGCAGATGATTCCGAATTCCGCACGGTCATGAATAGCTGTGATCTGCTGGATCTGGTTCAGGATTATAATCTGAAAGGGATTCCTGCTACAGAATTCGTAGCTGCTCTTCGTAAAATTCCGGCACGTCTGTACTCTATAGCGAGTAGTTCGAAGTCTTTCCCGGATGAAGTTCATCTTACCGTTCGCTCCGTACGTTATGAAGCGCGTGGCAGAGAACGTTACGGTGTATGCTCGGTACATCTTGCTGAACGAATCGAAGCTGGCGATACCTTGCCTGTATATATACAGCATAATCCGAATTTCAAGCTGCCTGAGAACCCGGATACACCGATCATCATGATTGGCCCAGGTACAGGTGTAGCACCGTTCAGATCTTTCCTTGGTGAGCGTGAAGAAATAGGAGCAGAGGGCAAGACATGGTTGTTCTACGGAGATCAGCATTTCGCCACTGACTTCTTGTACCAAACGGAGTGGCAGCGTTGGCTCAAAGATGGTGTGCTCACGAAGATGGATGTAGCCTTCTCACGTGATACGGAACAGAAAGTGTATGTACAACATCGCATGCTGGAACACAGCAAAGAACTGTACCAGTGGCTTCAGGAAGGGGCAAGCGTGTATATCTGTGGTGACGAGAAAAAAATGGCACATGATGTGCATGCTGCGCTCACCACGATTCTTGAACAAGAAGGCGGTTTATCGTCTGAGCAGGCATCGGAATATCTGACACGGTTACAGCAGGAGAAACGTTATCAGCGGGACGTCTATTAATTACCGGCCCAGCCGGACTGCACCATCCCGCAGAGACGAGAGGAGAAAGCAGCATGGTTTATAATAACTTACTTAACCCACAGCGCACGAATAGCGATGTGGAAGATATAAAGATCAAAAGTGATTACTTGCGCGGAAGTCTGACCGAGACGTTGGCCGATCGCATCACGGGTGCAATTCCAGAGGACGACAACCGTCTGATGAAACACCACGGCAGTTATATGCAGGATGACCGTGACCTGCGTAACGAGCGTCACAAATCCAAGCTGGAACCGGCATACCAATTCATGTTGCGTGTACGTGCTTCCGGTGGGGTTGTAACCCCGGAGCAGTGGTTGATGATGGATCGGGTAGCACATAAATATGCGAATGAGACGATTCGTCTGACCACACGTCAGTCTTTCCAACTGCATGGTGTACTGAAGTGGGATCTTAAGAACACCATTCGCGAAGTGAATGATTCGTTGTTAAGCACACTGGCTGCATGTGGTGACGTAAACCGTAACGTGATGTGTAACCCGAATCCGAATCAATCCGATGTGCATGCTGAAGTGTATGAGTGGGCATGTCAGGTGAGCAATCATCTGGACCCTCGCACCCGGGCTTATCATGAGCTGTGGCTGGACGGAGAGAAAGTGATTGATTCCCAGGACTCCGACGAAGAAGTTGAACCAATCTATGGCAAAGTGTATTTGCCACGGAAGTTCAAGATCGGCATTGCTGTACCACCATCCAATGATGTGGATGTCTATTCACAGGATCTTGGCTTTATTGCTATTGTGGAGAACGGCAAGCTGCAAGGCTTCAACGTTTCCGTTGGTGGTGGCATGGGCATGTCTCATGGTGACTCGAAGACCTATCCTCAGGTGTCCAAAGTCATTGGGTTCTGTACGCCAGAGCAAATGATTGATGTTGCGGAGAAAACAGTCATGATTCAGCGTGATCATGGAGATCGTGCCGTTCGTAAACATGCTCGTTTCAAATATACGCTGGATGACCGTGGTGTGGAGTGGTTCATAGAAGAGTTGACTACCCGTTTGGGTTGGAAACTGGATGCAGCACGTCCGTATCATTTTGAGACTAACGGAGATCGATATGGTTGGGTAAAAGGCAATAATGGCAAATGGCACTACACGCTGTTCATTCAGAATGGTCGTGTAAAAGATGTAGACGGCTATCCGCTCATGACGGGTCTGCGTGAAATTGCCAAAGTGCATACGGGTGATTTCCGACTGACTGCGAACCAAAATTTGATCATCGGTAATATTAGCAGCCAGAAAAAGAAAAAGATTGAAGCGCTGATTCAGCAGTACAATCTGACCGATGGTGCACATTACTCTGCGCTACGCAGAAGTTCCATGGCTTGTGTTGCGCTTCCGACTTGCGGTCTCGCGATGGCTGAGTCCGAACGTTACTTGCCGTCCCTGATCGATAAACTGGAGCCTGTACTCGACGAAGCTGGGCTGAGAGACGAAGAGATTGTCATTCGGATGACCGGCTGCCCGAACGGATGCGCAAGACCGATGCTGGCAGAGATTTCATTTATCGGTAAAGCACCTGGGAAATACAATATGTATCTCGGTGGCAGCTTCACCGGACATCGCTTGAATAAGCTGTACAAAGAAAACATTGGTGAAACCGAGATTTTGGACACGTTAACTCCAATGGTGAACCAGTATGCCAAAGAGCGCAATGAAGGGGAACATTTCGGAGACTTTGTCATTCGTGCCGGTTATGTTCCTGAGGTGTTGGATGGTCGACAATTTCACGCTTAATTGACCGGGTAAGATAACTGAAATTAGGACTGTTTTAGGGCGGAAGCATTCCTTTATGGGGTGCTTCTTGTCTGCTATATATGGAGTGAAGAGAGGTAACGTTAGTTGCTGCTGAGAGATTTATGAGAGGATAAACTGAGGCTAATCTTCAAATGGAGATGGATAATCACCGCAGTTATTCCCATTATTTCGTGTGTATTAACTTGTTGAAGTACGCTTAACAAGATATAATGGCATAGTAGAAAGCAGATTAAATGTTGAAAGTGAGCGGAAACGATATGGGTCGTAAGTGGAATAATATCAAGGAAAAGAAAGCTTCAAAAGATGCAAACACGAGCCGGGTCTACGCTAAATTCGGCGTTGAGATCTATGTAGCTGCCAAGAAGGGCGAACCGGACCCGGAAGCGAACCGTGCACTGAAAGTCGTGCTGGAACGTGCCAAAACGTATAATGTACCCAAAGCCATCATTGATCGTGCGATGGAAAAAGCAAAAGGCAGCGGGGATGAGAACTATGAAGAGCTGCGTTATGAAGGCTTCGGACCGAATGGTGCGATGGTCATCGTTGATGCACTCACTAACAATGTAAATCGTACAGCGCCGGAAGTGCGCTCTGCGTTTAACAAAAACGCGGGCAACATGGGTGTCAGTGGTTCTGTTGCTTACATGTTTGATCCAACAGCGGTTATCGGTATAGAAGGCAAAAACTCCGAGGAAGTACTGGAACTTTTGCTTGAAGCAGATGTGGATGTACGTGATATCGTGGATGAAGACGATGCTGTCATTGTATATGCAGAACCCGATCAATTCCACGCTGTACAAGAAGCATTCAAAGCTGCGGGTATTACTGAGTTCACAGTAGCCGAGCTGACCATGCTTGCGCAAAACCATATTGAACTTCCAGAGGATGCACAAGCTCAGTTCGAGAAACTGATCGATGCGCTTGAAGACCTTGAAGATGTTCAACAAGTCTACCACAACGTAGAGTTCGTATAAGATCGTGGTGGTTTGATTGCATAAAAAGAGTGTCTGACCAATCTCCTGGATTGGACGGACACTCTTTTTTTGTTTGTTTATGAGTTGGACTGTAGTGTTCCAGGGGACTGATCTGATTTTCCCGATTTACCTCCACCGAACTTGAACAATACAATTCCGCCCACAATGACAAGTACACCGAGCAGCTGATTCCACGAAAAAGGAATTTGCTCCAGACCGAGCCATCCCATGGAATCAAATAGTAGCGCAAAACTCAATTGAGATGTTAGCACGATCGAGATGGCATACGTGGGACCAAGCAGCTTCATCCCTTGCACGAGACAGAAGACCACGCCAACGCCGATGGCTCCACTGAGCCAGTACCAGGGTTGCATATGCTGGAAGCTGAATGTATTTTTGCCCTCTATCAGCAGAGAGATGAGGAAAGAAGCAAGGAATCCGGTGAAAAGTACCATCGTTGTTGTGGACCATGAACCGGTGCGTTCATTGACTTTGCTATTAAAAATCGTTTGCAGACTGACAAGTGCACCTGCCAGTAGTGCAAGCGAAATACCTGTGATTAACATGGTTGTCGAACTCCTTATTCATAAATATTGTGACCTGTTATTTCCCTTAGACCGGCTCTATCCTTGATCATAATCAATCCTTGATGTCGTTCAATTAACCCGTCTGCACAGAGCTTCTGGATGACCCGGTTCAGGTGTCGGTAACTGGTGCCGATCAGATTCGCGATGTCGGTCAGATTGAACGCGTCCAGTTCTTCATGAACCACGTTGCCAGCTTCTTCTGTCGAGATGGAGAGCAGGTAGCTGGCTAGACGAACCTCAACGGGATACATCAGGTTGAAATTGGAAAAGTTCGAGTCGATATAGAACTTGTGTGAGATGATTTTGAGCAAAAATTTAAGCAAAGGTGCATAATCGCTGGCAAGCTCAGCGAGCCATTGATAATGAATACGAAGCATCACCACAGGTGACACGGCCTGAACCGTATTAACAATATCGCTTTCACGGACATACTCTATGTCACCGACCACTTCAAGCGGTGTTTTGAAACAAAGCACCAGCGTTTTGTCCTGAGCGGAGGTGGTGAAAATCTTGATTTTACCCTCAACCAGTACGTACAAATATTCGGAAGCTTCCCCTTCACGACAGATCAGTTCACACTTCTCAAAGTGGCATAACGTCATATGTGCACGCAGGGGCTCGTGAAATACAGTTTCGAGTTGATATTGCTTCAAATATTGCATTAATTGTTGCTCGTTATGGAACTCTTGCACGCTGTGATTCACCCCCGACGATATGTTTCAATCCTTCTCCAAAAACTATAGTTTCATAATAATGACACCAGTCACCATTAAGGCAATGCCCAGAAATTGCGGCAGTTTCATCTTTTGTTTCACGACACCGAACCATCCGTTACTATCCACCAGAAAAGTCAGGAACAGCTGGGCAATGAGCAGAGCCGAGATCGTGAATGTAACCCCGATTTGCTGAATGGCCGTCACTTCGCTGAAAATAATGACGGCGCCAAAAGCACCTCCAGCCAAGTACATGGGTTTTACTTGTTTGAGTCCTTGAAGGTTGGCGTCTCTAACAAACATTAGGATCAGCGCCGCTAAGATGAATCCTGTCAGTTGTGTAATCGTAGCGGCCTGCCATGTGCCCATGTCGGTGCTAATCCGAGTATTGGCAACCCCTTGGAGCGTGATACACGCGCCGCCAAGTAATGCAAAAATAATTCCTCTCATGTGTACGCTCCTTATTCAATCACTTCGACTTCTATTATTAAATGATAAATTGACTCTGAACGCCAAGGACAAATGTCCTGAGCTTTGAAGTCACAGCATCTAGAGTACTATAAAGAACTCGGTAAATCCAGATGGGGCATGCAGAGATGCGTGGCATATGTGCTCAGTACTCAGTTTTCATCATAATCTAACGAACCAGTGACACCTTATTGTACTGATTTGATTGAACTGAGAAATCTAACGAATGTCAGCGATGCTAATTGGGCTATGTTGGGTAGAAATGGACGGTAAACAGGGGGGAATGGAGGAAAAAGGTGTCTACGATTCGTTACTTTTGAAAATCGGCAAATATTCGCTCAATAGAGTGTGTCAGGTTCGTTAGCTATCCAAGAAATGTAACGAGAGTCTACCCAGTGTACCCCGGAGCATAGAAAGTATCCAAAGCTCCGGGGGAGGATAGGCAATGATATTAGAAGCAATCAGCTAGAGATTCTCTCCGTACAAATCCAATAATATTATCAGATCACAGTGTATACAGGCTTCTCGCCTACAAAACGAACGGACAGTTCAGGAAAACGTTCTGCCAACCTGTCTGCCAATAGCTTCATTCCCGGAGCTTCGCTCTCGGCATGTCCCATCATGATCAGTGCCTGGGACTTGCCTTGTTGCACGGCATCACGGATATATTCCGGTGTCTCCCATTCGAATCCTTCTCCAGCGATGATGAGATCCAATTGCTCATTCTGAATCAAGGGAATCGTCACATGTCCATTACCACGAAATCCTACCAGTACCGCTGCGCGTCTACAGACTATTTCCGCATTGCCTGCAACGCGTACATAATCGATGCCCAGGGAACTTTTCACATGGTGAGCAATAGCTTGGGCGGTGCTTCCTTCCGGAAAAGAAAGGACGTCTGCTTCCGGTAGTCGTTGCTCTACATAAGAGGACCACCCCAATGCCCGAATCAGTCCTTCGGTAATGCCATCCGGTTGGAAGCGGTGGATGATATCATGACATCGATAGATGGAAATACTCGCATCGTCGATCATTTTCCTTTTGTGTTCATAAACAGGATCACTTGCGAGCCAATCCGTATGACTATGATGGTTATAAAAGGGAGACTCATGTGCAATGATCAGGTTGGCACCATGCTTAATGGCTTGTTCAATGACATGTTGCGTCGGCATAAAAGCAATGATAATACCTGTGACCCTTTGAGCAAGGGAGCCTGTAATGAGCTGATCCACCGTGTTTTCCGGCAGTTCAATGTTATCTGTAAGATGAAGTACAATATCTTGAACAGTAAATTCCATATGGCGTATTCCTCCAATGACAGGATATAAAGTTAGTGTACCATGTTGGCATTTGAAATCTACTGCCTTCCAGATTATAGGGTCGTTTTTATTGTTTTCGGTTAATACTTAAACATACAGATTACAGTCGGTTAAGATAACAACGGAGCAATGAATTGGGCTGTACACGGATGTTGGATTCATATAGTTTTCTCAAACAAGAATAAGTATACTTACATAGAGCCTTTGCTGGTATTAAATGGAGCTGACTTCAAGGAAAGCAGTTTCCATTTCAATATACTGAGAATCAGTTGAGGTCCGCATTCATTTGCAACAATAGAACAGATTGTGAAAGGGGATAACTACGATGACAGCAACAACTATTATGGAACGTCTGAAGAGCGAGACAGCTCATTATCACAGACAAGTAGAACAGAACCCTTATGCAAAAGCCATTATGAATCAAACCGTGAATATAGAAGAATATAGAACATATTTAGAGAAATTTTATGGATTCCTGAAACCGCTGGAGGATCAGGCTGTACAGCAGCCTTTCTGGGGAAGTACGGGACTGGACATTGAGATTAGAGGCAAGGCTGGACTCTTGGAAAAAGATTTACGAAATCTGGGTGCCAGTGAAGAGGAAATCAGCCAACTTCCGCTCTGTGAAGAACTGCCGGATATTTCAACACCTGCCCGTTTGTTCGGATATCTGTATGTAATTGAGGGGTCCACGAACGGTGGACAGATTATGACCAAACGTTTGTCGCAGTTCCTGCCGATTGAGGCGGATCGTGGATTGGAATATTTCAACGCCTACGGCTCAGAGACAAGAACAAGATGGAGCGAGTTTACAGGTTTGCTGCAGCAGTCCATCCGTACTCCAGAAGATCATGACAACATGGTACACAGTGCATCAGAGACATTCCGACTGTTAGATCAATGGATTAATACCGACAAGTAACACTCATCATGAGAAGGGATTTTCCTGGCCATGGCCGAACCGAAGTCCAAGAAATAACAAAAAGTGAAGGGAAAAATCGTGCAATTGTCGTGTGATTACGTCTGTGCAACGTTCGATTTGACCAAGATATCATCAATTTGTGAAAAAGTTAAAAATACTTGATAAAAAGAGGGCAGAAATGCCTTCTTTTTTGTGTCCAGGAATGTCTAAATTTCGTCACCGCAGACACAGGACAAGTGATATAATGATCCCTATGGATACACTTGTTCGTATTCTGTCTTGGAGGAGGGTGAAATAACGTTCTATGAAAGACAACTCAAGACAATTGGAATTTATGGAGATAGATCTGAGTGAAGAACCTGAAACAGCAGCAGTGCCGGTTCCTGATCGTTCAACCATTGTGCAGTCAGCACATGATACGATGCAGCATCGTGGAGGTATATTGTCCTCAGAGAAACGTTTTGTAGAGGAAGCAAAGCGGTGGGCAGAGATGGAGGGGGATGTATCCCCGTGGGTTCCCTTTATGAGTTACTGGCCAACGTATGGCGTGATGAATGATGCCCAGCGCAAGTGGTATATGTTTTGGAGGAGGGAAGTACGTCAGGGGAGATACCCGGATACCGATCTGTCCTATCTATTTGTTCATATCTACGAGTTAATTAACGGCATTGGCTGGCAGAATCCTCAGGATGGTTATGATCAATTGAAGCAGCTATGGGTGAACTACCGTGAACGGCTGCCCCAAGTAAATATATATATGCAAGAGTGGATAGTCGATTATGTGCTGGTCCATCAGATGGAGATGTCCTTATCCGAGGTCATGGTCCTTTCGGGCGGATATCTGCCAGCAGAGATGCTGGATAGGGAACTGCAACGTATTTTACAGGATAAGGTATCGGATATCTCGTTAAATATGCTGCAAAGATACTATGATTACGATATTACACTCAGTAAATTTTACAGAGATGGCGGCAAAGAAGTGATGGAGCAGTACATCCCACGGGTCATGGCCTTGGTTGATTCGTATCTGGAACGTACGCGACAAGTTGGACTGTTGCTTGAGTGTGATCCCAACGATGAACGCACGATGGAGCGCATTCTGTTTCGCAAAGCAGTCTATGATGATTCGATCTATGGAAGATCGGTATCGTTCAGATATATGCCCATAGGTGAACAGGCTGAATTTGTGCAGATAGTTACGCGGATCTATCGATGTACTGAAAATAAACTTCGTGAATTGCGCGGATTCAGAGGCCGATTGCGAGGACAGACTCTTGAACCCGAACTTGCAAATCTGATTGAACGTTACCTGGACAAAACATATGCGACCGAGCAGGCGGAGTCTGTGGAACAACCGGTGATTCGTATTGATACGGAGAAATTGGCATCGTTACAGCAGGAAAGTGAGTACGTGCGAATGGCACTTACGATTGAGGTTGATCACGCTTCTGAAGTGAAGGATGAAGAGGTTAACAGTGCAAATGTTGCAAGTAATCCAATAGATGCGCTGGAAGCAAGGGAGGAGATCACTCCAACTGAAGATTCCACGGTGCCGGACCCATCCGCAGAAGAGATTGTAACAGGAGCGTCAGCAAAATCGATTGAGTTGCAGTGGGACGAGTCCGTTGAGGCTGATCTGGATGAAGAATGGCTGCTTTTTGCCAAGGAACTCTCCCCTCAGCAGGTGCAAACGATTCATGTTCTACTTGGCGCAAACCCGGATACGGAGCTGATGCGTCTGGCTGAGCAATATGGAACGATGCCTGCGCTTCTGCTGGATGAAATTAATGATGTGGCTATGGAAACGATCGGTGATCTTCTGATTGATGGTGATCGGATTGTTCCTGATTATATAGATGTGTTCGAACATGTGAAGAGGTGATACGCAGTGACAGAACTTAAAATACCGAAGCGGCTGACCACCGCACTTGTAAATTCATTGACAGCGGGTGTTGTCCCGCGAATTGGACTGGAGCAGATTGCTGTTGGTCGGAAACCGGAAGTGGAAGCCATCTTGCGGGATATGGACAATATTGCGGAGGGTGGCGCAGCGTTTAAACTCATTACGGGTCGTTACGGCAGCGGTAAAAGCTTTCTTTTGCAAATGATTCGTAACTATGCGATGGATCGGGATTTCGTTGTGGCAGATGCGGATCTGTCACCAGAGCGCCGATTGGTGGGAACCAAAGGGCAGGGACTTGCCACATACCGCGAACTGATGACTCGTCTGTCTACACGCACACGCCCGGATGGGGGAGCGCTGGAGCCTATTTTGCAAAAATGGATCGCAGGGTTGCAACAATCCACGATGCAGCGTCAGAAACTGCGCCCGGATGATCCCACTTTGCCGCTGGAAGTAGAGAAACAGATCTATGCGGTGACGGGTGAGATGCAGAATCTGGTTCACGGCTTTGATTTTGCCAAGGTACTGGCTTCTTACTGGAATGGGTACAAGCTAGCTGATGATGATCGCAAACAGGCGGCCCTTCGCTGGCTTCGAGGAGAATTTGCAACCAAAACTGAAGCGAAAAAAGAACTGGCTGTTGGGGTTATCATTGACGATGATAACTGGTACGACTACTTCAAATTGTGGTCTGAATTCACAGCGCGCATTGGTTACAAAGGATTGCTGTTGTTCATTGATGAAGCGGTGAATCTGTACAAAATTACAAACAGTGTCTCCCGTCAAAGCAACTATGAGAAATTGCTGACCATGTTCAATGATACGATGCAGGGCAAGGCGGAGCACCTAGGCATATTTGTAGGTGGTACGCCGCAATTTGTAGAGGATGAACGGCGCGGATTATACAGTTATGAAGCGCTTCGCTCCAGGCTTATTGATGGTCGTTATGCAGCCAAAGCGTATGCGAATTACACAGGTCCGATCCTGAAGCTGGCGATGTTATCACATGAAGAGATTCTGATTCTGCTCCAGAAGCTGCGGCAGATTCATGCTCTGCATTTTGGATACAGCGCAAGTCTGACGGATGAACAATTGGTTGATTTTATGCAAACGGCGGTGAACCGACTGGGTGCGGATGAATTGCTGACCACGCGTGAAGTGGTGCGAGATTTTATGGATGTACTGCATACGTTACACCAGAATCCTGAAGTGACTTATACTCAATTACTTGGCGAGCGGGTTGCCAAACCTCAGGAAAGGGGTAAAGGGGCAGATGCTTCCGCAAATACGGATGATCTGGACGACTTTCTGGCGGAGTTTGAATTATGAGTGATAATCCGTTCTATCGGCTGGCTCCGTTTGTTCAGGAATTTATTTATAAAAAAAGATGGGAATCGCTTCGTCCAGCCCAGATTGAGGCCTGCAATATCTGTTTTCATACCCCGCATCATATGCTGATTGCGGCGGGAACAGCCTCCGGCAAGACGGAGGCGGCTTTTTTTCCTGCATTGACCGAGCTGTATGAACGGCCTTCCAAGTCGGTTGGCATTTTGTACATTGGACCTCTGAAAGCCCTGATTAATGATCAATTCGAACGTCTTAAGGATCTGTTATCCGAAGGAAATATTCCGGTTTGGCATTGGCACGGGGACGTACCTCAGGCGGAGAAAACAAAACTGATGAAAAATCCGTCCGGTGTGCTCCAGATAACGCCTGAATCGCTGGAAGGTCTGCTCATGAATCGACCAAATGCAATCCCGGCACTGTTTCATGACCTGCGGTATGTCATTATCGATGAGGTGCATGCTTTCATGGGAGCGGATCGGGGGATTCAAGTACTCAGCGAGCTTGCCAGAATCGAGCGTATGGCTGGCTGTGCACCGCGAAGAGTGGGCTTGTCGGCTACACTTAGTGACTATGATGCGGCCACATCTTGGCTTGCTGCGGGAACGCAGCAGGGGGTGGATGTGGTCTCTTCCCCGGGCGGTCGCAAGTTGCGACTGCGGGTGGAACATTTCTCTTTTCCAGATGCACAGGACGAGGAGCAGGCGGAGCAGCTTCATAACGCACGTAAAGCATACTATGACTTCATCTATGAGAGCACACATCGTAAAAAAGCGCTGATCTTCACCAACAGCCGAACGGATGCTGAAGTCACCATTCTTGAGATGCGGCGAGTCGCGGCTCGCAGGCAAGAGCGTGATGTGTTCCATGTGCATCATGGAAGTATCTCCGCCATGCTGAGGGAAGAGACGGAAGCTGCCCTACGCACTGGATCGGGTCCCGCGGTTGCTGCGGCAACGGTCACGCTTGAACTGGGCATCGATCTGGGCGAGCTGGAACGTGTGGTTCAGCTTGGTGCACCGTATAGTGCTTCGAGCTTTGTACAGCGTCTGGGACGTTCAGGAAGACGAGAGGATATGGCATCAGAGATGCTTTTTGTATGTCCGGAGGAAGAGGACGAGGAAGCGCAATTGCCAGCGCGTATGCCGTGGACGTTGATGCGTGCGATTGCTGTTATCGAACTCTATGTAAAAACGAAGTGGGTCGAGCCGCTTGAAGCTCGCAAAATGCCCATAGGTGTGCTCTACCATCAGACGATGAGCATGTTGAAAAGTATGGGGGAGGCGGAGCCGAGAGATCTTGCAGAAGCCATCCTTTCGCTGGCTCCATTTGCGTTGATTAGAACTGATCAATATCAGGTTTTCCTGAATTACCTCATCGAGACGGATCACCTGCAATGGACAGAGGATCGAACATTGATTATCGGTCTGACAGGTGAAAAAATCGTGAATAATTATCGCTTCTACGCGGTGTTTAAGGATGATGAGGAACATAAAGTATTAAACGGCTCGGAAGAGATTGGTTCGATTACAACCGTACCCCCACCTGGCTATTGCTTCTCGCTTGCAGGAAAACTGTGGAAAGTGGAAGAGGTCGATCACAAGCACAAGGCTGTGTATGTGAAGTCAGCAAAAGGTAAAGTAGATACGTTATGGCTTGGAGCGGGAGGAGATATTCATACGTCGGTGGTACAGAAAATGCGTGAAGTGTTATCCGAATCGACCATCTATCCCTACCTGTCACCACAAGCCGTCAATCGACTTGAACGGGCGCGCCGCCTAGCTCGTGAAAGCGGACTGTTGAAGCAGGTCGTGATTCCGGCAGGGGGAGATTCGTTGTATGTTCTTCCTTGGGTGGGAAGTAAATCTTTCCGTACATTGGAGCGCTTGATGAAGCATAATCTGTCCAAGAAACTTGCCTTGCGTTCGGTTGTGCCCATGGAGCCATATTATTTTGTAGTGTCCGGCAAGGTCGATGAACGAACATTGTTAGCTGAGATTATGAGTGAGTGTCGAACGGCTGAAGACGCATCTACGTTACTGGCTGAAGATGAAGCGCCTTATCTGGGCAAGTATGATGAATTTGTCGCGCCGCCTTTGATCCGTGAGGCTTTTGCCGTAGATGGGCTGGATCTGGATGGATTGAAGGCAGGTTTACAACAAACATTGGAGTGGGACTCCTCAGGCTCCAATCGGACATGACGTTTTTACGTAATCAGAGTACTCGAAGTATAGTACAGTGATCGAAGCGACTCGGTGTAATAATGTAGTTCAACTTTTTAGACGGAATAGGGTTGACACCATCTCACCTCCCATGTAATATATGAAAAGTCGTCACACACGAATTACATCAAATTGCATATATCATTTCGTATAACCTCGCAGGCCGAAAGTGTACACAGGGCGAGGGTCTCTACGGGAAGCCTATACTTCCTAACTACGATGCCAAGGAATCAATGTATTCCTTGCTCGTAGTTAGGATTTTTTGCATTTAGATGGTGTCTGTGACATTGGCATGAACCAACATGCGGGCGTATTTTTCTTATCATCAGGAGGTTTATTCACAATGAAATATTATCTGTCCGTTCTCGCGGGAGCGATGAGCTATGGCATATTATCCACGATTGTGGTTCTGGCGTACGGCGAAGGATATAAACTTGGAGAGGTTGTGGGAGCACAGCTGATCACGGGTTTTCTTCTATCCTGGATGCTGGCGCTATACACAAGATTTAGAACAAAACGTAAGTCACAGGCAAATGGCAAAGCATCAGGAGCCGTGGCACAGGTATTCAAGCGGTTGACGTGGAAACAACGTCTGATATTGATGGCTGCTGGAACACCAACCGTAATTACAGGTCTCGTGTATTATCAGTCTTTGCGTTACATTCCGGCTTCACTTGCCATTATCCTGTTGTTCCAGTTCACTTGGATTAGTGTATTGATTCAGGCGATAAGCAAACGACAACGTCCAGACAAAGTCACGTTCCTGACGTTGATCATTCTGTTCGGTGGAACCTTGCTGGCAGCGGGTTTCCTGGAACAAGGATTGGGTGAGTTCAACGGTCTGGGTATTGCTCTTGGGCTAATGGCAGCCGTAAGTTATTCCCTGTTTGTCTTGTTCAGCGGCAAAGCGGTTCCTTCAGCGCATCCAGCCTTCCGCAGTGCGTGGATGGTTACAGGCGGATTGATCCTGCTGTGCATTTTGTTCCCGCCGACATTCCTCTTTAACGGATTGATCTGGAGCCAATTGCTTGTATTTGGATTGCTACTCGGATTCTTCGGGGCATTCATTCCACCAGTACTGTTCGCTATCGGCGTTCCGCATATTGGTGGTGACATGGCCGGAATCCTGGGTGCAGTGGAGCTTCCAATTGCAGTTTTGTTATCCTCAATCGTGCTCCATGAGCATGTCAGCGGATTGCAATGGTTCGGAGTTATTATAGTGCTCATTGGTGTAGCCCTGCCAGAGTTGTATAAATTACGCATGAGACGAAGTCGGAATACACCGATATATTCCTGAGTTATACAAAAAGGGATATTGCAAAGCATGAACGGGAATACCCGTAGATAAGCCTGAGAAATCAGGCTTTTTCTATTGAAATATTCTATATAAATTGAACTAAACATTTACACGAAACGGAGAGGACAGAAATAATCTGAAGAAGCGAAGCGTGCGCCTACAAGCTTTCTGCAAGAAAGCTACATCGGAAGCATACGCTATTCCCGGATTTTACCCTTTGAAAAAGGAAATCAAAAAATCTGGGGATAACAGCGATCGAAAGGTTGTTCTGTCATCGGAGTGTCCAGTGTAAATATTCTTTAGTTCCACTTATATAGCTCAACCGCAATAGCCCAGAGGGGTCATTTTCATTGTCATGCGAATCAGGTATGCTTAAAGAATACATCCGTCTGTGGATTGAATATTGATGGGACATCGAATGAGGAGTGTTTATATGAAAAGCTGGTTTGGAAAAACATGGCCTTGGTTAACGCTGGGTCTGACCGTTGTTGTACTGCTTGGATCATTTTTGGTTTATTTTATGGGCAAAGACGTATCCCCGGGATCGGGAAGTGCAGTAACAGCACAAGCCGAGACTGCGGAGGATTTGAAGGGATATGAAGTCATTGATGTGGACGTGAGCAACGATGGTTTTGGACCAGACGTTATCGAGGTGAAAGCTGGCGTACCGACCAAAATCAACTTTATTCTGACCCGGTCGGTTACACATGTGAAATCAGTAGGATCACAAAAGCTTGGCATGGATCTATACATGCAAAAGGGACCCAATTATTATACGGTCGACAAAGATCTGCCCAAGGGAGAATATGAGATCCATTGCGGCATGTACATGATATATGCAACGATTAAGGTCGTATAAACAGAAGGAGCAAAGTTTCGGGTCACCGAGCTTTGCTCCTTTTTTTGGTGCGTGATATCATGGAAAAGTGGGTAAAATCGATCAGGAGGTGGCGAAATGAAAGCGCTATTTATTGGAGGGACAGGCACCATCAGTACGGCCATTACGGAGATGCTTGCACAGCAAGGCTGTGAACTGTATTTAATTAATCGCGGCAATCATAACGATGACTTACCTAGTGAGGTCAACGTACTTCAAGCGGACATTAATGACGAGACACGTGTAGCGGAACTGATAGCTGATCTGGAATTTGATGTTGTGGCAGACTTTATCGCTTTTGTACCGTCTCAATTGGAGCGAGATTACCGTTTGTTCAAGGATAAAACCAAGCAGTTTATATTTATAAGTTCAGCATCAGCGTATCAGACTCCTCTGGCTGATTACCGGATCACGGAAGGTACGCCCTTATCGAATCCATACTGGGAGTATTCTCGCAACAAGATTGCCTGTGAAGACTATCTGATGAAACAATACCGCGAGCATGGGTTTCCTGTTACCATCGTGCGTCCGAGCCATACGTATGGCGACAAATCGGTACCTCTCGGTGTTCATGGTGCTCAAGGCAGCTGGCAGGTTCTCAAGCGTATCCGTGAAGGAAAACCCGTTATCATCCACGGAGATGGCACCTCACTGTGGACCATTACGCACAATACTGATTTTGCCAAAGGGTTTATCGGGCTTATGGGAAATATCCATGCCATTGGTGAATCGGTACATATCACCTCGGATGAATCCGTCACCTGGAATCAGATTCATGAGATTATAGCTGGTGTGTTGGGCGTTAAGCTTCATGCGGTGCATGTACCCTCTGAGTTCTTGGCCGCATGCAGTGATCAGGATCTTCGCGGCGGATTGCTGGGTGACAAAGCCAATACCGTTGTCTTTGATAACAGCAAGCTGAAGCGGCTTGTTCCGGAATTTGTAGCAACGACAAGAGCTGATCAGGGCATTCGACGTACGATTGAGCACATTCTGGCGCATCCTGAATTACAGACCGAAGATCCGGAATTTGATGTATGGTGTGACAAGGTCGTTGGCGCACTAGACGAAGCGTTATTAAAGATCAGAGATGAGAAATGAGAAGTAAGGCGTTCATGATCAAGTGTTTACATTCATGCGCTTAATCGTTATAATCAAGAAAAAATGACACTTGTTAGGGGAGGCACCCCAACTTAGGACATCGTTCCTTTGTTGGGGTGCCTCCTTTTTTTTGTGTGCCAAAAAGGAGAGTAGACGTTGAAGAAATCAGGAAAACGTGTGAAGAAACAAGCGGAACAATTAACCAAAGTGGTACTGGCATTTGCGTTATTATCACCTCAAGCCCTGTTGCTTGAATGGGGCGCAACGACGGTAATGGCTGAAACGGTTGAAACCATCGGGATTGTATCCGATACGTCCAGCATGAAGGCTGTACAGTCCTCCAAGGTGAAAGTGGAGATGAACAGTGATGGTAAATACAGAATTGTATTACTACCAAACACAAATGTATTTTACGGTGGTGATACAGGGAATGTATCCACCATTATCGACCATAATGGATCACCCGTGAACTTCAAAACATTGCCGCTTAATTATTACCGAATTAACAATAATGTGATTGAAATGTCCCGGCAAAAGGACAATGTCGAATATATTTTGCGTGTATCTATCGTTAATGCTACCTCACAAGGTGGATACATGAAGGTTGAACTGGAAGCCATCAACCGCAGTGGATCGGCACTGAATTTGGGTGGAACATTTTATTGGGATACGATGGTGAATGGCAATGATGCATCTCCGTTTGAAGTCATCGAGAATGGATGGCGCAATTACAGCGGCGGCGTTCAGGTCACGGCTTTTTATGCGAATACGTACAATGTTGTGAATGCAGATCGCATATACATGGGACAGTACAGCGGTCCGGACAATGCGCAGCTAACAGGGGGTTCTTCACCTTCGTCATTCACTACAGGGCAGACCGTTACGGCGAGTGATACAGCTGCGCAATTCTGGTGGAATGCCAAAGCAACAGCGAATCAGGCTTCACGCAAATTTTCAACGATCGTGGGAATCGGCCCTCAGAACGTTCCGCCTTCATTTACACTAACGGCTCCTTCTTCGGGGCAAACGTATTACAAAGGCGAGCAACTTCAGATCTCTGGTACAACGCGAGATACGGATGTAGGAGACCTATTGACCGTGAAATGGTCCATTGATGGTGGGTCTGAGAACATTTTGACCCAGATGACCGCGACGGGTTCAAATCAGTCTTTCAACACTAACTACACATTGCCTGACACCCTGCCAGATGGTACGCACACATTGCAAGTATGGGTCATGGATGACAAAGGTGGGGTGTCCTCAGCAGGAACCGTTAACTTTACGGTTAGAAGTTTTGTTGTGCCTGGAACGCCGACTTATACACTGGTTAACCCTAATAACTTGACGGTCAACTGGGATAAGAAGGCCAATGACGCCTCTGTTACATATGAGCTGAAGAATATGACCACGAATCAGATCGTGGATACAGGTGCGTCAAACAGTCGGCAGGTGACAGGGCTCACTCCGAATACCAGTTATTCTTTTGCTGTACGTGCCAAAAATTCAAGTGGTTCCTTCACGGGGTACTCCAGTCCATCCACCAAATATACATTGGCGAATCCACCCGCTGCTGCGGCTGTGACACAATCAGGCAACTCTGTTACAGCGAGTTGGAATAATAATAGTAACCCTGCGGGCACTCATTACAAAACGGAAATACGCAGTCCAGGTGGGCAAGTCCTCGCAACGGGAACAACAACTTCCACACGTACAGAATTTGCCCTGACCGGACTCGCGGATGGAAAATATGAAGTTCTTGTGGCGGCACTGAATGGTGAAGGGATACAGACCCCGTTTATATCCGCTGGAGAGATGATTAAAGATACAACGGGTCCAACTGCTCCTTCCGTTACAGTTACTCCATCCTCATGGACCAAGGAAGATGTTCTCGTCACGGTTGAAGAAGGAAAGGATGCTTTGAGCGGAACTCAGAAGACTGAAGTTAAAGTTGGTCCGGCAGGAGAATGGCGTGAATATAGCGATCCGTTTACCGTAAACAGTGAAGGCAACACAACTGTTATGGCACGCAGTATTGATGCGTTTGGTAATACAGGACAGGAAACGGCTGTGACAGCTAGGGTAGATCGGACGGCACCAACGCCTCCCGTTATCTCGCTGAATCCGCCCGATTGGACAAAAGCGGCGGTAATCGTGACATTAACGGTGGGTACGGACGAAGCAAGTGGCATTGGTCTGACACAATATAAGCTGGGAAGTGAGGGAGAATGGATCGACTATAAGGCTCCTCTTACACTAAGTGAAGAAGGGATAACCGAGATTTACGCACGAAGTGTTGATCGGGCCGCCAATGTCAGTGCTTCCACTTCGGCAACAGCCAGAATCGACAAGACTGGGCCTGAGCAACCAACGATTGCGTTAAGTGAAGAGGATTGGACGAATGAGGATGTAACTTTTGCGATAAACAGTGGTGAAGATGCGGGCAGTGGGCTTGCCAAGAGTCAATATCGACTTAACAAAGAAGGTCCTTGGATCGATTATACGGGTGAAGTGACGGTTACCGATGAGGGAGAAACGATCGTATATGCACGCTCAATTGACCGTGTAGGCAACATAAGCACGTCCGCTCAGGCTACAGTTCGAATTGACAAGACAGCTCCAACCGAGCCGGTGATTAGTTTAAGTCCTTCTGGATGGAGTAAAGAACATGTGCAATTCACTATCGCTGGAAGTGTGGATGAACAAGCGATATCCTATGAATACAGCATGAATGATGCCCCGTATATGACAGGAAGTAGCGGTACAGTTAGTACAAACGGCGCTACCACCATTCGGGCCCGAGCAAGAGATACCGTTGGTAATGTGAGCAAGGAAGTGAGTCGAATCGCCTATGTGGATCAGATGGCTCCAACGATTACATTTGCACCGAACGGACATGGCTGGACGGACACGGACATATCCACTACCATTCAGTATGCCGATGCCCACTCAGGCATTCAGGAACTGGAACGATTCTATCAAGTTACGAACAGTGCAGAATCACCGGAGCATTGGCTTGAAGCTCGCTCTGATGAGCATCAAATATCCATCGAATCGGAAGGCATCTGGTACATCCATGCCAAAACCATGGACAGAGCAGGGAATACATATGAGACAACTTCATCACCTTACCATATTCAACGCAAGCCCCAGCAACCGAGTCATGTGAGAATGACACAGATCGCTGAGACATCAGCTGAACTTACAGTGGATTTGCCGACTGGGGAAAGGTATACCGATGGATATCAGTATGAGATAACGAATAAAACAACAGGACAGTCATGGACACTGGATTATCCTAACCACAGTATAATCGATCACTCCCTAAGCGGTGGTCAGGTCTATGAATATGAAGTTAGAGTGAGAAACCATACCGGAGTAAGTGATGCAGTAAGCGCTCAAGTATTAACTACCCCGGCAGCTCCCGGAACATTGCACGTTCGAAAAGTAGATTCACAGCCCAATCTGGCCGAAATTCATTTTGATTCAGTACGAGGAGCAGATGCTTACCGCATCATCGTGACTACTTCGGACGGTGCCACCGTATTTGATCAGACGGTATCTGATCCTGGCAGCCTTCCCTATGTTAGCAACCTCGTTCCAGGAACCATTCATAACATTTCGGTAACGGCAATGAATGAAAGTGGCGCAGGTGGTAGCAGTAGAACCGGATTCCTCACACTGCCGGCAATGCCCGGACAATTTATGGCCGTTCAAATTCAGGAGCATGATATTTCATTAGAATGGCAGACAGTGACTTCTGCAACGTATTATGGTCTTTCACGTGATGGAGCAGCCATATATGAAGGAGAGCAGACGGAGTATCTGGACTCGGGTCTGGATAGCGGAACGGAGTACAGCTATACGTTAATTGCCGGAAATGAGACAGGAACAGGACCGTTGGCAGGATTACCTTTGCTCAAGACTTTACCTGGGCAAGTGTCCGGCTTACAGGTATCCGATGCTTCCACAGCGAGCCTTCGTCTGAATTGGGAAGCAGTACGAGGAGCCGATCGTTATGAGTTATGGTTGAATGGAGAGATGTCGGGAACGGTTTCTGCCGGAACCCAAGAATGGGTCTATGCGGGACTGAGTTCAGGAACATCTTATCAACTGGATGTACAAGCAGTGAACGGAAGTGGACAGGGGATACGCAGTTCGGTATCAGGAACAACACTACCGGAGAGCCCGTCGGGACTTCACGTTGTTCAAGTAACTGAACAGGGAGCAATCTTGAGCTGGGAACCTGTAGCTGGGGCAACGAAATATCGGGTGGTCATCGATGGACAGAGCCATGAGATATCAGATACACAACTCGCAGTTCACCACCTGTCAAGCAGTCATGAGTATACCTATGAAGTACAGGCAGGCAATGCTGCCGGGTACGGTGCATCCACCAGTAGTACAATTCTTACGCTACCTAGCAGGCCGGAAGGACTTAATGTCACATCGACTGGTGAGACAAGTATGGGACTTGCTTGGCAAGCTGTAGATACGGCGAATCTCTATATTGTGAAAATCAATGGAACAGAAATGGGTAGAACATCAGAACTGGCCTACATGCTTGAGGGATTGTTGCCAGGTACAGAGTACGCTTTGGAAGTACAGGCTGTGAATGCTTCTGGATCAGGTGAGACAGCGCAGCTCATCCGATTGTCCAAACCTGTGTCGCCTGCCGAAGTACTTGTTGATTCAGGAGTACATCATGCAAAAGTTTCCTGGTCTGTCGTGGAAGGTGCCGCTGAATACGTGATTGAGCAGAATGGCAAGGAGATCTATAGAGGAATGGAGAATGGAGCGACGATTACAGGTCTCCAGGGTGGAACGTGGCATCGCTATCAACTATGGGCAGTCAATAGACAAGGGACTCGTTCTGAAGCGACGGATGTATCTCTGCTGACTTTGCCTGAGAAACCCGTTAAGATTGCGGTATATGATGTGGCAAAAAACAGCCTGGGTCTGGATTTCAGTAACACTGGTGTCCAAGGGGCAGATTATTATGTCATTGAAAGGGATGGAAGAGAGATCACTCAGATGGATTCAAGTGAAACCCATTTCGTAGACAAGGATCTGTTGCCAGGAACGAAATACACTTATGTGATTCGGGCAGTCAATACGAGTGGAACGAGTGCGCCGCTTACTTTCAGTGTAATGACTCAAACGTTGCCATTGGTTGCAGAAAGTATAACAGTGAAAGCCGGAACACATGTGGTGGATCTGGCTTGGGATGTTGTTCAGGGAGCAGCAGCATATGAGATTCGTAATCGGGTAACGGGAGATGTGCAGAGCGTGTCTGAACCGTCTGTACATCTCAATAGTATGCTGGATGGCACGGCGTATGAATTCGAACTTGTTGCGATTAATGAAGATGGGCATCGGTCAGAGTCTATTCAGATTCAAGTTTTAACGAAACCCATATCACCTCAGACGGCAGGCATAACACATATTGCAGATCAGACCGCGGTACTGGACCTGACTGGAAGCTCAACACGGGGAGCAGAGCAATTCATTATTATGCGGGATGGTGTTGAAGTTGCTAAGGTTCCAGCAGATCAAACTTCATTTGAAGATGATGGACTGACACCAGGAGAGCATTACACGTATACCATCAAAACATCCAATGCAACGGGAGAGAGTGATTCCGGTTTCGAAGTTCACTTGAGAACGTTGCCTGCGACCATTCATGAACCTTTACATGCAAGCAAGATTGGGGAAAAGGAGGGATGGATCTCTTGGCCAAAGGTACAAGGTGCGGAGGGATATACTATACGTATCGGAGATCAGATGTTCACCACGATTGATGAAGGAGATATCACAGATGTGAAGTTAACTTATCTGGAAAGTGCAACCCGATATGATCAGGTGCAGATTATTCCTTATAATACGGCTGGTTCAGGAAGCCCAATGGCCGTGACTCCTTTTTACACCTTACCTCATGTGGATTCACTGGAAATGAAGATATACCCCGAGACTGATCACGCTAATTTGGAATGGGATTTCCCTTATGTAAACGAAACATTCGTTGTATTGCTGGATGGCATGGAAGTATATCGAGGCAAACAAAAAGAGTTTATCATTGATCAACTGGATGCAGGCAAGCAGTACTCGATTGAAATCTACACAGAGAATGATCAGGGAGATGCATCGGAGAAGCTGGCGTATTCTGTCCTGACCAAACCAGCAGCTCCTGTCAAAGTCGAGTATCATTCGGCGAAGGACCACATTCGTCTTCTATTGGAACAGAGCCGGGTGGAAGGTGCCGAGCAGTTTATCATTGAGCGGGATGGTGTGGAGATTGCTCGTGTTCCTGCAGACGAACTGTTCTATGATGATGAGGAACTCGAACCGGGCGTGAACTATATCTTTACAGTGAAGACCATGAATGCCTCCGGCAGTAGTGATGGTGGTTATTACCTTCAAGCAATGACTTTGCCCGGTAGTGCTTCTCCTCCTCCTGTAGTAGAGGGGCGTTCAATGTATGGTGCAGACATTGTATGGGAACTGATTCCTGGTGCTGCGGGTTATCGAGTTTATCGAAATGAGGAGCTTGTGGGAACGACAACGGAGACATCCATACATGTATCTCAATTAAATAGTGCAGAGCGTTATACTGACTTTGCAATCATTCCATTTAATGAGGCAGGGGAGGGTGAAGCGCTCCAGGTTCCGGAATTCGAGACGTTGCCTTCCGAGGATCTGACAGTTGCAGCCGTAGCGCAAGGCACAAGTGCGATTAAGCTCACTTGGGAACTGGATTCAATGAATGAGGTGATTGTGATCACCCATAAAGATCGTGAGATCTATCGTGGCACCCAGCGCAGTCATGTATGGACAGGACTTAATGCCGAGCAGCATTATGAGGTGGAAGTATGGACGGAGAATTCAGCAGGTGAAAAAAGTAAAAGCAAACGGGCAGCAGCCATGACTTTTCCGTATCCACCATCCGCCTGGAGCGGTGGCGGTGCAACCCCCATTCCAAACGGTACATCGGAACAAGCCGATGAGGTGAGTCCACAACCAGAACCGTCTGAGCAGCATGATGTACCTGTGAAAAAAAATATTAAATTTATCGATATCAGCCAAACATTCAATAAAGATCAGATTACCTGGCTGGCAGAACAGAATATCATTCAAGGTGTAAGTGAAACTCGCTTCGAACCACGCCGTCCGATCACGCGTGCAGAATTTACCGCATTAATCGTGCGTCTGATGGGTGTGGATACAACGGTTAATGAACAGCATGAATTTCAGGATGTAAACGACGATGATTGGTTCGCTCCAGAGATTAAGGCAGCCGTTCACCATGAGATGGTTCAAGGGATGGGGAATAGGAAATTTGCTCCACATGCACTGGTAACCCGTGAACAGGCATCCAAGATTATAGCAAATGTAGTCCGTAAAATCAGACCGGAACCGCTGACTTCCCCAAGAGCATTTACCGACCAGACTGATGTATCTGATTGGGCCAAAGAAGAAGTGCAGGAACTTGCAGGTTTGTACATGATTACCGGATATGAAGACGGCAGCTTCCGTCCCATGCAGCACTTAAGCAGATCCGAAGCTGCAGCGCTGATCTTCCGCTTAAATAAGCTGATTCAAGTCATGGATGAGAACGGTACAGATCAAGTGGAGAAAGCGTCAGCGTTGAATCGTCATATCTAGATTAAATTGATTCTTACATGTGATACTACATTCATCGGAAGTAATGACATTACCGCTTGATTGGTTTTTAATGTTATAATAGGTTGCCAATATGATAAAAAAGGGTAATGAACAATGGTGATGAATAATGAATAATAAATTTATCCGGATATATGAAGATATTGCAGATCGTATTCGGACCGGAGAGATTGAGGCAGGGACGCTGCTTCAATCGGAACTGGATCTATCGGAAAGTTATCAAACGTCTCGAGAGACTATCCGCAAAGCATTGAAAATGTTGTACGAAGAAGGTTATATTCAGAAGATTCAAGGCAAGGGCTCGATTGTACTGGACATACGCAAGATCGATTTTCCCATCTCAGGTCTGGTTAGCTTCAAGGAATTGGCCAAAAAAATGGGACATCGTGCTCAAACGTATGTGAAGGTTTTTGAGGAGCAGCAGGTCAATCAGGCGTTGCACAAGAAAATTAACTTTGGTCTGAATGAACGGGTCTGGGAGATCAGACGTGTGCGCAAAGTGGATGGAGAGCATGTCATACTGGACAAAGATTACATTAGTCAGCGGCTTGTTCCTGGGCTCAGCAAAGAGATCTGTAATGATTCCATCTATCAGTACATTGAGCAAGAGCTGGGGCTTTCCATTTCGTTTGCCAAGAAAGAGATTCTGGTGGAAGAACCCACCGCTGAGGACAGGGAATTACTTGACCTTGAAGGTTTCCACAATGTAGTTGTGGTGAGGAGCCAGGTGTACCTGGAGGATGCCAGTCAATTTCAGTATACGGAGTCGAGGCACCGGCCGGACAAGTTCAGATTTGTGGATTTTGCACGCCGCAGATAAGTTAATCGAGATCGATCAGAGAGTACCTTTCACTGAATTATTCAGTGGATTGGTGCTCTCTTTGGTTATGGGGGAATCCGAAGATCGTCCATCAAGAACCGCTTAATGTCAATGTTCTTCCTGCATGTCGGAGCGTATGATCACAATATATACGAGGCCGAGGAGTGAGGGAATTGAATCACGTGACAGCGACATCCAATGTTCGCATATGGGAAGAAACCAGAGATATTCCAACCTATGGTACAGGTAAACCGGACAAAAATCCGATGTTTCTTGAAAAGAGAATCTATCAGGGAAGTTCGGGTAAGGTGTACCCGCATCCCGTGATCGACAGCATTGAAGATGAAGCCCAAATGAAGTCGTATCGATTAATTATTCTTGAAAATGAATATGTACGTATCGAGCTGATGCCCGAATTTGGGGGACGGATCTATCGTGCGCTGGATCGGACCAACAACTACGATTTTGTATATTATAACCGGGTGATTAAACCTGCACTTGTGGGTCTGGCAGGGCCATGGATTTCCGGAGGAATTGAATTCAACTGGCCACAGCATCATCGGCCCAACACGTTTGGTCCAGTCGACTATACATTTGGCAGTAATGAAGATGGAAGCGCTACCGTGTGGGTGGGTGAGATTGATCGCATGTATGGTACCAAAATGACCGCTGGCTTCACATTACATCCCGGCAAAGCCTATCTTGAAATCCATGCCGAGGTATACAATCGTACCAGCGCACCTCAAACTTTTCTATGGTGGGCCAACCCGGCTGTAGCTGTTAACGATCATACACAATCCGTTTTTCCACCTGATGTAACGGCTGTGCTGGACCACGGAAAACGGGACGTATCCCGCTTTCCAATCGCAACCGGCACCTATTACAAGATGGACTATTCCGAAGGTGTGGATATCTCGCGATACAAAAACATACCGGTTCCAACATCCTATATGGCGTATAAGTCGGATTATAATTTTGTAGGGGGTTATGACCACGGGGTTCAGGCAGGTTTGTTGCATGTAGCCAATCATCATATTTCTCCGGGCAAGAAACAATGGACCTGGGGGAACGGGGAATTCGGGCAAGCCTGGGATCGTCAGTTAACGGACGAGGATGGACCTTATATTGAATTAATGACAGGGATCTATACCGATAATCAGCCTGATTTTACGTGGTTACAGCCCTATGAAGCGAAATCATTCTCGCAGTATTTTATGCCGTATAAAGGAATTGGTATGGTCAAAAACGCAACGATTGATGCAGCGGTTAATCTGGAAATGGACGAAACGACCGGAATGGTAACCGTGATGGTATATGCGACGTCGGTTTTTGAACAAGTGATCGTTGAAGTAAAAGGGCTGACCGCGTTGTATCTCCAGGACAAATGTAAAATTTCACCCACTGAAGTATATAAGACTTCATTCCCGTGGAGCGGACAAGATGAATGGCATCAGTTGAAGTTAAGTGTTCGAACTGTGGAAGGAAAAGAACTTGTGGCCTATCAGCCTGAACGTACTGAGATCCAGGAAGTTCCAGATCCGGCCACACCACTCTCGCTACCATCCGAGATTCGTACGAATGAACAACTATATCTGGCGGGTCTTCATTTGGAACAATATCGGCATGCCACGTATGAACCGGAACCTTATTATCTGGAAGGTTTGAAGCGTGATGCAACGGATATTCGTCTAAACATAGCGTATGGCACATTGCTGCTGCGTAGAGGGTTGTTTCAAGATGCAGAGAAGCATTTCAGACAGGCCGTGCAATCACTGACATGGAAAAATACAAATCCGTATGATAGTGAAGCATTTTACCAACTCGGTCTGAGTTTGAAACTACAGGGGAAACAGGAAGAAGCCTACGCAACACTGTATAAAGCCGTGTGGTCTGCACAGTATCAGGATATGGGTTATTACATGCTTGCTCAGATCGATACGGGGCAACATCGGTACATCGAAGCGTTGGATCACATCGAACGTTCGCTGATTCGTAATACCAGAAATTATAAGGCTCGGCATCTGAAGGTGGCTCTGTTACGTAGAATAGGTCAAGATAAACAGGCGATCCAATATGCGCGTGAGACATTGGAACTGGACCCGGTTGAATTTGGAGCTGCATATGAATTAGTCCTGATCTATAGCGGAGCGACTACACCTTTAGAGAGAGAACAAGCGGGGCAAACACATGAGCATTTCCATCGTCTGATGCGAGGAGACGTTTATAATTATCTGAATCTAGCCGCAGACTACGCGGATTGTGGATTGTGGGAAGAAGCACTGACGGTACTCTCTTATGTTGAATCCGAAATTGCACAGCCGTATCCTATGGTTGGTTATGCTCAGGCTTACTTATATCGTCAGCTGAGGGATGTGGAGCAGGCCCGGGAGTGTCAAAAGCAGGGGAAAGCTGCTCCAACGGATTATTGTTTTCCTAATACGTTATTTGAATTCATGGTGCTTCAGGATGCATTGGCAGTGGATTCGAATGATGCGCGTGCTCACTATTACCTGGGAAATTGGTTATATGATCATAAACGCTACGAGGAAGCAATCACCCATTGGGAAACCTCACGCGAGGTGGATGCTTCATATTCGACTGTACATCGGAATCTGGGACTGGCTTATTATAACAAGTCGAATCGGCCCGATCTTGCACTGGCATCATTAGAGGAAGCTTTCCGGTTGGATTCGCAAGATGCACGGGTCTTCTACGAGTTGGATCAGCTGCGCAAGAAGATGGGGTATTCCTGCGAGCATCGAATCAAACAGCTGGAAGATCACATGGAGCTGGTTCATCATCGTGACGATCTGTACATCGAGTGGGTGACTTTACTGAATATGCAAGGTAGTCATCAAGAAGCATGGAATGCCCTTCAGACCCGGCGGTTTCATCCATGGGAGGGTGGAGAAGGCAAGGTAACAGGACAATATGTTACGGCACTGACAGAACTGGCAAAGCGAAAACTGGAGAAACAACAACCTGAACTAGCAATGGAATTGTTGAAGAAGGCTTTGGTTTACCCGGTGAACTTAGGTGAAGGTAAATTGGAGGGAGCCGGAGACAACCCCGTTTACTTTTATCTTGGCTGTGCCTACCAGCAACTGAAGAATGATCAGGCGGCAGAGGAGAATTTCCACAGAGCATCCATCGGTTTGAATGAACCGGCAAGCGCGATGTTTTATAATGATCAACCGCCGGAATCCATCTATTATCAGGGTCTGGCCTGGCAGAAACTTGGCAATGTGAAGGAAGCAAATCAACGCTTTAACAAACTCATTGACTATGCGGAAAGACATATGCATGATCACATCCGAATGGATTATTTTGCGGTATCTCTGCCCGATTTCCTAGTGTTTGACGACGATCTCAATCAGCGAAATGAAGAACATTGCCGATATATGCGGGCATTGGGTCTTCTGGGGCTGGGTCGGACGAGTGAAGCCAAACTTGAGTTGGAGCGGGTATTGGAGAAGAATCCCAATCATCAAGGGGCAATCATCCATCGATAATTGATAATCGTTCAACACATCCCATTTATAGCGAAGGAGTTATATAATCCATGAATGATAATATAGCAGGTAGCCAGATTCGCTTTATATTGGATGCGGAAGATAAAGAGATTCGTGCGGGTCGCATGACTGGCAGTGGTGGCAAAAGTCCACAAGGGGAATCGTATGATTTTACCAACTATTATATGACTCGTAATGCTAAACCCCGTATTCCCGTGGTAGGTGAGTTTCATTTCTCCAGATTCGCTTACTTGCAGTGGGAAGAAGAATTACTGAAGATGAAGGCAGGCGGGGTGAACATTGTCGCTTCCTATGTTTTCTGGAATTTTCACGAGGAGCAGGAAGGCGAATTTAATTGGTCAGGAAATCTGAATTTACGGCACTTTGTGGATCTGTGTAGCAAACATGAGCTGCCGCTGATCGTGCGAATTGGTCCATTCTGTCATGGGGAAGTGCGTAATGGGGGGATGCCGGATTGGCTATTCAGTTATCCATTCGAAGTCAGGTCGAACGATGAAGGGTATCTGTATTACGCCAAGCGATTATATCGGGAGATTGCCCGTCAGCTCAACGGCTGTTTTTATCAGGAGGGTGGCCCTGTTATCGGGGTACAGTTGGAAAATGAGTACATGCACGCTGGCGCACCCATGGATGCATGGGGGTATACCCGCGAAAAATACATTACCTCCGGTCGGGATGGACGAGAACATCTGAAGATGCTTCGCCATATTGCCGAAGAAGTCGGTATGAAGCCGATGTTCTATACTGCCACGGCCTGGGGCAATGCTGCCGTGCCTGAAGAAGGAACGTTGCCGATGCTCGCGGGGTATGCGTACACACCATGGATTCCCAATCAGCCTCCAAGCCGGGAGTATTTGTTCCGGGATCTGCATATGAATCCTGTGGAAGAAGTGGATTATGACAGTCTGGAGTACCCTGCTGCGTATTGCGAGCTTGCTGGGGGCATGCAAGTCAGTTATCACGCTCGTCCGGTTGTTGATGCGGACAGTGTCGAGGCGATGACCATTGTGAAGCTTGCGAACGGCAGCAATCTGGTTGGGTATTATATGTATCACGGGGGGACCAATCCGATAGGCAAAAATTCATATATGAACGAACAGGCATTGCCGAAAATGACGTATGACTATCAGGCCCCACTCGGGGAATTCGGACGTATTGGTGAATCGTATGACCGCATTCGTAGCTTGTCCATGTTCCTGGAAGCATATGGTGAGTTGCTTGCACCAATGGGCTGTGTTATACCGGATGGTCAACAATCTATAACCCCGGAGAACACGTTGGATCTGCGTTGGTCTGTTCGGCAACAAGATGGCTCGGGATTCCTGTTCATGAATAATTATCAGGATCATGTGGCGATGCCTGATCGTGATATCCAATTGGAGCTGCATACCAGCAAAGGGACTGCTTCTTATCCCAGAGAAGGAACGATGCGGCTGAAATCCGGCATGGCGGCCATTCTGCCTTTCCATATGAATCTGAATGGAATGAAGATCATTAGTGCTACCGTTCAGCCACTGACCCGATTTATGGTAAATCAGGAACTCACAGCTGTCTTTTATGCCCATGAAGGTATGGCGCCTGAGTATGTTATTGATACAGCATCTGTTACAAATGTGGATATGCCCGAAGGTACAGTATCAGAGCAGGGGAATGAAGTTGTGATACATCCGATTGCCGGCAAAGACCATCATCTGAGGATCACAACATCGGACGGTATGGCCATACGTATCATTACATTGACCCGTGAAGAGGCCTTGAATGCCTACCGTTTCCGTGTGGGCGGAGAAGAAAGGCTTGTAATTAGCAGCAGTCATCTGTATGTACAGAATGAGATGCTCCTATGTACATCCGTGGAGCAACCAGAGATGGAGGTATCCTTCTATCCGGCTCCAGAGCATGTTTCAGCTTCTAAATATGCTGTGTCATCACAGTCGAAGCCGGGAATATTCGTTACGTATACATTCCAAGTTTCGTCTTACGAGCCTGCTGTAGAGGTTGATTCTCCCAAAGAGTATGCAGCAACACTGAGATTGGACACAGCGTGGCCGGAACAAGTAGACGACGTGTGGGTTGAGATTGATTATGAAGGAGACGTTGCAACAGCACATATTCATCATCAGATGTTAACGGATCATATTCACTATGGACACAGCTGGATGCTTGGTTTGAAACAATCCCGTCATTTGCTGGCTGATCACGCGCTTCGTCTGTCTATAACTCCAATTCGAAAAGGGACGACTGAGAGTTATGTGAATCAGGCTTATGTGGAGCGGTTTGAGGGCGTGGAGATTGGAAAGTTTAATGAGATTCGGGTGAGATCACAGTACCGAGTTGGGTTAGTATTGTCGGGAGTTAGAGAAGACACTTAGTCTAAATCAGGAGTTAAACAACAGATAAACAAGACTTAAACAACAGTTAACTTTCGTTAATAATACAGAGGGTTCTTTCTCCGAACGATTGTGAGGGGAGAGAGCCCTTTTTGCTGTGTTATGTAAAAACAAATGATTCCTAATCATAGTAAAAAGATCTTGACTGGTAAGCGTTTTCAATTTATTATAACCTCATAACCTTAACGATAAAGTTTATTTAAACTAAATAACGTAACTATAATAAAGTTATTAGTTGTTTATTTGCTAACAAAAGAACTTCTATTACCAACGATTTTAGTTAACTTATTGCCTGGAGCAGGGTTAATTGAAATAAAAAAAACAAATACAGGAGGTTCCAAACGAATGGTTAATCTGAAAAAGTGTACAATCTTCACGGTTATTGCTGCTCTTATGTTCATGGTATTAGGGAGTGCAGCCCCCAAAGCTTCTGCTGCTACAGGTTTTTATGTAAGCGGTAACAAATTGTATGATTCCACAGGTAAGGCTTTTGTCATGAGAGGTGTTAATCACGGACATTCCTGGTTCAAAAATGATTTGAATACCGCTATCCCTGCCATCGCCAAAACAGGTGCCAATACGGTACGCATTGTTCTTTCGAATGGTAGCCTGTACACCAAAGATGATCTGAACGCTGTTAAAAATATTATTAATGTGGTTAACCAAAATAAAATGATAGCTGTACTCGAGGTACATGACGCCACAGGGAAAGATGACTATAATTCGTTGGATGCGGCGGTGAACTACTGGATTAGCATTAAGGAAGCTTTGATTGGCAAAGAAGATCGGGTCATCGTTAACATCGCCAATGAATGGTATGGAACGTGGAATGGAAGTGCGTGGGCTGATGGTTACAAAAAAGCCATTCCGAAACTTCGAAATGCGGGAATTAAAAATACGCTAATTGTGGATGCAGCCGGATGGGGACAGTTCCCTCAATCCATCGTGGATTATGGACAAAGTGTATTTGCAGCCGATTCTCAAAAAAATACGGTCTTCTCCATTCATATGTATGAGTATGCTGGCAAAGATGCTGCAACGGTCAAAGCCAATATGGAGAATGTGCTGAACAAAGGATTGGCTCTGATCATTGGTGAATTCGGGGGATATCACACAAACGGTGATGTGGACGAGTATGCCATCATGAGATATGGTCAGGAAAAAGGGGTAGGTTGGCTTGCCTGGTCGTGGTACGGAAACAGTTCCGGTCTGAACTATCTGGACATGGCCACAGGTCCAAACGGAAGCTTAACGAGCTTTGGCAACACTGTAGTTAATGATACCTATGGTATTAAAAACACTTCTCAAAAAGCGGGGGTTTTCTAATCCGCCGATGAAACAGGAACACTCTGACGGTTACGTCAGGGTGTTTTTTTAATAAAATAGCTCAATCTATGATGACTTTTGAATATTTCCGTTTTGTTTTAAAATATTTTGTTTTCAAAATAAAACAAAGATGTTAAACTCGAATTAGGAATAAAACAAACATTATCGGAGGGAAACAAATGGTACAGAGTTTATGGGATGCATCGCAGGCTTCTGAGAAAACAACAGGACTTGAGCAGTTGGTTTACCGATCCAATCTGATTGGATCTGATCGCAGCGTATGTAACATCTACGGTGGTAATACGTCTACCAAAACGACAGTGAAGGATTTTCGTGGTCGTGATGTAGAAGTAATGTATGTGAAAGGTAGCGGCTCAGATCTGGGTTCCATGGAAGCAAAACATTTTACCGGACTTGGGCTCGAAGACATTCGACCATTAATTGAACGTGAATCCATGTCGGATGAAGAGATGGTTGAATATCTGGGACATTGCATGATTGATGCCAAGCACCCGCGCGCCTCCATCGAGACTCTTCTGCATGCGTTCCTTCCATATAAACATGTGGATCACACGCACCCGGATGCGATTATCAGCCTGTGTTGTGCGCATAACGGGAAGGAATTGGCCAGAGAGATATACGGTGATCGTTTTGTATGGGTGCCTTACGTACGCCCTGGGTTTACGTTATCTAAAATGATTGCTGAAAGCGTATTCTCGAATCCCAATGCCGAACTCGTACTGATGGAAAAACACGGACTTGTCACTTGGGGAGAAACATCCGAGGAATGTTACGCCCAAACGATCAAGATTATCAATGAAGCAGAAGATTTCATAGAAGCACGAGTGAACGAAGAAAGTTTGTTTGGTGGTGTGAAACACCCGGCACTTGCCGCTGATGTTCGTCGTCAGATCGTATCACGTGTAATGCCAACGATTCGTGGAGCGGTATCGGATAGCAAAAAAATGATTTTGTCCTTTGATGATCAAGAGGACGTACTTGCTTTTGTGGGCGGAGCAGATTCCCCGGAATTGTCTCAGGTGGGCGCAGCTTGCCCGGATCATCTGGTACATACTAAAGTGGTACCTCTGTTCATCGATTGGACACCCAATGCGGAAGATATCGAAGGCTTAAAAGCCAAGCTGGTTGAAGGTGTGGCTGCCTACAAAGAGCAATATCAGCAGTATTTTGAGAGCAACAAAAACGAAGGTGATGTCATGTTCGAAGCGGCACCACGCGTTATCCTCATTCCAGGTGTGGGCATGATCAACACAGGTAAGAGCTGGGCGCTTTCCCAAGTAAGCGGAGCGTTGTATCACAGAGCGATTGCCGTTATGCGTGGAGCTACTAGCTTGGGCCAATTCGTATCACTTAGTGCAAACGAGTCTTACAATGTGGAGTACTGGCCGCTGGAATTGTACAAATTGTCACTGGCTCCGGCGGAAACCGAATTCTCTCGTAAAGTGGCGTTTATCACAGGTGGAGCAGGCGGAATCGGAAGTGAAACAGCACGTAGATTGGTATCTGAAGGCGCACATGTGGTGCTTGCTGATCTCAACCTGGAAGGCGCACAGAAGGTAGCACAGGAAATTAATGATCAGTACGGTGCAAATCGTGCTTATGCGCTGAAAATGGACGTCACCGATGAGGAAGCCGTTCAATCCGCTTATGCTGATGTTGCGGTGCAATATGGCGGAGTGGATATCATCGTGAACAATGCCGGATTGGCCACATCCAGCCCATTTGACGAAACATCCCTGAAAGAATGGAACCTGAACATGAATGTACTGGGCACAGGGTATTTCCTCGTGGCTCGTGAAGCATTCAAGCTGATGAAACAGCAGGGTATAGGTGGAAGCATGGTATTTATCGGGTCCAAGAACTCGGTGTATGCGGGTAAAAGTGCCTCGGCTTACAGCTCAGCGAAAGCGCTGGAAGCACATCTGGCACGTTGTATTGCAGCAGAAGGTGGAGAGTATGGCATTCGTGTCAACACGATTCTTCCAGATGCCATTCTACAGGGTTCAGCGATCTGGAACGGTTCCTGGAGAAATGAACGAGCAGCGGCATACGGGATTGAACCGGATCAATTGGAAGAGTATTATCGCAAACGGACGACATTGCTCGTGAATATCTATCCAAGAGATATTGCGGAAGGAATTGCCTTCTTTGCTTCTTCGAAATCCGAAAAAACAACCGGTTGTATGATGACCATTGATGGCGGTGTACCGGCAGCATTTACACGTTAAAATAGGAGGGTTCTTGCGGATGGATAACCAAGTCAAGCAAGCGTATGAAGCAGCCAAGGCATTGTATGCCCAGCACGGAATTGATACGGACGAGGTACTGAACAAACTCGCGGAGATCAAAGTATCCGTACACTGCTGGCAAGGCGACGATGTCAAAGGTTTTCTGAATAAAGATGGGGAGTTAACAGGGGGTATTTCCGTTACAGGTCAATACCCTGGGGCTGCGACCACACCAGCAGAACTTCGTAACGATCTCGAGCAAGCTTTTGCTCTGATTCCCGGCAAACATAAGGTCAATCTGCACGCGATCTACACGGATACAGACGAGCAGGTTGAACTGGATCAGATTGAACCGAAGCATTATGAGAACTGGGTGAAATGGGCCAAAGAACAAGGACTCGGTCTGGACTTCAACCCAACATGTTTTTCCCATGAAAAATCAAGTGACGGGTTCACGCTCAGTCATCCAGATCCTGAAATTCGCAAGTTTTGGATTGATCACTGCAAGGCATCCCGCCAGATTGGTGCTTATTTCGGGGAACAGCTTGGTCAGACTTGTGTAACCAATGTATGGGTCCCGGATGGATTCAAGGATAATCCAGTTGACCGGTTGACACCACGCAAACGTCTCAAAGAATCGCTGGATCAAGTATTCGCCGAACCGCTTAATCCAGAGCACAATCTGGACGCGGTAGAGAGTAAGCTCTTTGGTCTGGGTTCAGAAGCATATGTGGTGGGCTCTCATGAATTCTATATGGGTTACGGTTTGCAAAATGATACGTTAATCTGCCTGGATGCGGGTCATTTCCATCCAACAGAGGTTATTTCCAATAAATTGTCGTCCTTGTCTTTGTTTACAAGTGGCATTCTGCTTCACGTAAGCCGACCGATGCGTTGGGATAGTGACCATGTGGTAATTATGGACGATGAGCTACTGGAAATTGCCCGTGAACTGGTTCGACATGATCTGCTTGCGACCACACATATTGGACTGGATTTCTTTGATGCAAGTATTAACCGTGTAGCTGCATGGGTTGTGGGTACTCGCAACACGATCAAAGCCCTTCTCCGAGCGATGCTCGAACCGGTGGATGCCTTGAAACAAGCCGAACTGGAAGGGGATTACACGTTGCGCCTTGCCTTAACAGAAGAGTTCAAATCCTATCCGTTTGGCGCGATCTGGGACTACTATTGTGCTCAGCAAGGCGTTCCAGTTCGTGAAAAGTGGATTACCGATATCAAAACCTATGAACAAGATGTACTACTACAGCGTGATAAATCATTGGTGTAACTGTATTTAAGTTTCGTATAAACCACTATGGAATGAAAATTCCGTGGTGGTTTTTTTGGCATAATCACATTGAAATGCATAAGTGAGGCGATTGCTTCCATACTAAGAATATAACCTGTATCGTATACGATTGCCACGCAGAGGAGGAATAATGGAGTTGAATCTATCCCACAACAAACTGTATATCGCTGCACTTGGCGGCGTGAATGAAATAGGGAAGAATATGTATTTCATCCAGTACAATCAGGACATCATCGTGATTGACTGTGGTTCGAAGTTTCCCGATGAGACATTGCCTGGTATTGATCTAATCATTCCGGATGTAGCGTATCTGCTGGAGAATCTGGATAAAGTAAGGGGTCTTGTGGTTACCCATGGACATGAAGATCACATTGGTGGCATTCCCTATTTGTTAAAACAAATGAACATTCCGGTGTATGCATCCAGGCTCACTCGTGGGCTGATCGAGCTTAAACTGAAAGAGCATGGGCTGCTGCGCAAGGCGGACCTGCATACGATCGATGCTCATTCCAGCATTACGCTGGGAGGAATCGAGGTTTCCTTTTTTGCAACCAGTCATAGTATACCGGATTGTCTTGGTATCTTTTTTCAGACTCCAGCAGGCAATGTTGTGCATACCGGAGATTTCAAATTTGATATGTCGCCTGTACATGGACCTTTCCCAGATCTGCACCGCATGGCCGAGATTGGCAAACAGGGTGTCCATATTTTGCTTTCCGAGAGTACCAATGCAGAAAGACCCGGATTTACACCTTCCGAGCGTGTTGTGGGAGACCACATTCTGGATGCCTTTATCCGTGCAAAACAAAAAGTATTCATCTCCACCTTTGCGTCGAATGTCAGCAGGGTACAGCAGATTGTGAATGCAGCATTCGAGACGGGTCGCAAACTGGCACTGTTGGGCAGAAGTATGGTGAATGTGGTATCGGTAGCCAGTGAATTGGGGTATTTGCAAGTTCCTGACGGATTGATAATTGAAGCTATCGATTCGGATCAGTTTCCACCAGAACAAGTTGTTGTATTATGCACTGGTAGCCAGGGAGAAGCGATGGCAGCCTTGTCACGTTTGGCATCCGGTAAACATCCTCACGTAAGAATTGACGCCGGGGACACGGTCATTATTGCTGCCGGTGCCATTCCGGGTAATGAACGGAATCTTGCACATGTAATTGATAACCTGTATGTTCTTGGAGCACGTGTGATATATGGTTCAAGTGGTGCAGCTGGGATGCATGTATCGGGACACGGCAGTCAGGAAGAACTCAAATTGATGCTTACCCTGATGAAACCGGATTATCTGATTCCGATCCACGGTGAGTTTCGCATGTTGTATCAACACAGACTGCTTGCTGAATCCGTAGGTATAGAGCGTGATCATGTGTTTATCGTGAATAATGGGGATATGGTCCAGTACAAAGATGGCATTGCTTCGCTGGGTCCCAAAATTGCATCAGGAAATAGTCTCGTAGACGGTCTGATCATGGGTGATGTCGGCAATATTGTACTTCGCGACCGCAGGCAACTGTCCTCCGATGGCATGCTGGTGATTGTGACTACACTGAGCAAAACGGAAAAACAGATGGTCACATCACCCGAAATTATCTCCAGAGGGTTTGTATTTGTTAAGGATTCGGAAGAATTCATGCATGAGATCCATGAGCTTGTTCTAAACCGGATGGATGAGTTGACCGGGGCTGGGGTGAATCAGTGGAATGTGATCAAAAGAAAGCTGAAAGACGAGATCGGTCACTATATTTACGCTCAAACAAAGAGAAGACCTATGATCTTGCCAATTATTATTGAGGTCTGAGTCAGCAGGGATAGGGATTAGCCTTGCCTTAATGGTCTGTGCAAACGTGTATATGGAAGCTTAACAGCCTGATGAATGTGGATCATACTTCGGTATGAAGTCACATTGCCATCGGGCTTTTGCTATTACATCGGAAATGTACAATAGATGTACGATAAATGGAGTTGAATCAAATTCGCCATGGGTTTGCGATTCGAAGTATAATAAAAGGTAAACCAGCTAATAGAAATAAGAGGAGTCTTTATGAATAAAACCATTTCTGATATCGCTCAGATGGCAGGTGTGGCAAAAAGCACGGTCTCTCGCTTCCTGAACGGCGGATCGGTTAGTGAAGATACACGCCAGAAGATTGAGCGCATTATCAAACAATACAATTATGTTCCCAACACATTTGCACAGAGTCTAAAGGCAAAGAAGACCAGTATTATTGGTACGGTTGTGCCACGTCTTGATTCTTTTGCAACATCCCAGACATTGATCGGAATTGATGAAGAACTGCGGAGTAATCAGTATCAGATGCTTATCGCAAATACGAGCCAGGACATGCAGCGCGAGATTGATGCCATCTATGATTTTGCACGACAGAAGGTATCGGGCATTATTCTGCTGGCTGCTGAAGTGACTGAAGCACATCTGAAAGCAGTGGAGGACATACGTATCCCCGTGTTGTTGGTGGGGCAGCAGCATGAGCAACTACATAGTCTGGTTCACAATGATGACCAGGCAGGTTATGAGATGGGTAAATATGTCGTCGAACAGGGTCATCGCAAGATCGTGTATATGGGGGTTAGCGAGAAGGATCGGGCGGTAGGGATCTATCGTAAACAAGGGTTCCAGCGTGCAATTGCCGAATGTGGAGAATGTGAAGTTAAGTATTATGAGACCAGCTTTAAGATGTCGGAAGCCATCGTTACCGCTGAAGCCATTTTGAAAGAAATCACACCAACGATCATTGTCGGGGCTACGGATAATATTGCACTGGGTGTGATGAAGATTGCGTTCTCCAATAAAATCCGCATACCGCAAGATTTGTCTGTTACCGGATTTGGCGGATACGACATTACGGAGATGATTCATCCCACGCTGACGACTGTGAAATATCATTATTTGCAGGCGGGCAAAGTAGCGGCGAATCACATTATTCGTCTGGTCAAAGGCGAGTCGGTGGAGGAACGAACAACACTGAACGTAGAACTAATTCCTCGAGAAAGCGTTGACAAATTATAAAAATATCCTTTATGATAATTCCATCGAACCGGTTCCACTATGAATATCCAATGCGGATATGCGAACACGGGCAGGCACTAATGCCATATGGAATTATTTTTTTGCTTTGAGTGGAACCGGTTCCTATATTTTGATTTTCGTATAAGTTATATAAGAAAAAAACATTTACGAAGAGGGCAGAAAAAATTCGAAGAAACGTAGTGTTCGCCTTTATCACCGGATCTCACCTTTTAGAAAAGGGATCAGGAAATCTGGGGATAACAGCGATCGGAGGATTGTTCTGCCATCGTAGTCCAAGTGTGAAATTTCTTGGTCTAACTTATATAAGCAAGAATGGAGAACAGCTATGAAAATGACTAGAGAGCAACGCTACAGACGAATTGAGCAAGGAGAGCCTGGAGAGGTTGCGAAGCTTGAAGCACAGATCTCCGTATGTCCTTGGCGACAGAGTTATCACATTCAGCCGATAACAGGTCTGCTTAATGATCCTAACGGCTTTGCATATTATCAAGGCTATTATCATCTGTTTTATCAGTGGTTTCCACTTGGAACAGAACACGGCATGAAATACTGGTACCATACCCGCTCGAAGAATCTGGTGAACTGGGACAATGTCGGGATTGGAATCGAACCGGGTGGCAGGTATGACTCACACGGAGCTTATTCCGGCAGTGCGATTGAAAAAGACGGCAAGTTGCACTTGCTATACACGGGCAATACGAGGGATGAGGCTTGGGTCAGACACCCGTATCAATGCTTGGCAGTTATGGATGAAAGCGGTTCAGTATCCAAACTGAATGATCCAGTGATCTCATCTGTGCCAGACGGATACACGGAACACTTCAGAGATCCCAAAGTGTGGCAACAAGGAGACACGTATTATTGTGTAATTGGTGCGCAGAGAACAGACGAGACGGGATGTACAGTGCTGTATCGCTCCATTGATCTGAACAACTGGGAGTTTCTTGGTGAAATTCGTACGCAATTAACCTCCTTTGGTTACATGTGGGAGTGCCCGGATTATATGGAGATGGACGGGAAAGGTGTGCTTGTCTTTTCCCCACAAGGCATAGACGCTGCGGGAGATCATTATCAGAATATTTTTCAATCCGGTTATCTGATCGGTGAGCCGCTCAATCTCCAGACAAGAGAGTTCAATCATGGTGAATTTCAGGAGTTGGATCGTGGATTCGACTTCTATGCTCCGCAGACGATGCTGGCTCCGGACGGAAGACGTATTCTGGTTGGATGGATGGGACTTCCCGATCTGGAATATCCGACAGACGATAGTGGCTGGGCTCATTGCCTGACCATTCCTCGGCAATTGTCACTCCGAGACGGCAAGCTAATCCAGCTACCTGTTACAGAGATGGTGCAATTGCGTCTGCAAGAGGAAGGGACTCATATTCGCGCAACGATTGACAATGAAAGCCGATCTTTCACTGGTTTTAATGGGATTGCCTATGAGCTGAAATGTGAGATAAGCCCTGTAGATGCAGAGATTGTAGGCATCGAACTCCGGGCAAATGGAACTGAAAAAACGGTTCTTCTGTATGATCGGATTCAGCAGAAAGTTGTCTTGGATCGGACGATGTCTGGTACCGAGCTGGCAGAGCAGAATGGCGTTGTACGACAGTGCACACTTACTGCGGACGTGATTAAGTTCCATCTGTTCGTAGATGCATCTTCAGTCGAGGTCTTTGTAAACGATGGTGAGGAGGTCTTTACCAGCCGCATTTTCCCAAGCCGGGACAGCGTGGACATTCGTTTTTTTGCACACGGAGGCAAAGCTGATTTTGAAGCAGCAAAATGGAATTATTAAGTATTACGTGAGAGGAATGAGATTACATGTCGGAGAATCAACGCATTGCCCAGGAAGTCATTCATGCCATCGGGGGCAAAGAGAATATCGCATCATTTGCACATTGTGCAACACGTCTTCGCATCATGGTGAAAGATAAAGAAAAGATTGATCAGAAAACGGTCGAGAACATCGAGAAGGTGAAAGGGGCTTTTTTCAACTCGGGTCAATATCAGATTATCTTTGGTACGGGAACAGTGAATCGAATCTTTGAAGAGGTTGAGAAGCTGGGCATTGAAGGAACGTCCAAGGATGATGTGAAGAGTCAGGGGAAAAAGGAAGGAAACGCTTTTCAGCGGGCTATTCGCACATTTGGTGACGTATTCGTACCCATCATTCCCGTTCTGGTAGCTACAGGACTGTTCATGGGATTGCGCGGATTACTTACCCAAAATGAAATTCTGGCGTTGTTCGGTGCAACACCTGATGATATTTCGGCCAATTTCCTGTTGTTCACTCAAATCCTGACGGATACGGCTTTTGCATTCCTGCCTGCGCTTGTAGCGTGGTCTGCGTTCCGTGTATTCGGCGGAAGTCCGGTACTAGGTATTGTACTGGGGCTTATGCTGGTCAATCCCGCATTACCCAATGCTTACGCGGTGGCAGATGGATCAGCACAGCCGCTGCATATGTTCGGTTTTATACCTGTCGTGGGTTATCAAGGATCGGTTCTGCCTGCGTTCTTTGTAGGTTTGATTGGAGCCAAGTTTGAAAAGGTATTAAGAAGACGGGTACCTGAGGCACTGGACTTAATTCTGACTCCTTTTATTACGTTGACAGTCATGATTACGCTTGGACTTTTCGCTATTGGTCCCGTATTCCATTCCCTGGAAGAGTGGGTGCTGCATGGAACAACTGCTGTATTGGATCTTCCGTTTGGCATCGCAGGTATTATCATTGGATTCTTCCATCAGATTATTGTCGTTACCGGTGTGCATCACATCTTTAATTTCCTGGAGATTCAGCTACTGGAGAAAACGGGATTCAATCCGTTCAACGCCATCATTACCTGTGCCATGGCAGCACAAGGAGCGGCTTGTCTCGCAGTCGGTCTGAAGACCAAAAATATGAAACTCAAAGCCCTCGCGTTGCCTTCGTCTTTGTCCGCATTTCTAGGCATTACCGAGCCAGCCATCTTTGGAGTTAACTTGCGTTATATGAAACCATTTATTATGGGGCTGGTTGGTGGTGGTGTGGGTGGTTTCATCGCTTCCCTGTTCCATCTGCAAGGTACAGGCATGGCTGTAACGGTTATTCCCGGTACACTGCTCTATCTGAACAGCCAACTGCCGTTGTATATCTTGTCCAACGTAGTTGCCATGGCGATTGCATTTGCACTTACCTGGTTCTTTGGATATAAGGATCAACCAGTTGCAGAAGAAGCGGTGAGCAATGACAACAGTGGAGTAACATCAACTGAAGTTAGAGCAGAGGACTCTAATCCGCGTCTTAATTCAGTTACCGATGCCGTTACAAGCAATCGTCCTAAGGTAGATTTTCTCGAAATCGCTTCGCCAATGAACGGTACCGTCGTTGCTCTGGAGCAGGTTCCTGACCCGGCGTTCTCGGAAAAACACATGGGTGAGGGCATTGCCATTGAGCCATCAGAAGGAAAAGTGTACGCACCGTTTGATGGTGTCATTGCACATGTCATGAACAAGAGTAAACATGCGGTGATTCTGGAGCATGAGACGGGTGTACAGATGCTGGTTCATATCGGAATTAATACGGTTGGACTAAAAGGAAACGGTTTTACCGCGCATGTGAATAGCGGAGATCGTGTAACTGCAGGACAATTGTTGATTGAATTTGACATGGATGTCATTCAGGCTGCGGGTCTGCCGGTGATTACACCTGTGTTGATCCCAAGTGGAAACGAAACGATAGCAACTGTTACAGCAACCTCAACCGGTCGTGTGCAAGCCAATGGGGAAGTGGTACTTGTAGTGAATTTTACTGAGCCACAATAGAGGAGTATAAAGTGGGAAGCGGGGAGAGATTTATCTCACCCGTTTCCCTTTTTTGTGTACAATCGTATGAAATTAAAGAAACAGATCATCGGTGATCTAAGTAATCCAAGTGAGTTAGCACGCAAGAGAGCACCATTTTACGATTATCCAATCTACGCCCGATGAATTAACAAACTTTAATCGTAATCCTATAGGCCAGCGTGCCGTTTCAGTCGCTCTGCAATCTGCATTAGATCTTCTGCAGATATCCCTGGCGCAAATTCTTCCGGCAGATCAGGTAGCTCAGGCACTGGCCCTCCATACCCCGGCAAGCCTGCAAAAGCCTCCAGTTTACCGCCATCGGTTGGGTGTGTCCCTTTCCAGATCTGGGCAATGCCCTGATAATCCTTGTCGCTGAACGTGTACAACCTGCGGTGCTCACCCTTCGCTTCCCACTTACGTGTCGTTTCAAAAGCTTTGTTATCCAGTCGTGGAATAGGGAACATCTTCGTTACATCCACACCTGTTGCAATTTCCAGTGCCTTGGCATACGCAAGAACATGCACACCTCCGCGTACAAGCAGGTATCCTGTCATTTCTCGGGCTGTTTTGTTGTCTGTCATTTCGTAGACCCTCATTTTGTGAGTTCTTGCTCCGCATTCAAGAAAGAAGTTATGCAACAGATCAAAGATCAGATTGCCACTGCTCACGACATATGAACCATTCCAGGGTCTTCCCATGGAGTCATACGGGAGCGCTGTCTGAGCCGATTCGATAAAATGTGAAGTCATCCGTGCGTCTTTGCCTACACGTAGCGGGGTAGAGTCCGGGGCGCCTGGTGAAGTGGAACCTTCAAGCATGAGGTTAATCGTATTGGCGACAAGTTCGACATGGCCGAATTCTTCCGCGGTAATACTTGCAACAATGTCATAAAAAGGACGCAGCTTGGATCTGCCTCTGAAATTAAATGACTGAAACATATAGTTATTTAATGTTGACATTTCCCCGAACTTTCCACCAAGCAACTCCTGAACTGCACTAGCTCCATTAGGGTCCGGATTATTGGATATGGGTAGTTCGATGGCAAGACGGTCTACACGTTTAAACATGACATTTCCCCCTCAATCCTAGTTAGTGTAAAGGTATGAAGGGCCACTTGTACGTTATTCGCTCAATTGTGAAACAAAACGTTCTGCCAGAGCTTAAAGCTCTGAACAGAACGTTAGATGAGTTCTTATTTGGAAGTTACGCCAACAACGCTGGTTCCATTTTTCGTGATTTTGTACGTCAGCACATCTCCGTTCCAGAAATGGAACTTAAGCGTGACTTCGCCATCATTGGTTTCATTGAAGAAGTTAGGTTTCAGTTCAATCACATTACGTTCGTAATCTGGGCTAAATGTGTAGGAGAATTCTTTGAACGAAGTCCAGTTCTGTGGACCGGCGTTTTCTCCGTTTGCATATGTTGCTTCCATCGTTGCCAGCTGGTTCCCGTTAAACGTAGTCGGAATGGCAAATGCACTGGTTGTACCTGTTGCATCGTTCAACTTAGGTGTGTCATATTTAATAATATTGAAGTTCCAGTCAGCACCTTGGTTGAATCCAGCTGTGAGTGTAGCATTTACGCCTAAATCACCAGAGGCTGTCAATTTGGTTAACAGATTGGATTTTAACGTAAGTACATCTTTTTTGATCGTATAGTCTTTACCTCTTACAAGAGGGGTGGTGCCATTTTTCAACGAATTGAATTTGTTCCCATTCAGATTGAGCCTTACCTTTTTATCTTGAATGGCTTCATTTTGTTTAAGATATACGAGGTCCGTTTCGGCTGTGGATGAGCGACCTGTCCAGCTGGCTTTCATGGTATCAAATAATTCCTGATCAGACCAAGTAAAGCTTGTGCGACCGAAGTGTTGTCCGTTATCCCACAACATCGTGGTCATCTGTTTTTGACGCAGATATTGTCCAACAAATTCGAAGAATTTCAGTTTTTCGCCTTGCTCAATGACACCTGTGTGTTGGTCAAAACCAAGCAAGCCATACTCACCGACGATAACCGGAATGCCTTTCGCTGTGAAAGCATTGTATACCCGATCGAATGTGTCGGTAACGTCCTTTTGTACTTCCTCGTTATACTTGGTGTAACCTGCGATGTTCACACTGAATGGCCAGAACCCGTAGTAGTGAACGGTTGCAATAATATTGCTGTCATTCAATTTTTGAATGGTCTTATTCAGTTCATCCAGATCAGGCTGAGCGGAAGAGGTATGCATCGTTGGAAGCACAAGTGGACGTGTCTCGTTGTTTCCACCCGAAGTTCTTACGATCTTGTGAAAAGAAGTATTCAACTCGTCCAGCATGAGATATCCAATTGCTGCATCTGTTGTGCCGCCTTCGGAGAAACGTGGTTCGTTAACACTTTCGAACATGAGTTTATCGGATGCATCTTTGAATTTGTCCGCAATCTGAGTCCAAGCAGCGTTGTAACGTGCAAGCACGTTGTCATGGTCTTTCTCCATGTAACTGATCCAGCGCCAGGAATCATGGTGAAGATTGATCATGACGTAGAGATCCGCATCAAGGGCCCAGTCTACTACTTCTTGAACCCGATTCATGTAAGCGGAATCAATTGTGTAGTTGGGTGCGTCACCGATGTGGGCTTCCCAGGTCACAGGAATACGGATACTGTTGTAGCCCTCATCAGCGATCGACTGAATTAGTTCCTTCGTAATGCGCGGGTTGCCCCAGGCTGTCTCATCTTCACCAACGGCGTCCAGAGAGTTCCCCAGATTCCAGCCAGGCTCCATGGCGTTCACGTAGGTCTGCATTTTGCTTGGCGCGGCTGAGGTATTGGCCTGTTCGCTGTTGTCAGTTGCAGCTGAAGCCATAGCAGAGGAGAAGAGAGATAGAATCATGGCGGTCACGAGCGTAAGAGATAAGACTGATTTGCGGTTTTTTTTCATTAATATAGTCTCCTTTGAATAGAGAATGGTTGAACATGAATAGCGGTTAAGCAGGGTGGAAATAGAGCTCAACGCAAACAAAAGTTCACTTGTGTAATACTGGAATCACCACCGATTTATGTACTGAAAGCGTTTTCGTAATTTACTATATCATGATTTAATATTGGACAATACCTGCACAATTGGAATAAAAATCATGTAAAAATCAGTGATTTTGCCATATTAATAGATTGTGTAGTAAGCGTTTATTTCATTGGAAATGAAAATTATAAGGTTGCTTTTGAATGATAATTAGATTTAAATACCCTGGGAGGGATCTAATATGAAACTGGATGCACATCAACATTTCTGGGAATACAATGTCGCCGAGTACGGATGGATTGGCGAAGAGATGAAAGCTATTCGTAAATCTTTTCTTCCGGAAGATCTTGAACCTTTATTGCTCCAATCAGGACTGGATGGATGTATTGCGGTACAAGCCAGACAATCACTGACAGAAACCGAGTGGCTTCTGCAGCTGGCAGATCGGCATGAATGTATCAAAGGTGTTGTCGGATGGGTGGACCTTTGTTCGGATGAAGTTCGGAATCAGCTTGAACTGTTCGCGTCCAATCCATATCTGAAGGGCGTACGTCATGTTATACAGGATGAACCTGATCTGGATTATGTATTGAGAGAAGACTTTCAGCGCGGAATTTCATTGCTAAAAGAGTATGATTTGGCCTATGATCTGTTGGTATCCAAGGAGCAACTGCCTTATGCGGTGGAACTGGTTAAGACGTTTCCTGAACAGCGATTTGTACTTGATCATCTAGCCAAACCCGACATAAAATCAGGTATAATCTCACCCTGGAAAGAAGCGCTTGAGTCATTGGCCGCACAACCTAATGCGTACTGTAAACTTTCAGGGATGGTGACGGAAGCAGACTGGGCAAATTGGACTCCAAAGGATTTTACAGCCTATCTGAATATCGCCATAGAAGCCTTTGGTGCGGAAAGGTTAATGTTCGGGTCCGACTGGCCCGTGAGCAACGTTTCAGCTACGTATTCTGAAGTATACGGTCTCATTGTAAGTCACATTAATGCCCTACCTATATCAGATCAACAGATGATTCTTGGCGGCACATGTGCTGCGTTCTATCAAATATCGTAGTGGGCAATCCGAAGCTAAACCGGTTTCAAGAAGTTGACAACTGTTCTGATTCTTGCTAAAGTTTTATCCAATCCGCATAATCAAGATCTGGGAATGTTACCGATATGGGCATAACCTGAGCTGGCTTGTTTACACAATTTCGTGTATCCAGGCTGGTTCGGGTTTTTTCTATTTAAGTTGAACAACCGATTTTACACGAGACGACTGCGCGGCCAGAACAATCTTCCAATCGCTGTTATCCCCAGATTTTTTGATCCCCTTTTTAAAGGGGAAATCCGGTGATAAAGGCGAACGCTCCGCTTCTCCAGATTTTTTCTGTCCTCTCCGTTTATGTGTAATTGTGTAGTTCAACTTAAATATTTTGTCTTTTTAATGTTTCTTACGATTGGAGCGGATAGCTGAATTACATATTTGGAAGGAGAATGATGATGACGAATTTTAAGTTTCCTAAAGACTTTCTGTGGGGTGGAGCCATTGCTGCCAATCAGGCGGAGGGCGCGTATCTGGAAGATGGCAAAGGGCTGAGTATCGTTGACTTGCTTCCAACAGGAGAGAACCGCAGAAGCATTATGAAAGGCAATGTTCCGGCTTTTACGCCGCTTGCTACCGAGTTCTATCCTTCACATGAAGCGATCGACTTTTATCACCGTTACCCTGAAGACATTGCTCTATTTGCAGAAATGGGGTTCAAAGCACTGCGTGTCTCGATTGCTTGGGCACGGATTTTTCCGACAGGAGAAGACGCACAGCCAAATGAAGCGGGATTACAATTTTACGATAACCTGTTTGATGAATTGTTGAAAAACGGCATTGAACCTGTGGTTACATTGGCTCACTTCGATGTGCCTGTGCATCTGATTGAAAAGTGTGGCAGCTGGAGAAGTCGTGAACTGGTAACTCTTTTCGAGACTTACGCTACAACGGTATTCACTCGCTACAAAGACAAGGTGAAATACTGGATGACATTTAATGAGATCAACATGTTGCTTCATCTTCCATTCCTTGGGGCGGGGCTGGCGTTTAATGAAGGGGATAACATCAAGGAAATTCAATATCAGGCTGCTCACCACCAACTGGTTGCAAGTGCATTGGCAGTCAAGGCATGTCATGAGATTATTCCGGGTGCCATGATTGGGTGTATGCTCGCCGCAGGAAGCTTCTATCCGTATACTTGTAATCCGGAAGATGTGTTCCAGGGCATGGAAAAAGATAGAGAGTCCTATTTCTTCATCGATGTGCAGTCACGTGGGGAATATCCGGGTTACGCCAAACGTTTTTTCAAAGATCACGAGTTGAACATCGTTATGCAGCCGGGTGATGCCGAAATCTTGAAAAATCATACCGTAGATTATATCGGGTTCAGCTATTATTCAAGTCGTACAACCAGCACCGATCCGGAAGTTATCAAAAATATGACCAGTGGTAATGTATTTGGTTCGGTAGCCAATCCATATCTGGCGAAGTCCGAATGGGGTTGGACGATTGATCCCAAAGGGATCCGTATTACCGCTAATCAACTGCATGACCGTTATCAGAAGCCGCTGTTTGTTGTTGAAAATGGATTTGGTGCCAATGATGTGGTTACACCGGAAGGTGAAGTGGATGATGCATACCGGATTGACTACTTGAAACGACATGTAGCTGAAATGGGTGAGGCTATTCAGGATGGAGTTAACATCATTGGTTACACCAGCTGGGGACCTATTGATATTGTAAGTGCATCCTCAGGTGAGATGAGAAAACGTTATGGCTACATTTACGTGGACCGTAATAATGAAGGTCAAGGTGAGCTGACACGGCTGAAGAAGAAGAGTTTTGAGTGGTACAAAAATGTGATCGAATCCAATGGAACAAACTTGGGTGACGCGTAGTTTATATTTTTCTGAATTAAAATGGTCTTGTACGGAAATAAAACATCGGAAGTTTCATCTATATAAATTGAACTAAACATTTACACAAAACGGAAAGGACAGAAAAAAGCTGGGGATAACAGCGATCGGAAGGTTGTTCTGTCATCGGAGTAGCTAGTGTAAATATTATCTAGTTCAATTTATATAACCATGGGACTTCCGATTGTTCCTGCATTGAAAGCGTTGACATATAGTCAGGTTCGCGCTATACTTGACGCAATTATATCGTTTCTGGGATTGTTACTACACGACGTAGGCAAAACCTAAGCACCAAAAAAAGCAGACCACCATGTCTTGTTTATTTTGTGATGCTTCAGGTTTTTTTTGTATGCCCAAAAGACGATGTATAACTGCCAAGAGAGTGGAACGTGACGGGGGGATTGAAGTGAAAATAGCAAAGGTTATCAACAATAACGTCATTAGCATCTATCAAGCGGATGGAGCAGAGCTTGTGGTGATGGGACGTGGGATTGCCTTTAAGAAAAAGCCGGGGGATAAAGTAGACGAGACCCGCATCCAGAAAGTATTTGCATTGAAAAACAAACAAACATCCGATAATTTCAAAATGCTGCTGCGTGAAGTTCCGATGGAACTGATTGAAATTGTGGAAGAGATCATCACGTATGCGCGTGAGAATCTGGGCCGAAAGCTGAATGAGAACATCTATGTATCCCTTACGGATCATATTAACTTCGCGATTGAACGCTACCGGGAAGGGGTGGAGATCAAGAACGCATTAATGTGGGAGATCAAACAGTTGTACAAGCCCGAATTCGAACTGGGCCTGAGGACGCTGGAACAGATCAACACCCGCATGAATATTGAGCTTCCACCCGATGAAGCCGCTTTTATTGCCCTTCATATTGTCAACGCAGAGATGAACGAAGAAGTTATTACAACGATGAATATTACGAAGTTTATCCAGCAGATTATTAATATAGCGAAATATCATTTCAAAATGGAATTTGATGAGGACTCTCTCAGTTATTTTCGCTTTATCACACATCTGAAGTTCTTCTCCCAGCGTGTGCTCAGTGGTACGCATTACGACAACAACTATGATCATTTCTATGACATGATTAAGGAGAAACATCCGGATGCCGCAGCGTGTACGGAGAAAATTGAGTTGTTTGTCAAAAAAGAGTACAACCATGAGCTGACCAATGAAGAAAAATTGTATCTGACCGTTCATATCGAACGAGTGGTTAATCGATAATATTTAAATGTTGACAAAAATGGTTTAATTATAATAATATGTGATTAACAGGAATTAAATACGATTTAACTGGGATTGTTACTGGTTATGCAGGCAAAACCTAAGTCATGAGAAGGTCAGGACCATTGTGCCCCCTTGCTCAAGGCTTAGGTTTTTTGCGTGCAAAAAAATCGGTAAAGGGCCTGTTTGAGAAAAAGTGGGGGTGCAGATTATGAGTCAAGAGAAACTGGCCAAAGAGATTGTAGAACTGGTTGGCGGTGAGAAAAATGTGGAATCGCTGGTTCATTGTGCAACACGGTTACGTTTTGTATTGAAGGACGATGCCAAGGCAGACAAAGCCAAACTGGAGAAAACAGAAGGCATCATCGCAGTCAAAGAAAACGGAGGACAATTCCAGGTGGTTGTTGGTAACAAGGTGCCTGAAGTCTATAGTGCCATTGGACAGATCAGTAACATTCTGGACGATTCGTCAGATAAAGAAAAACCTCGCAAAGCAGCCAAAGGGCTCGGGGGTATTATCGATATCATATCCAGCATCTTTGCACCACTTCTGGGTGTTATGGCGGGAGCCGGTATTCTAAAAGGGTTATTGTTGATTGCGAGCAATATTGGATGGCTGGAAACGACAGAAACAACATATACGATCCTGTATGCAGCAGCAGATAGTCTCTTCTATTTCCTGCCTCTGTTGTTAGCGGTTACAACAGCACGTAAATTCCAGGGAAATATGTTTGTCGCGATGACGATTGCAGGAGCGCTCATCTATCCGTCCATCGTCACGTTGAAATCAGAGGGAACATCAACGGATTTCTTCGGTATCCCTGTCATCTTGATGAACTATTCATCTACAGTTATTCCTATCATTTTGGCTGTCATTGTGATGAGCAAGTTGGAGAAATTCTTTAATAAAACACTTCACGATAGTGTGAAAAACTTTGTTACGCCATTATTTTTGCTAGTGATTATGGTACCACTGACCCTGTTGGTATTCGGGCCATTTGGTGTCTACGTTGGTAATGCAATTGCAGCCGGACTCGTTGCCGCATTTGGATTCAGTCCATTGCTCGCTGGAGCCGTTATGGGTGCAAGCTGGCAGCTGCTCGTTATCTTCGGAATACACTGGGGTCTTATTCCGGTATTTATCAACAACGTTGCCGTGTATGGACAGGATGGCGTTAAACCCGCTGCGACAGCTTCTATCTTTGCTCAAACGGGTGCTGCTTTTGGGGTTATGCTGAAAACCAAGAACAAAAAACTGAAAACGCTGGCTGGATCATCCACGTTGACGGCTTTGTTCGGTATTACGGAACCGGCCATCTATGGGGTAACATTACCACTGAAACGTCCATTCATTGCAGGAGTTATCGGTGGTGCAGTTGGTGGAGCTATCATTGGTCAAGCGGGCACATTGGCATTTGCATCTGGCGCACCGGGACTACTGACCTTGCCAATCTTCTACGGACCAGGTGGGCAAGGTTTCCCAGGATTGATTCTGGGTATCGTAGTATCCTTTGTTGTTTCGGCTGTACTGACGTACATCATGGGCTTCAAAGATCCGGTCGAAGAAGAAACAAAAACCGAACCTACGACATCCGCTCAGCAATCTGTTCGTGCAACGAATGCTTCAGACGAAAATGTATTTAGCCCAATCGAAGGAACGATTGTGGAATTGTCGGAAGTTCCAGATCCAGCTTTTGCATCGGGAGCAATGGGTAAAGGGATCGCGATTGAGCCAACTGTGGGCAGAGTTGTAGCGCCTTTTGATGGTACAGTTACCGTTGCATTCAAGAAAAAACATGCCTTGGCTGTAGTATCAGACACCGGTGCTGAAATATTGGTTCACGTGGGAGTTGATACCGTTAAATTGGACGGACAGCATTTTGTTTCCCATATCAAGGAAGGGGACAGGGTCCAAGCGGGAGATCTGTTGCTTGAGTTCGATATTGCACAGATTAAGGCTGCTGGTTATCACACGGTAACGCCGATTATCGTAACGAATTCTGCGAACTACGAGGAAGTAATTCCACAGGCTACAGGACAGGTTAGTAGCCAAGAGCTTCTATTAAAATTAAGTAGCGGTAATGGTCAGGAACAAAAGTAGATTGATGCTGATGTACTAATCTGATGGTACAGTGTTTTCATGGTTCCGTTGACAGGGTGGAATTGGAAAATTATAATTGGAGTTGTACATCTATACATGTTAATGAAAGGTGGATTATTGAACATGACACATGCGATGAGACTGCGCTTCCTTCCTTTGAATCGGTAATTGAATACGTTCAAAGGCTCTGACTATTGGTTCAGAGTAAACGGGATCAATCTGTCATTTTCAATCATCCTGACCTTAAAATAAGTGTTATACTCGCTTTCCCGTTTACGTTGAATCACAGGCCGTGGCCTGTGATTCTTTGTTTTTTTTCTTCTGATTATCTTAATCAAGTAAATAATTAGGTAAAGGCGCTCAATACAGACTACTGGAGGTAACCGCTATGATGACGTTACTGTTCTATTGATACGAGCTGGCACGATAAGCTCGTATCGATAGAAGCGTGCTTCGCTATCGATACGAAATAAATCTTATTTCGGAGGTAGCGAATATGGAAAAGATATGTTTTGAATTAGAACAGGTTGAGATGACCTATATGGATAAAGTAATACTGAACATTGAGCGACTGGCTGTGCATCAACTGGATCGCATTGGTGTAGTAGGTGGAAATGGTCAGGGTAAAAGTACGTTATTGAAACTCATTGCGGGACAGATTCAGCCAACCGCTGGAAAGGTAAAACGTCATGCTGAGTTTGGTTATTTGGAACAAGTGGAACCACCCCAGTCTAACGAAAGTATTGAAGTTGATGGGGCTTTACTGAGTAAATTAGCCATACCTCAACACGACCAAGCATGGAGTGGCGGAGAACAGACCCGTTTGAAACTGGCTCAAATGTTCACCCATTATCATGAAGTACTGTTACTGGATGAACCAACAACACATCTGGATCAAGAGGGCATTACATTTTTGCTGGATGAATTGCGTTATTACTATGGGGCGCTTGTGCTGATCAGTCATGATCGTGCGGTTCTGGATGAACTGGTGACCACGATCTGGGAAATCCATCAAGGTGAGGTTCACGTATATTCTGGCAACTATAGTGATTATCAGGCACAGAAAAGGCTGGAGCGTGAACAACAAAACCAGGCCCATGAGCAGTTTTCCAAGGAGAAAAGGCGATTGGAGCTGGCCGCTCGGGAAAAGATGAAGAAAGCCGAGAAAATAACGCAGGCCGGAAGCATGTCCAAAAAAGAATCCAAGGCAAAAACAAACCGTATGGTTGAAACAAAATCCAAAGGCACCAGTCAAAAAGCGGTGCACCGCGCAGCTAAAGCGATTGAACAGCGAATGCAACAACTTCACGAGGTAAAAGCGGTGCAAGAGGATCGTCCTATGATCTTCCGTCAGCCAAAGACACTGGAGCTGCACAACCGATATCCAATTATGGCAGATCGCCTTACACTTGAAGTGGAAGGTAACGTATTGCTGGAGGATGTAAGTTTTCAGGTTCCATTAAAACAAAAAATAGCGATAACCGGAGCCAATGGCAGCGGGAAAAGTACATTGCTTAACCATGTTTTCCATGCTGGAGATCACATCACAATGTCTCCAAAAGCGAAGCTCGGTTATTTTCAGCAAATGAGCTATCGATTCACAACAAAAGAGACCGTATTACAATTTCTGAAAAATCGTTCAGATTATGAGGAATCAGAGCTCAGAAGTGCGTTGCATGCGATGCAGTTTACAGGTAATGATTTGCTCAAGAATGTGGGGACATTAAGTGGAGGAGAGGCGATTCGTCTTCAATTATGTCACTTGTTTCTTGGACAATATAACATTCTATTGTTGGATGAGCCGACGAATTTCCTTGATATGCATGCACTGGAAGCGTTGGAGCGTTTTATCAAGGCCTACGAAGGGACAATTCTGTATGTATCTCATGATCAGAGGTTTATTGAAAATACAGCCGATCAACAATTTCAGATTACAGAGCGTCAATTAATTCAGGTGAATATATAAGCTGAACTAAAGAAGATTTACACGGATCACTCTGATGACAGAACAACCTTAGAGGAAGAGAAGTAACGAAAACCGCCAAAGTGATTTTGGCGGTTTCGTCGTTTTCAAAGATAGGCAGATCAGTTACCTTATATAGCTTCTATTAAGAATCCGCTTTTATAACCGTGGAATGCAGGTTACCTGTGAGGCGTTGAGGTGGGAAAACCATGCGCACTGGCGCAATGATGATGGCAGCAAATACAGCCTTGATCAGATCCCCAATTATGTAAGGATAAAACCCTTGAATCATGGCCTCAGGTATGTCCATTTTGTAAGCATAGGCAAGCCAAGGGACCCCCGAGACATACACGAGCAGTGAACCAAATAGTTCAAATACAACAAAAGCGAGTATGAATCCTGTTACACCTTTGATGTTGATTCGTGCAAGCAACAATCCAATCAATAATGCGGAGAACGGCCACATCATCACATATCCTCCGGTAGGTCCAAGAAGTACTGCAAGTCCTCCGGTCCCGTGCAGCAAGGGGAATCCAAGAGCGGTGAGCAGAACAACCATCGTGACACTTAGAAAACCGTAGAGTGGACCAAGTAATCCTCCGGCCAGCATGACAGCCAAAGTTTGTAATGTTATTGGTACTGGGGAGAAGCCAATGGGAATGCTTATGTAACCAAAAAGTACTAAAATTGCGGCCATAAGTGCGCTGAATACAATGCCTCGCAAAGATAATTTCATGTTTGAACAATCCTCTCCATTTTGGTAATATGATTGTTAACCAATTAAATAAATGTGGTTAACGATTAGGATCGTACCACATAACAATAGAAAGGGAAAGGACTAATTTACGATGCAAGGCAACCTGCCTATAATTACATTAGAAGATGTTCGAGTGCATTATGCTTCCGAAGGTAGTCAGGTGAGGAAAGCACTGGATGGGGTCTCACTTACGCTGCACCAAGGAGAATGGATTAGTATTGTAGGGGCGAATGGCAGTGGAAAAAGCACACTTGCTGGACTACTGATCGGATTCATTCCGCTATCGGGAGGAGTACGGAATATCTCGGATGAACTTACTGTTCGGGGTGTACTGCAGCAACCGGATGCTCAGGTACTTGGCGATACGATTGAAGAGGAGTTTCATTTTGCGCTGTCACCATTAATGGAATCTGTAGAAGAGCAATTGGAGCGCAGGCAGGATGCATTACATACCGTAGGACTTCAATATCCCCCGGAGAAGGCCATTTCACAATTATCCGGTGGACAGAAGCAACTGCTTAATATTGCTGTAGCGCTCGCGGCCAAACCGGATATATTGATTCTGGATGAGCCAACAGCCATGCTTGATCCGGGAGCAAGAGACCGTATCGAGGCCATCGTTCAGAAGATTACCCAGCGTGGGACAACGGTGATCTGGATTACGCATCATCTGGAGGAAGCAACCCTGTGTGATCGAATCATTGCTATGGAGAAGGGACGTTGTGTGTACGATGGGGAGCCAGAGTCCTTTTTCTATGAAACAGAATTGAATGAGAAGGCTACCCGGAAAAACGAGCAGCTATCCCCCTGTGAACGGATAGGATTGGACCCTCCTTTCACTGTAAAAACTGCGTTATTGCTCAAGCAAAAAGGTATGATGCCAGAAGCCATGCCACTGCGACCCGAGCAATTGGCTAAGGAGGTCGCACGTTGGAGATTGAGCTAACCGATATACGTATAGAAGCATCGGAATCAGGCAAACGTGCACTGCTTGAAGATGTGAGTGTACAGTTGAACAGCGGGGAAATCACCTTGCTGCTGGGCTGTACGGGTTCAGGAAAAACGACTTTACTACAGACGTTGGCTGGTCTGAGACCGCCCGATGCAGGAAGTATCACATTGGATGGCACACCTTTCTGGAAAGAAGGAAAAGTGCCGCAGTCGATTTTATTGCAAATGGGACTATTGTTTCAATTTCCGGAACAACAACTGTTTGCCCGAAGTATTCAGCGTGAATTCTCATATTCTCTGCGTCCCTATCGACTTTCAGAGAAACAGCAACAAGAGCAGATCACAAAAGCACTGAACCAATGGGACCCGCCAGTATCTTCGGAGTTGGACCGACGTTTTCATCTGGACAGGTCGCCATTTGCTCTAAGTGGGGGAGAGAAGCGCAGGCTTGGACTTGCTCTCGGAAGTGTGACCAATCCACACTGGCTTCTGCTGGATGAGCCGAGCGCAGGGTTGGAAGCGCAAAGTGTCGGGCTTCTGCTGGATGTATTGGAGCAACATCGTCTGGCAGGTGGTGGTGGCGTGGTAGCAACCCATGATCTGGATACATTCTTGCCTTGTGCGGATCGAGTATTGTTGTTGCAGGAAGGCCATCTAATCGCAGATCTTACGCCGAGAGAACTTCACAAAAGGCCTGAACTGCTGGAGCAGACAGGGATCGGACTGCCACCATCGATGAGACTGACACAGCAGTTTAGAGCAGCGGGTCTTGAGCTGCCATTGACCGCAATGACGCCAGAAGAGATGGCTGAATGCATTGTTCAGTCTACGTTAGTTGAGGTGGGGATTCAGAACGGATCGAAAGAAGCATCAGGGACGGTAACGATGGAAGTCAAGAGCGATGTAATGAAGTATGAAAAAAAAGCACTGAAGCTGTCGTCCGTTGAAACTGAAGATGATCCAAAGCTTCTTCCGAACACCTTGACTCATTCAGGCGGATTATATGGCGTCATGGACCCGCGTCTGAAATGGATTTTGTATATTTTGTTGGTCACCGCAGCGATGCTTCAACAGCGATGGCTGGGATTGACGTTAACACTGGTGCCGGTAGTAGCAGCACTTGCCGTGCTCCCGCGTCAGACTTTGGCTGGATGTATGAAGTTAATGAAGCCATTATTATTCTTTTTCATCATATCAACGGCGTTATCTGGGACAACTCTTTCAACAGAAGGAGGAGGTTTGCACTTTGGCTTTTCTCTGATGCAGGCGGAGGGAACTTTGCTGAATGTGTATCGTTTGTTTATCGTCACATTGGCAAGCCTTTGGTTTTCGTTGACGACACCTTATGGTCGAATGGTAGAAGGGCTTAACTGGGTACTCGGTATCGGTAAAAAGATCAGGTTGCCCGTAGCTTCGTTTGCTCTTGCTGTATCGTTAATCTTTCGGTTTATCCCGATGATCTGGAGTGAGTGGCAGCGATTCTCATTGATCGTACGGGCACGTGGAAAGGCAGCTTTAAGACCAAATACCGTTCGAATTCGTGACCTGGGTCCGATGGTGATTCCCTTGTTAATGGCACTGTTCCAACGTGCGGAGGATATGACTATTGCGATGGAAATGCGTAAAGTTAGAGAGCACTCAACGCTCGGAGGACGTTCATCGTTATTGGTATGGTCCAAACGTGATACCTGGATTAGCACGGCTGGCCTCATTGTTTTTGTACTATTAATATGGATTCGCTAATTATGATGGCGATGATTAACGTGATTAATCCGGTAATGGATCAAAACCTAAACGCAGTGTTTTCCAAAGGTCATGCATAAATGCGTTTGTCCTCGCTCACAATAAGTGGACGTTGATCATATGAAGTGGATCAGGAGGGATAAACGATGAAAGATAAGTTTTTGCGAGAAGAACGGCAAGAATATACCGATGTGTCTACGGTGGAGTCGCAGCGAAACGATATCACACTCGAGGAATTCCCGGAGGGTCCTTACGGTTCATCTTTACTATCCGAGTCTCTTGGAAAAAGTTCTCCGTGGCGGGTGGATCAGAGGTCTGCACATCGTTTTGATTATGAAAATCATGAGCTTCACGAGGGAGAAGTACGGGATTATCCGGGTCAGGATGTTTTTGATGAAACGGTTCCGGATAACGTGTCCAAGCCTCAATATACGGAAGATTCGTAGTTAGATTTTGATATGAAGTAGAGCGTAGCCTCCAACAGGTTTTGTCCTGTTCGGGGGTTATTTTCGTTGTGTTGAATGAAAATAATTCTCCTCCAATTCCACATTATGGGTTATTATATTTGTAGCTCGAAGTAAAAATCTGGTTAAATATGCGGGGGACTTGGGATGAGAGAGATCGATTATAGTCAATATTTCTGGCAGGATGATAAGATCAGATTACGTGCTTTGCGTGAAGAAGATTGGGAAGATCATTATTATAACCGCTTTGATACTCCTGCCCGTCGGTTATTGGAGTGTGCAGTAGAGTTGCCGCCAACCCATGTTGAAGCGAAGAGTTTCACGGAAAACTTCTCTGATTTTTCTTTAGCCAAAGGACGGATCATGTTTACAATTGTAAATATGGATGGTGAAAATGTCGGAGGTGTGAATCTGAACAGCATTGATGAGAGAAACGGTACCTTTAGCATTGGCATTCAAATTGACAGGGATCATCGAGGAAAAGGATACGGAACCAGAGCCGTTCGAATCTTGCTAAAGTATGCCTTCTTCGAGCGCAGGCTCAATAAATTTAATGATTATGTACTCCAAGGAAATGAACCTTCCGCAGCGATGATGAGAAAACTTGGATGTGTTCAGGAAGGTGTGCGCCGCCAAGTGATCTATACGGATGGAAAATACCAGGATCTGATCCTCTTTGGATTAACCAAAGATGAGTTTATGGAAAAAGAGGGCCTTGTTTGAAGTAAAGCTAATAAGCTGAAATTAAGTGTGTAGTAGGAGGAACTATGAACAAACCCATACTAACCGATGAATTAATCATCGATTGCAAGGATATTTATTTGCGCGAGTATCGAATTGAAGATTTAGAGAAACTGCAAGAAATTACGTGGCAACCTGAGGTGTATGAATTCCTACCGGGATGGAACGCTACGATTGAAGACAGGAGCCTGTGGCTCACCGAATATGAAATCCCTGAGAATCAGCGTTTTAAACAAGCTGTGATGGCAGGAGGGGATATCGGAGAGTTATATTTACGTATGGCTATCGTTCTCAAAGAAAAGGATGAGTTCATAGGTTGGTGCTGCTCAGGAATTAAGGACGAACTGCCAGCACCCAATCGGGAGATTATGTATGGTATTTCGAAACACTTCAGAAACCGTGGTTACACAACGCAGGCACTCAAAAGAATGACGGAGTATTTTTTTGAATATACAAACGTGGAAGTGTTAAATGCCATCGCTTTGACTACCAATCAAGCATCCAATAAGGTGATACAGAAATGTAATTTTGAACGGTTAAATTTGATCGAGATCGAGGATGAAAAGTATAACCATTACCACCTGCGTAAGCAACAAGGCCAATTTTAATAGAACGTAGTCCCATAATGAAAGGCTATAAAATGAAAGTTTCGGGTCAGGTTGGACAGTTATTGCTTTGGCTGCCTGATCTTTTTTGTATTTATTTTATTGGACAAGGCTTATGTTAATAATTCTCTCCGCGATAATAGCGCTCCAATTTGTTATCCAAATGAACAAGCTGCGCTTTTTTCTCCTCAATATCATTCAGCAACTTTTGTTTTTGATCCTCAATCAGTTTGGTTCTTTCCTTCAGCGTGGAGGTTCCTTCATTGACCTGATCATAATACTTTTTGATGTCTTCCACACTCATCCCAGTTTCGCGAAGGCATTTGATAAAAACCAGCCAGTTCAGATCATCCTCCAAATAAAGACGGTTGTTCTGCTCATTTCGTGCAGCAGGTTTCAGCAGTCCCTTTCTTTCATAAAAGCGGATCGCTCCAATGGAGATTTCAACTTTTTTCGCTACTTCTCCAATCGTTAACATGTTAATCCCTCTTTTTATAAAAATAATTTGACCTACACTAAGTGTAGCATAGTAACTTATACATTGTTAAATATAAATCAAATTATGGAAAGAAGGATTCGCATGAAAAAGACTGTATTTGTAACCGGAGCAAATAAAGGAATTGGATATGAAATCGTCAAGCAGTTAGGTGAAGCAGGTTGGAGAGTTCTCCTCGGCGCACGTAGCGTTGAACGGGGTGAAAGAGCTGTTTCCGAGTTAACTTCCAGGGGGTTAGATGTAGAATTTGTACAGATCGACATGTGCGACTTGAATAGCATTGAGCAGGCAGCCGATACGATTCAGAAGACTTATCCCGCAATAAACCTTCTGATCAATAACGCGGGTATGCCGGGTGCTTTCTCTCATTCCTTCACGGATACAAAAGAGGAAGATCTGCGGAACGCCTTTGAAGTGAACTTTTTCGGCACCTTCCGTTTGAATCAGCGATTGTTCCCGTTAATCAAAGATAATGAAGGCACAATCATTAATGTATCAACCGACATGGCTTCTCTGCATCATATGCAAAATGAGGAATCTACTTTAAATGCCTTCGACTATAATTCATCCAAAACGGCCAACAGTGCCATGACACTTTCGATGGCTTATGAAGTCAAAAACAGCAGGGCGCAAGTCTTCGCGGTAACGCCCGGATTCACATCAACAGATCTTAATGGCAATGCCGAAGGCGGTAAATCAAAAGAAGCCGGCGCTGCGATTATTGTGCGCTATGCGACGGATGGTAAACGCCATAATGGGGAGTTCCTAGATGAGAATGGCGTATACCCTTGGTAGTCCGCCGTTGCCAAAAGCAACGATAGAACAGGATGAATTTTAGCGTGTATCTTCAAACTCAAACTCATATTCAAACTTAGGCGAGCTATACGATGATGGATACCAAGGTCTCAAAAGTCTTGAGGTCCAAGATGGCTGATCCTGACGATTGGGTAGACAATTTTCTAACGAACATAGGACGTCTTATTGGCCTTTCGGTACGTTTCTTAAATTGTAAGGAACATCAGACACGCTATTTCCCGAAATACCCTTAGAAAAACGCAGTAAACGGCTGTTTATTCTAATATAACGTGGCTCAGGTTCATTAGATCTCTGCGGACGCTCCAAATGCTTGAATAAGACGTCTCAGATTCATTAGCCTGAAAGCCTGAAACCAATTGAGCTACTACTCTACACTCTATTAATCGGATACAAAAAGAATCCCCCTTTCATTCCTCAACCGAGATGAGAGGGGATTCGTCATGCAATGAAAAGCCGGAATTAAAATGGAAGAAAAGCAGCATTTGGAGCTTGACTAGAGCTTGAGTAATGATCAAGTAGATCTTACGTAGAGCTGCTTATAGCCAACCTACTTGGAGGCTGCGCTCAGTCTAGACATCAGCCTTATACAGCGGCAGCAATATCATAAATTCCGTTCCCAGGCCTACCTGACTTTGTACCGTAACTTTCCCACCATGCGACTCCACAATCGAGCGGGTAATGGCTAGGCCGAGACCTGCGCCACCTTGTTTGCGCGAACGAGAACTGCTTGTGCGGTAAAATCGCTCAAAGATATGGGGCAGATGTTCAGGTTCAATGCCTGTGCCGTTATCTTTCACTGATAATTCAGCCTTATGATGCGTGGCATATAATGTTATGGAGATGGCTCCATGTTCAGGATCGGTGTGCTGCACCGCGTTATGGAACAGATTCAGCACAACCTGCTTCAGCTTGTAAGGGTCAGCCAGTACATATACTTCAGCCGTCAGATCAAGATGAATGGATCTTTGCTGAGCCATCATGGCGAGTTGTGGTTGCATTTCGAGCAGCAGACTATCTAGCTGAATGACCTCCCGCTCCTGCCTTGGAGCCTGATCCAGCTTGGTTAGTAACAGCAAATCTTCAACCAGCTTGTTAATTCGGACGGATTCACCGTGCATGCTGTCCAGTGCTTTATACAATTGATCTTGATTGGTCGCTGCACCCCGCTGCAGAACTTCAATGAAGCCGTGAATGGAGGTGAGCGGGGTACGAAGCTCATGGGAAGCATCAGACAAGAAACGCTGCATCTGCTCTTTCGATTCCCGCTCTGCTTCAAACGAGTTCTCCAGTCTTTCAAGCATGCCGTTGAATGAAACTGCGAGCTGATCCACTTCCTCTTGTCCCTGAACGACGGGAAGGCGTTCTGCGAGACTTCCTGCATCGATCTGCTGTACTTTATTCACCATGTTGGACAGGGGAACCAGCGTCCGGCGTAATACCTTAGTGTATAGAATAAGACCGGCTACCATGGCCAACAGCGATAACATGAGGAAGATTAGAAGCTGTTTAATAATCAAGTCTCTCAGTGGCTTCGTAGCCGTACCCATCTGGACCATCGGTAAGCCACGATTGCGTGGACCGGGTGAAGCAAATACAATCAATTGCTCATTCCCTTGGCTATCCGTGACGATCCGGTAGGGAATGTGTTTTTGTTCTTTCAACTCATCTGTAATGTCCTGATATTCAACGGTTGATAGTTGAGGGGCTTTCAGACCATCTTCTCCAAAAACATCCTCGAACGTGCCTTGGTTATCAAACAGAGCCAGTGAACGGTCTGGAATAAACAACACCCGATTGCCAGACCCGTTTCCTGCCTGTCCACCAAAAGGATTGTTGGAAGAGCCACTACGGGACTGGATACCGAGCCAAACCGGGGGCATGGACATAAGCTGTTCTTCCATGGTTTTCGCCTGATTCCGGTAGAGAAAACTTTCCATGATCCAAAATTGCAGAATACCGATTAACAATAACAGCCCGGCAAGCACGAACAGGGAACGTGAGAGCAATTGAGAACGCAATGAATGAGGCCAGATCCATTGGTGGAGACGTCTTAAACGAAGTTTATTTTTCTTAGGCAGAGAGTTCATTAAAGATCCACCCTGTACCCGACACCCCGAAGCGTGCGGATGAGTTTATGCTCTTTATCCCCGAGTTTGTCACGCAAGGAGCGAACGTATACCTCCACAATATTTTCTTCCCCGCCAAAATCATACCCCCACACCCGACTCAAAATGGTCGCTTTGCTCAGTACAATCCCATGATTAAGCACAATCAATTTTAGCAATTCGTATTCGGTAGGAGATAGCTCCAGAACCTGATTCTGATAGGTGATTTCTTTGCGCTGATCATCAATTCGGAAGGGACCGTGGGTGACGGCTCCTATTAATAAAGGAAATTGATTACGCAGTCTGGCCTGAATCCGGGCGAGCAGCTCATCAAAGGCAAAGGGTTTGATCATGTAATCGTCAGCACCTAACCAAAGGCCCTTAACCCGGTTCTCGACTTCGTCCTTCGCTGTCAGCATAATTACGCCAACCTCGGCACCGGTCTTGCGCAGACGCTCGACCACTTCGAATCCATCCATCTCTGGCATCATGACATCCAGAATAGCCATATGTGGCTTGAATTCAAGCGCTAACTCAAGCGCAGCCGCTCCATCCGGTGCGGTGCGCACATCAAAGCCCTCATTGCTTAATCCAAGATCTAGAAATTGTAAAATATGCGGTTCATCATCAGCCAATAGTATTTTAATTCCGCTGCTAAGCTTCATTATGTGCCGCTCCTCCTTGCTTGATTCCATCTATAGTTCTCCCTCAATGGAGAGGGACTGTATGTTGTATTATCGCTTGCCAAACTGAAATTTAGCTGAAAGGATTGTGAATTATCCTCAGACAACATTCAGCGGGCACTCATCCCAGTTTTATTTTGGCATGTCACAATACTAGACATGAAGAAATTTGAAGGAGTGATTAACTTTGAATAACACCAAAAGAAGGATGGATCTTGTCCTTCTGCCGATTGTATTACTGGCGGCATTTCTGAATGGGTACGGTATCTGGAACGATCAATATGCCAATTCCTATTATACGACTGCCGTTGGGAGTATGCTCAGCAACTTCCATAACTTTTTCTATGCTTCACTAGACTCAGCAGGCTCGGTCACTGTAGATAAACCACCAGTTGTCTTCTGGATTCAGACGGCCTTTGCCTATGTCTTTGGATTGCACGGATGGAGTGTTATTTTGCCGCAGGTATTAGCGGGAATCGGTTCGGTGCTCCTGATCTATTTCATGGTGAAACCTACATATGGACTTGCAGCAGCACGAATCTCGGCACTTGCGATGGCAACTGTGCCAGTTGTGGCTGCAGTCAGTCGGACCAACAATATTGACAGCATGCTGGTGTTTACACTACTGCTGGGTTCATGGTTTTTGTTCAAAGGCAGCAAACAAGGCAGTACTTGGCGCATTCTGGTTGCTTTTGGGTTAATAGGCGTAGCCTTTAATATGAAAATGCTTCAAGCCTACATGATTCTCCCGGCTTTTTACTTGCTTTATCTGCTTGCATTTCAGGCGAAATGGAGAAGGAAGATCATCCTGCTGATCGGCAGCACAGCGGTTCTGGCGGTCGTTTCCTTATCCTGGGCGGTCACTGTGGATTCTATACCCGAAGACGAGCGGCCTTATATCGGAAGCAGTGAAACAAACTCGGTCATGGAACTCGCCTTTGGATACAATGGTCTGGCTCGCCTAACGGGTCAGCAGAATACTGCAGGTAACGCAGGTATGCCAAATGGTATGGGACAGGGAAATAATCGGGGAAATCGAGAAGACTTGTCTTCAGACCTTAATCAGACAGGCAGTGGTGTTCCTGGTGCTGGGCAAGATGTCAATGCACCGGATAACGATAATACGAATGGTTCGAATGGCTTGAACACCATGGGTGGCATGAATGGGCCGAATGGCAATTTCCCGAGCGGGCAGATGCCGAATGATATCGAAATGCCAAACGGAAGAAATTTCGGCGGTGGCATGGGCGGAATGTTTGGAACAGGGGAGAAAGGTCCTCTGCGTCTGTTCCAGACTGAACTGTCAGGTCAAGCTAGCTGGCTGTTGCCAGTTGTGCTGCTTGGATGCATTGCCATATTTGCAGGATTAAGACGGAGAAATATAACCAATAAACACAAGGAAGCCTTGTTCTGGCTAGCCTGGCTGCTTCCCGTTGCAGCCTTTTTCAGTGTGGCAGGTTTCTTCCATCAATATTATCTGATTATGCTTGCACCTCCAATTGCGGCGCTGACTGGCGCAGGATTTGTAGCGATGTGGAAATCATATCGTGATCGCGATGGATGGCAGGCATGGTTGCTTCCGGTGTCCCTGCTGCTGACGACTCTGTTCGGCTGGTATATCATGCAGGTGTATAACGATACGATTGGTGCAGGCTGGTCCATTAGTGAATTGATCGCAGGCATTCTGATCACGGTTATCCTAATCGTTATGCTTCATCGCACACATCGATGGAAACAGAGCTTCATTATCGCGGGATTCATGGTGATGCTGATCGGTCCAATCTACTGGGCATTCACCCCAATTACTTATGGTGGCAACAGCATGATTCCTGCAGCAGGACCTACTGGTTCCAATGGTATGTTTGGTGGAGCAGGAATGGGTATGCCGATGGGTAACGGTGCAGGAGACACAGAAATGCCTGCAATGGGTGGCCGTGGCGGAATGGGCAACCGTAACGAAGAAGTGGATACAGCTACACTGATTTATCTGAAAGAGCACAATACAGGCGAAACGTATCTCTTCGCCACAACAGACTATAATCAGGCAGCACCTTATATTATCGATGAAAGAGCAGCGGTCATTACGCTTGGAGGTTTTTCCGGATCAGACCCGGTGTACACAACAGAGGAACTTGAGCAACTCGTCAAGAGCGGGCAAGTGAAATACTTCATGGTTGGTGGCATGGGTGGCCGCGGAGGGAACTCGGAAATTAGCGATTGGATCAAAGAGCACGGAACCGAGATTCCAACGTCAGAATGGCAGACAGGCACCGACAGCGGATCTACGGATAACGGAGACACCGGAAACAGAGCTGGATTTGGATTCGGCGGACAGACGACCTTGTACGAAGTGAAATTGTAGCTATATAAATTGAACTTATCATTTACACGATAACGGAGAGGACAGAAAAAAACTGAAAAAGCGAAGCGTTCGCCTACAAGCTTTCTGCAAGAAAGCTACATCGGAAGCATACGCTATCCCCGGATTTTCCCTTTATAAAGGGAATCAAAAAATCTGGGGATAACAGCGATTGGAGGGTTGTTCTGTCATCGAAGTGTGCAGTTTGTATAGAGTGAAAATCTCGGACGAAGTCCATGGGAAAAGGGAGGGGACAAACATGGCTCACGCGTACCGATATAGCATTATTATTCCCATGTATAACGAAGAAGCGGTGATCGAGGAGACTTATCGACGCCTGAAGAAGGTCATGGGCAGCACAGGAGAGAGTTATGAACTGTTGTTTGTCAATGATGGCAGCATGGATCGAAGTGCTCTAATGATCCGTGACTACGCCCGTTGGGACGAGAGTGTGAAACTGATTGATTTTGCCCGTAACTTCGGACATCAGATTGCGATAACAGCGGGCATGGATTATGCAGTGGGGGATGCGGTCGTTATTATTGATGCGGATCTGCAGGACCCTCCCGAACTGATACTGGATATGATCGCCAAATGGAAAGAGGGCTATGAAGTCGTATATGCCCGTCGCACCAGACGAAGCGGTGAAACTCGCTTCAAGAAATGGTCGGCAAGTCTGTTCTACCGTGTACTGCGTGCGTCGACGGATACGGATATTCCAGTGGACACCGGAGATTTTCGCCTGATTGACCGCAAAGTATGTGATGAGATGAAACGTCTTCCGGAGAAAAACCGGTTTGTGCGCGGGTTGGTCAGTTGGGTCGGATTTCGTCAGACTGCGATTGAATATGAACGCGATGAACGTCTGGCAGGTGAAACAAAATATCCGCTAAAACGCATGCTGAAACTGAGCCTGGACGGTATTACTTCATTTTCGTATAAACCGCTCAAACTCGCAGGTTATGTAGGTGCGATCCTGTCGGTTGGCGGATTTATCTATATGTTAACGGTTATTGGTTCGGCAATCTTTACGGATTCAACCATTAAGGGATGGCCATCTATTGTGAGTATCATGCTGATGTTTAACGGATTCATCCTGATCATGCTGGGCATTCTGGGCGAGTACGTGGGCCGGATCTATGATGAGACCAAGGCGCGTCCACTATACATTGTGAGAGATGTGGTTCATGCCGAGGGCCAGCAAGCACAATCCCGATTGACAGCCCGAGTTGCTCATCATGACTAAGCGTCTGGTGACACTCTTCAAGTTCGGTATTGTGGGTGTTGCAAATACGGCAGTGGATGCGGTGGTGTTTGCTTTGCTTGCGGTGGTCGGTGTACCGGTTCTGATGGCTCAAGTAATCTCGTACAGCTGCGGTGTTGCGAACAGTTATTGGCTGAACGGCAGATGGACTTTTCGAGATACGGCACGAGGAGGGAGTGATAGAGCGAAACTTATTCGTTTTCTAATCACCAATCTTATCGTTCTCGCGTTATCCGCTCTCATACTGATGACTTTGCACGATATGCTGGGTTGGAGTCTCGTGATGAGTAAAATCCTGGCGACCTTGATGGGGATGGTTCTGAACTATATGGCCAGCAGATATTGGGTGTTTCATACAACGAACATATGAAAGGAGTCTATGATGATATGCGAATTAAGAAAGCAGTTATTCCGGCAGCGGGTCTCGGAACCCGTTTCCTGCCAGCGACGAAAGCACAGCCCAAAGAGATGTTACCGATTGTTGACAAACCGGCCATCCAATACATTGTTGAAGAAGCAGTGCAATCAGGCATTGAGAATATCCTCATTGTGACCGGACGCAACAAAAAATCCATAGAGGACCATTTTGATAAATCGGTTGAACTTGAACACTCTTTATATGCCAAGGGCAAACAGTCTTTACTGGAAGAGGTGCAGGCTATCAGCGAGATGGCCAATATTCATTTTATTCGTCAAAAAGAACCGCTGGGTCTGGGGCATGCCATTGGGTGCGCACGGCAATTTGTAGGAGATGATGCCTTCGCTGTATTGCTGGGAGATGACATTATGGTGTCTGATCCGCCTGCACTTGCACAGATGGTCCATCTCTATGAAAAGACAGGCAACCAGATCATTGGTGTCCGTCAGGTAGACGCGGCAAATGTGAGCAAATATGGCATCATAGATTCGAAGGGTGCAGAGGACCGGGTTCACCGGGTCACCAATCTGGTCGAAAAACCTTCCCTTGGAGAAGCGCCATCCCGAACAGCTGTAATGGGACGATACATTCTGAAACCTTCCATCTTTCCTATTCTGGATCAGATCGAGAGAGGGGCTGGAGGGGAATATCAGTTAACGGATGCCTTAAAAGAAGTAAGTCAGGTGGAGGAACTGTTGGCCCTTGAACTGGAGGGGCATCGCTACGATATAGGCGATCAATTCGGATATATTCAGGCGATCTTGGAGATCGGACTGATGCGCAAGGAATTACAGCCCATGCTGACACCATATCTTCAGAGCCTTGCAACCCAGTGGGCATAGGAATTGATATATAGTAGAGGTTTAGATGTACTGTAGGGCGGGATCTCGTTTGTGCCATGGTTCTGTCAAGACTCTAGCATTGTGCAATGCAGCCTGTAACGCTACAATAAGCAAGAAATTTAAGTTGCTGTTTGAGGGGTGAAGAATTATGAATGAATCTATCATCAGGGACCTTATTAAGTATATGGACGTGGAGGACAACGCCGCCATTCAATACATTCAGACCGAGCATCGGATGAAACTGGGACTCTTTTGGGGGATACAGGAAGGCAGCCGCGTTCTGGAAATCGGATGTGGTCAGGGAGATACAACGGCCGTGCTTGCACATCTGGTGGGGGAGAATGGGTACGTTCATGGTGTAGATATTGCACCAGAGGATTATGGTGCACCACTGACCGTAGGCGAAGCGGCAGCCAAGCTACGGAGATCTCCACTGGGTGATCGGATTCGAATGGATTATGACTACGACATTCTAAGTGATCAGGCTCAATTTGCCGAGAATGAGTTTGATGTGATCGTACTTTCCCATTGTTCTTGGTACTTGAGATCGTTTGACGAACTCGCCCAGATTCTTAGCAAGGTTAGGACGTGGGGGCATCAGTTATGTTTCGCAGAATGGGATGCGCGAGTTACAGATGTGAGCCAGCTCTCACATTGGTTATCCGTTCTGATTCAGTCCCAGGTCGAATGTTACAAGGAGAACAGCTTCTCCAATGTGCGCACGCTTTTTACACCGGAGGATATCCAAGAGCTTGTCTCTGCAGCAGGCTGGACGATTAAGGAAGAGACTTCGATCCATTCTCCCGAGCTACAGGACGGTCACTGGGAAACCGAAATGACACTGGCAGAAGCGCCTGTGGAACTGCAAATGCTCCCGATCCCGGACAAAGTGAAAACACTTCTTCTGTCCGAACTGAAATTACTTAGGACACATCATGCCTTGGGGCCTGGGAGTCCTCTGGGAACATATGCGATGGTTGCCAAAAAGCAGTAAGGAAATAGCTATTTGCAGTATATTATAATAAAAACGTCTATCATGTACTTTTCACAGAAGACAGACCGCATTTAGCTGAAGTTTTCTTGCGATAAACAATGGTTCAGCTCTGCTGGAAACATATAAATTCCATGATCTAAAAAAAATGTGTTTACTTCATCACAGTAATTTTGATATTATAATCGCAATATCAAATGCGACGAAGAGACGAGTAGATAAAATTCATTCTTTCAAAGAGAGCTCCGGCAGCTGAAAAGGAGTAAAGAATCTTTTATTGAATAAAGACTCAGAGCAGCACATCGGAACTTAGCATTAAGGGATGGTGTGACAGGAGCTCCTGTTACAGAGCTAGAGTATGAACGGTCTACAGCTAGCAACATGGTTGTAAACCTTTACTTGAAGAGGCGGATATGGTGACATATCGGCGAATCTGGGTGGTACCACGAGAGTTCAATCTCGTCCCTGAGACTTATTGTCTTGGGGATGGGATTTTTTGGTTTTTCCGGGGCTGTGACTACACGCTTTGGAATTGCCTGAATAGTGTTAATTAAGGAGTCCATTTCATAATACGTTTTTAGTGAGTTATGATATTGATTCAAGAGAAGAATCACTCAAACCGAAAGGAAATGATGATTGAATGTCAGCAAAATTGAAAGTCGGTATCGTCGGAGGAACGGGAATGGTAGGTCAACGTTTTGTGGACCTGCTTGATCAGCATCCATGGTTTGAAGTAACAGCTATTTCTGCAAGCGCCAATTCGGCAGGTAAAACATATGAAGAATCCGTACAAGGCAGATGGAAACTCGCAGTTCCTATTCCGGAAGCGGTGAAGAAAATCGTTGTTCAGGATGCTTCCCAGGTAGAGGCTTTTGCCAGTCAGGTTGATTTTATTTTCTGCGCGGTTGATATGAAAAAGAATGAGATTCAAGCGCTCGAAGAAGCTTACGCTAGAACAGGCACACCTGTCGTGTCCAACAACTCCGCTCACCGCTGGACAGCAGATGTACCCATGGTAATCCCTGAGATTAACCCGGGACATCTGGACGTGATTGAAGCTCAACGCAAACGACTGGGCACAAAAACCGGATTCATTGCTGTAAAACCAAACTGCTCAATTCAGAGCTATGTGCCAGCACTGCACGCTTTGCGTGAGTTCAATCCGACTCAGGTTGTTGCTTCCACGTATCAAGCAATTTCGGGAGCAGGTAAAAACTTTACGGACTGGCCAGATATGCTTGATAATGTCATTCCATACATCGGTGGCGAAGAAGAGAAGAGTGAGCAGGAACCACTGCGGATCTGGGGTTGCATTGAGAACAACCAGATCGTCAAAGCATCTGCCCCATTAATTACAACACAATGTATTCGTGTACCGGTAACGGATGGACATCTGGCTACGGTGTTTGTAAACTTCGAGAAAAAACCAAGCAAAGACGAAATTCTGGAGCGTTGGTTGCAGTTCAAAGGCCGTCCACAAGAGCTGGCTCTGCCAAGCGCACCGAAACAATTCATTACGTATTTTGAAGAAGAAAACAGACCACAGACGAAACTGGATCGTGACATCGAACGCGGAATGGGTGTCTCCACAGGCCGACTGCGCGAAGACTCACTCTATGATTACAAATTCGTGGGATTGTCCCACAACACGCTCCGTGGAGCGGCAGGTGGTGCGGTTCTGATCGCAGAACTGCTTAAAGCTGAAGGATATATTCAGCCGAAATAAGTGTACTAAGTACCATGAGCAACAGCAGATTTTTGAAAAAAATGATTAGAAAAATAACCATCACTCGTTGATGGTTTTTTTCTATTGTGGGCAGGGACCAGAATGGGCAGAATTAAATTAAAGAGACTACAGAGAATACAGCAGAGATAACAGTAGAGGGTTATAGTAACGAAAAACGCCGACAATTGTGTCGGCGTTTTTTTACATTCCAGTATTTTGTTAGGCCGCAGATGTCTTATCCGACTTTTGCAGAAGCTGAGAGCGACGACCGAGCAGATAACCTGTTAATGAAGCAAGCATCTGTTGAAATACCATGCCAAGCACAACCGGGACAGCAACTGGTGGCGGAAAATACGAAACAGCGAGTACTGCACCTGCGCTGATATTACGCATCCCTCCATTGAACACCAGTGCGACCTGATCAGCCTCATTCCAGCCCAACAATCGGGCGATGAAGTAACTTAGTGCATAACCGACTGATGCCAGGAAAATAATGATGACCGCAAGTCCAGCCAACTTCCAGTTGAAATCAGCCAAGTAAGGTGCAACGACAGATCCGTTAATCGCGACGACTGATGCCATGAACAATTTGGACAACGGATTCAACCTCGGTCCCCAGACCGGGACAATGGCGCCTTTGGTCCACTCATTCAGCAGCATACCGAGCAGGGATGGCACAACAATCATCCAGAACAGACTGCTCATCATGGCTGCCGTATCCAGTGTGACACTGGTTCCGATTAACAGGGATAACACTCCTGGCACTACAAAAGGAGCAAGCATGGTATCAATCAGGATGATGGATAGCGTAAGTGCGATATTGCCCCGATATATACTGACCCAGATGAAGCTGCTTATTCCTGTCGGAATCACGGCTGCCAGAACAAGTCCTGTTATGGTATACGCATCTGTAGGGAAAACCAAATGACCCATACCAAGAGCAATTAGAGGCATCGCCAAATGCAAAATAAACAGACATACAAACAGGGGGAACGGCTTCTTCAGCACGTTCACAAAATCCCGTATCCCCAGACTGATACTTCCAGCGAACGTCATGAACGCAAAAAGCCAAGGGGATAAAAAGGTATAAGAAGAAACAAAACTCCCGCATAACACGCCAATAATAATACTGATTGGGGTAATCAGTGGCATGATGCGGTTCAAGCGTTGGTTCAAGGCTTGAAGCATAATCATGACATCCCTTTACCGTGTGATTTTACTATTATACATGTTAATAACGCTGGCTGCAGACCCATTTGCAATGAAGCAGTCTGAACAGGTATCATGGACTTGGAACAAGGATTCCGATTAGGAGAAAGGGAGATGATCATGTTCATAAGAAAAAGAAAGCACACATTAATGATGACAGGTCTTATTGCATCAAGTATTCTTTTGATTTCAGCCTGTTCAGTCGTGGAACAAGCTAATCAAAGTTTAAATTATGTGAGTGGGGCTACTGATTATATAGAACAGGTATCAAACGCCGGGGCTGATCTGCAAGAGCTCGCATCGGGTGCGGTGAATAATCCGGAGATTACAACGCAGATTCAGGAGAAAATCGATCTGATCCAAGCAGAAGCAAGTGAATTTTCTCAGTTGACTGCTCCTGCAATAGGAGAGAGCATTCATGAGAATCTGGTTAGTTATAATACACAATTAACAGAAGTCGTGGACAATTTCGAGAATACAATTGCAGAACAAGGTTTTACGGCAGAAAATTGGGAGAAGACAGGCATTCCTGAACTGATCACGAACATCAATAATTTGAAAGATCCGCTTAGCGGACTTCAGGGTGAATAAGTTGAATTAATTTTCAATATTTTATAAGGGCGAGATATCGGAATGATTGAATTACCGTTATGCTCGCTTTTTTATTTCCCAAACGGATGCATATTTAATATCACAGGAGCTAGACTATATCATGTAAATAGGAGATGTATATGACATTTATCTCATATTTATGTGAAGATGATCTATGGTTTGACAAGGTTGGGACAGAGGCGTATGATAAGTATATAAGTTAATAAAATATAGTTACTTACTATAAGTTCTGAACTGCCTTTAAATATATTTTGCCAAAGGAGAACGGTGTCATGACTCAACACAATGGAAAAGTAATCATTATTACAGGTGGAGCAAGTGGTATTGGTAAAGAGACAGCACTTCAACTTTCGGATCAAGGTGCGACTATTGTTGTCGCTGACTATAATGAAGACGGAGCGAAGAAGCTTGCGGCAGAGATTGAAGCAGCAGGCGGAACAGCGGGCGCGTACAAAGTGGATGTATCCAAGGGGGACGAGATCAAAGCCCTGATCGACTGGACCGTAGAGCAATATGGTACATTGAGCGGTATTTTCAATAACGCAGGTATTGGACTTGTGAAGCCATTTCTGGAGATGGACCCGGAATCTTATCACAGAGTCATTGATGTAGATCAGCACAGTGTATACTACGGTATGTATTATGGCGCGAAAAAAATGGTTGAATTAAATGTACAAGGTACTATTGTAAATACAGCTTCGATCTATGGAAGTGTTGCTGCAGTAGGCAGCTTCAACTACAACGCTGCCAAGGCTGCGGTTGTTATGATGTCCAAATCCGGTGCACTTGAACTTGCTGAGCATGGAATTCGTGTAGTTGGTGTAGCACCTGGTTTTATCGAAACACCAATTCTGGGTGATGACCAAGCCATGAAGGATGCGCTTGCTACTCAACATATGCGTGGAGAGCTCATTCAACCGGAGAAAGTAGCCAGTGTGGTTACCTTCCTGTTCAGTGATGCAGCCAGCGCAGTGAACGGGACAACCGTAGCCGTGGATGATGGATTCCTCAGCTTCAAAACCAAATAAATAACCTTCTAAAGTTAAGAAAACTCATCTCAAAAAAACAGAAAAAAACGGTGCAGAACGATTTATTCGTTTTGCACCGTTTTTGTATTTTCACTATAAAGTAATCGTAGCATGTGAGAGGGAAATAAGTTTGTCGAATTATCCCGAAAATTCAGAGATCGTGATACAATTAACAAGGCTATAGCTTTTTATCATTTTGTGGTGTCATATACAATTCGAACGCCAAGAGAGCCATAACTCTCTTCTTTGTAATGACATTGAGAACAGGTTTTGGTCGAACATAACGCATCGTTATGAACTTGTAATTTTTCGTTGCACTGTGGACATTTATTTTCAAAAAGAGTCTTCAACACGTTAAACATGCTTAATCACTCATTTCGGATTAATTTACTTGGTTTTTATTATAACGGATAATATTCGCTGTGTACAGCACTTTTGAGTGGTATCGAAATGAGATTTATATTGCACGAAAGGAAGCGCATAACCGATGGATCTTCTGCTTTTTGTCATCATGTTTATACTGGGTCTGGTCGGTTCATTCTTCTCCGGTTTGTTGGGTATTGGTGGGGCCATTATCAATTATCCGCTGCTGTTATATGTTCCATCCTGGATGGGATTGGAGCCGTTCTCAGCACATCAGGTATCGTCGATTAGTATGTTTCAAGTGTTTTTCGCTTCACTTGCCGGTGTGATTGCATTCCGCAGAAAAGTACGAACGGGTAGAAGTGGTGGGGCGATCGTTCACCGCGGTTTGGTGCTATACATGGGCTCCAGCATTCTTGCTGGCAGTCTGATCGGCGGGTTCATATCCGGTCATCTGGACGGAAGGGTTATTAATCTGATCTATGGCATTCTGGCGATCATGGCGATTGTGCTTATGCTGATTCCCGGAAAGGGAAAGCTTGATACCTCAGCTCCACTGGTGTTTAACCGATGGATTGCAGCAGGCACTGCTTTTGCAGTAGGTATTGTATCAGGAATTGTTGGTGCGGGTGGTGCCTTTATCCTTATTCCTATCATGCTGACGATTCTCAACATCCCCGTACGAACGACGATTGCTTCTTCACTGGCGATTGTATTTATCTCCGCAATCGGCGGCGTTATAGGGAAAATTACGGGTGAAGACATTCCGATGGAACCCATCATCTATACGGTGATCGGCAGTTTGCTCGGGGCATCCCTTGGTTCACGGGTTAGTTCGATGATCAATGTGAGGGTACTTCGATATGCATTAATCGTACTTATCGCCATTACAGCGGTCAAAGTCTGGTCATCCATTCTGTAAAACCACGTATATGGGAATGAACAGTGACGATTTCGTAACCAAACGGTTGGATCGCCGTATAAAGGTTATGAACATGAGCTGAAGCGTTGGATACACGATCAAATGAGTTCAGTTTTCGTCCATGGAGCACCTCATCTCCTTTCATGGATACATGTTTAACATTAATAGAAGTTGAGGTATCCACCCTATGAATAACGTACTTACAGAACAGGCTGATGCAGGATATCGGCTAGCTGAGCAGAAAGCATCTCAGTATTTCACTTCTCTTAGGCAGCAACTTATGAATAATACGTATACGACAGCACTTACCCAAGATATTCATGTATGGCAAAAAAAACATATTCATCGTTTTGCCTGGCTTTCTTTTTTATCACCTAGCAAAAGAAAACCGGATCCCCGGGATGTTCATAGATATATCCACTGGCTGAATACTACAGGAAAGCTGGATGATTACCTGGATCGGAGTATCTCCTATATTTATATGCGGGATCTGGGGCAAGCCCTTGATTCTCCGGGTACGCAGGCCCGAATTCAGGACGTTGTCCAGAATACCAAAAAATACTTTATGGGCTCCGCTACTGGGCGCAAAGGACAGCCTGATTATATCAGTCTGGCTGCGTTGTACCGCTGGGGACAGAAGGAGCACATTGAAACGGCTGTCATCTGGGTGATGAACAAATTAAAGAATGTAGCATCCAACATCCCGAAGGAGCTGGATGCAGAGCAGGCGCAGCGGAAGCTCATCAAGATCATTCTCGGCGTGGTCCTTCATGTGGACGATGAGATGAATGAGCAGACACCACCTGAAGAACGTGCCCGGAGATTTGATGCGGCGATTCGACTTGGTTATTCGTACGGTTTGACGTATCCATTTGTGGATGATCTGCTGGATTCTCAAGCTTTGACTGTTCAGGAAAAAGAACAATATTCCCTGATGATACGCGATGCACTTCTTACCGGGGTCGTCCCTGATCTGGTGGAGTGGAAAGGCAGCAATCTTGAAGTAATTGAATATGTACATTCCGAGCTTCGGGAAGCATTTGAGTACATCAAGAACTACCAGCATCCAGAGAAACAGCGCACGTTTTTAGAGCAATCCTATGTGTTCTTTCAGTCTCAGGAGATCGATCGCAACAAGAAATTAGCCAATGCGAATTATAGCAATGAAGAATTGTACATTCCGATTATTATCAAATCTTCTTCTTCCCGATTAATCGTCCGGTCTGTTCTCAGTGCGCCGGAGGATGAGGGATTTGATCTGCGGACGTTCTATTACGGAATATATAATCAGTTGGCAGATGATTTTGCCGATATGTTTGACGATATGGAAGAAGGGGCAGTAACTCCATATACGTACTATTTGAAGTATCGAGATTTGCGTCCCGACTTGATCAATCCTTATGAATTGTACTGGGCAGTCATCTCACATCTAATCCATGATGTTTACAACTCGGATGCCAAGACCCGTGAGGTTATACTGGATCGTGCCATCAACGGGCTGAAGCGTTGTAAAGAACGGTTGGGGCAGCAAAAATATGATGAAGTGATGACGATCTTTGCCTCTGGGCAGCCTGAATTCAATCAACTGGTTCAACAGATGGTGCGAAAAGCGGATGACGTTGATTTCCTCGATAAATTGTTACGGGATCAGGTCGTGCTTCAATTGAGAAATGACAAGCAGGAGAAAGAGGAGTTCAAGCAGACCATTCGAACGGTTCGCGAACAGATTAATGTGGAGTTGCAGATAGCCAAGCCAGGTGGACTTCATGAGATGAAAGAAACGCTGATCGATGCGGCCAATTACAGCTTGCAGGGCGACGGAAAAAGACTACGTCCGATATTAACTTGGGTTATGGGTGTGCGCGAGTATGGTTTACCTGAAGCCTCCATCGTTCCACTGCTTAGGTCGCTGGAGTACATGCATACTGCTTCCCTGATCTTTGATGATCTGCCCACCCAGGATAATGCTTCGACAAGGCGTGGACGATCCACGCTGCATCAGGTACACAATAGCGCCACAGCGGAGCTCACGGGTCTGTTTCTCATTCAGAAGGCAATTGGTGAGCAATCCTCATTGAATCGCTTTGATGCGGCCACCGTGCTCACGCTCATTCAATATTCAGCTGAAAAAGCAGAGGATATGTGTATGGGGCAGGCGATGGATCTGAACTCCAAAGGCAAGGCATTGACGCTGGAGCAGTTGAATATGATCTGTTTTTACAAAACTGGCATTGCCTTCGAAGCTGCCCTGGTTATGCCAGCGATACTTGCCCAAGTGAAGGAACCGGAGATGGCTGCGCTGAAAAAGTTCGCTTATCATGCAGGGATCGCCTTCCAGATCAAGGACGACTTGCTGGATTTCGAGGGAAATCACCTCATTCTTGGGAAACCTTCAGGTCAGGATGAGCGGAACAACAATTCAACCTTTGTGTCTATTCTGGGTGATGAAGGCGCGAAGAAAGCGATGTGGGAGCATTATTGTCTTGCTACAGATGCATTGAACGAGATGCCGAAACCTATTCCCTTCCTGAGACATTTATTGGATTATCTTATTGGTCGCGAGCGCTAACCTGTTTTACTAACGATTCCATGTTGCATATGACTTATTATGATATATAATGACAAAAGTCGGGATTCCATTGGATGGATTCCAGGCCTTGTTTGACTTTGTAGACACCAAACTTTTGAAAATATATGTTTCAATAACTCAATTTTTGGGTACTAAGCTGGTATTGTGGTTTTAAAACAAACCGATCCTTTGTGGAACAACTTCCTTCCAATTAAAATTAACTTTCGACTATTTATAACATGAGTTTATATGCCAAAAGGAGAGTTTACAATGCAGGTTCAAAAGGTCGACCATCACGAATTGTTCGAGCAGATATACAACCAAGCACCTATTGGAATTGCACTCGTTGCTCCGACAGGAGAATGGAGAAAAGTGAATCCCGCATTTTGCTGTATGCTGGGTTATACGTATGAGGAATTAACGAAGCTCACCTACCAGGATATTACGCATCCGGATGATTCACCACAAGATGTGATCTATAATTGCGAGCTATTCGAAGGTAAATCGAAAGAGTATCAATATGAAAAGCGTTATATCCATAAAAATGGTAACATCTTATGGATTTCGTTGCATGTTTCATTAGTTCGTAGCGAAATTACGGATGAACCTCTTTACTTCATTTGCCATATTGTTGACATAACTGACCGCAAAATGTCTGAACAAAAACTTCTGCATAGTGAAGAGATGTTCAAACTTATTACAGATCATGCTCAGGAGATCATCTATATTGCAGATCAGGAGGGCGTTTGTCGATTCTGCTCTCCCTCAGTCCAACGTTTGTTGGGTTATTCGCCAGAAGAAGTAATTGGTCAAAATAATGATGCATATTTTCACCCACAAGATGTGGAACGGATCTCACAGATGGACTTGACTAAAGGAAATCTGTTGAATATCAGGGTCCGTCATAAAGAGGGACATTATCTGTGGTTCGAGACCACATACAAGGTCTTTGGTGATGCTGAGCATGGACAGCAGATTCTTTCGATTGGACGAGATGTATCCGAACGAAAAAAACATAAAGACATCAGTGCAGAGGCTGAACGCATCGCTTTAATTGGCAGTTGGGAGTGGGATATGGTCAAAGACCAGATCGCGCTTTCCGATCAGATTTTTGAGATTTTTGAGCTTGAGCGCACCCGTAAATCATACTGTGCAAATGATGTTTTTAAAGTTATGAATGCTGCAGACATAGCTTCTTTACAAGAACAAATGGAATGGGTAAAACAAGGAAAACCGCTTGATTTTGAATACAAGCACAGTAGCTCTGATGGAAGTGAGAAGTATCTTCACTTACGCGGGCTGATCACGCTCGATGAATATCAGCAACCAGTTCAGCTGAACGGAACACTACAGGATATCACTGAACGTAAACGTATTGAATTTAAATTGCAGGAATCTGTGGAGCGATACACTTCACTTAAGAAATATAATCATGACGCCATTATCTCGTTTAACATGGATGGTAATATTATGAATGCGAATCCAGTAGCGGTGAAACTGACGGGTTGTCCCGTGGCTGAAATGATCGATACAAGCATAAGCAGATTTATTGGGGCGAGTAATCTCGGTCTGATCCTGCGCAGTAATAATGAGTTGGCCGAAAAGGAAATCAATGCTGTTCGTCATACGGATGGAACCGAGACAGAAGTCTTGGCTACGCTTGCTCCGATCATTATTAATAACTCTAATGTCGGGTACTACTTGATTGCAAAGGATATTACGGAGCAGAAGAAGCTGCTAGTTGCCAAAGAGACAGCCGAGAGAATGAATAAGGCCAAGAGTGAGTTTCTTGCGATGATGAGTCATGAAATTCGTACACCAATGAACGGTGTAATTGGGATGACGGATTTGCTTCTGGATACCCCTGGTCTTAGCGGGGAACAGAAGGAATATATCGAAATCATCCAGAAGAGCGGAGATTCCTTACTCGCCATCATTAATGATATTCTTGATTTTTCCAAAATTGAGTCAGGCAAAACCGATCTGGTAGATGATCCTTTTGATCTCGCAGAAATCGTCACAGAGACCGTGCAAATCGTAAAACCACTGGCTCGCGAAAAGAAGTTGGATGTTCGTATGTGCGTAGATGACGCCATTCCGACTCCTGTGTATGGTGATGCTTACCGTCTTAAACAGGTACTTACCAATATCATTGGCAACGCGGTTAAGTTCACTTCAGAGGGCGGCGTTGAAATTGACGTTGGCATTAAGGAGAAGTGTGGCAATACCGTACAGCTTTATTTTAAAGTGAAGGATTCGGGTATTGGGATTCCGGTTGAGAGAAAACAACAATTATTTGAGCCATTCTACCAACTGGAGAATTTCATGACTCGCAAACCTCAGGGCACGGGTCTTGGCCTTGCCATTAGCAAAAAATTGGTGGAGCTTATGCAGGGAGATATCTGGATCGAGGAATCGGATGAACCGGGTACAATATTTGTATTTACTGCACGCTTTAAATTAACGAACGGTGAAGAGGGCAACAGGTTAGATCAACAACAGAAAAAGAACAGAACATCCGCTTTGCGGATTTTAATTGCAGAAGACAATGAAGTGAACCAACTCGTCCTTAGCAGAATAATCGAGAAAAAAGGACATGTTGTGGATCATGTCGTGGACGGTGTTGAGGCGGTTGAGGCGGTCAAACACAATGCATACGATATTGTCTTCATGGATGTGCATATGCCAAGACTGGATGGATTCGAAGCGACAAAAATGATTAAAGAATTAAAGTCCTCTGAGGATTGTCCATATATTATTGCGGTGACTGCAAATGCCGTAAGAGGAGACATGGAAAACTGCTTGAAGGCAGGCATGGATGCGTATGTCAGCAAACCGATAAAAATTGAGTCCATTATGCAAGCATTGGAGACCTATTACATCAAAAATAACCTCTGAGCGCGCTAAAATGGATTCATGAGCAAAAAGCTGCTAGCTTATATAAATAGGCTAGCAGCTTTTTTATGCACAAATCTCTAAGGATTTTTGATCCACAATTTGGAGATGTCCAGATAACCGAATTCTGCTACCTGCATGCCGAAGATGCTCTGATCCAGTTCGGCCTGCTTGTTCATGTGACAGCCATGCAAGATCCAGCAGTGATCACGTAGCAAGGTTTCAGCTTCATCCAGCAGCGCAGTACGGTCTGCCCGATGAAGCGTTGCGAAATGATCCAGTTTGTCATCCAATTGAGACTGGAATACAGGAGACATACACATATGAAAATGGTTGGACAGGTTTTTGAAAAAGTGAATCATGCCGTACTGCCAATCTTCCTCCAGGATCTCTTCAGCGAGGATCAATTGCGCGTTTGTGGTTTCCTCTGAGTTGAAATAATCCACAACGGCCTGCATGCTGATGTTCAGACCGATGGACTCTGCCCGACACTGGAACCACTCCGCAACGTCTGCATCCTTATTATGTTTATACGATAATGTTACCGTCTCACCCTGGTACCCACAGTTATGCAGCAATTCACGAGCATGCTCAAGAGAGGCAACGGTCCAGTCTTGGGCTGCACTTTTCCACGGCAGAAAGCTGCTGGCCGGTGTGATCCGATTCCCGCCGAGATCTCGGACAAGCGCGACCGCATCATAGACGATACGCAGGGCTTGTCGAAATGAGGGATGATGATGGATGCCTTCCTTGTGAAAATTGAACAGCATATACTGACAACCCAGCGCCGGATAATTGATACTGTTCGTCTGATCACAGCCTGTTGCGAGACTCAATCGATCTGTCCCCGGTAGCTCATAATAGCGATCATTCGGACTCAGGTCAGGCACAAACCAGAAATGGACTTGATCCAGATGTGGCCGGATGCCGTAGTAAGCATCAAAAGCAGTAAGCTCCAGCACATCCTCATTCAGCTCAGAGATCAGAAAAGGACCGGTACCAATTAATGTATTGGTTACATTGTAATCATAGGGCAGGATTGTCATCCGAATACAACTGAACAGATGCAAGAAGAATCGATTAGGACGATGGAGAACAAACTTGATGCAGTAATCACCAGCTACTTCTGCACGTTCGATATCCCGATATAACCAGATGGACGGACTATGTACATCAATCAATCGTTGCAACGTCGCTTGCACATCCCGGGACGTCATGACACGGCCGTTGTGGAAACGCACACCTTTTCGGAGATAGAAGGTCCATAAGCGATGGTCCTCGCTGCACTCCCACATGTGAGCCAGTGCTGGCAGGAATGATTCCGTCTTGGCATCATAAGTGATCAACGTATTACAGACCTGGCTTAATAGGTAGGTTTCAAATGCAGTATACACAAAGGCTGGGTCCAAATCACCTAACTGGCGTGACCTCATGATGCGCAGAATATCCTGACCAGAGGCAGTTTCATCGTGGCTATGAAATCCCATCTGTTGATGGAGGGAAAGCATGAGCTGTTCTCGCAATGTATCATCCACCTGAACAGTTCCAATGAGTTCAATGGCATCTTTCATTTTGCCTTTACCTAAAAGTTCGGTAAAACTCGCTTCCAGCGCTTCATTCATGCTACGCAGCATCGTTAACGCCGAATGATGTCCACGACCACGCCCGGGCTGCCAATGGATAAAGCCTTGTTCCTCCAATTTTCTAAGAATGAATTTCACATTACGAGGGGTGCAGCACAAGGCAGCGGACAGGCTATCAATCGTTACCGCTACAGGTTCATGAAGTTTGAATGAAAGTTGTTCGGCACCTGCGAGCCTTATAAAGTGTGTATGTAGGGTATCCATGGCCATGACTCCTCTATTAAAGGTGAAAAGTGTGATCATATGTTTACACTTTTCTTTCCCCCTTTTATCCTTACAATTATACATTAGAAGATGTAGTTCAAAAAGTCCGCTTTTGATTACGAAAGATGCCTAAAGGCATCATCAGCATCGAATATGGAATTCAGCCGAAATGTCCGTTGCTCACGTAGTTTTCCCTACGCTCCGCTACTCCATTTCTAGCTTCATCCCATCTTCTCGGTACTGAAAACCGGACTTTTTGAACACTCATTAGAAGAGGCTGTTAAATCACCCCGCATTGAAGCATCTAGAAAGAATAGGAGAAGTTCGCATGAAGCAATATTTAAGACAAATTCACCCCTTGGCATGGACAATTATTATCGGAACCATGTTTGGACGTCTTGTAACGTCAATGAGTATCCCGTTTCTATCCATCTATCTGACACGTGTGCTAGATGCTACACCGACCCAGACCGGTATTACTGTGGCCGTTAGCTCGCTGGCAGGTGTCATGGTCAGCTTTTATGGAGGTTATATTTCGGACCGGATCGGTCGCAAAATTGTGATGTTAATCTCGGTATTTAGCTGGGCAGGTGTGTTTTTCATTTTTTCAGCAGCAGAGCATCTATGGGTGTTCTTTGTTGCCAATACGTTAAACGGATTATGCCGTGCAGTATTTGAGCCCACCTCCAGAGCACTGTTATCGGATATTACTTCTCCGGAGAACAAATTGCTGGTGTTCAACCTCAGATATGCTGCAATTAATCTCGGCGTGGTCTTTGGGCCAATTATCGGATTTCAGCTGGGATCATCTGAATCGACGTTTCCGTTTGTGATCTCCGGCTTGGTATACATAGCCTATGGACTTGTATTATTTCTGCAATTCAAGCTACAGCATGCCAATCTGCCGGAGCGTCACCAGGCTACCGCCCCACGTTTGCGTGAAGCACTCATGACCACTGGTCGCGACCGGGTATTTCTGCCGGTATTAATCGGTACCACATTTTGTGTGCTGGGTTACGGGCATTTCAGTTCCACGTTGGCACAGTACTTGGCAAGGAGTCCGATCTTTGAGAATGGAAGTCAGATGTTCTCGTACATGCTTTCCCTGAATGCCGTGACGGTACTGATTATTCAGTATCCTCTTGTGCGAACCTTCCGAAACTTCCCACCGCTTGTCCCTCTGATTGTGGGTAACCTGCTGGTGGCAACCAGTCTGATGATGGTTGGAATCGCTGAAGGTGTACTCATGATGATGATGAGTGTCATACTATTTACCATTGGGGAAGTGTTGTTGTTCACCATGATGGATATGCTCATTGACCGGATTGCGAAGCCGGAATGGAAAGGGACGTATTTCGGTACCATCGGATTCAATAATATCGGTAGTGTCATTGCTCCTGTCATGGGAGGGGTGTTATTAAGTCAATTTGGAGCGGAGAATGGGCTCGCTGTCTTTCTACCGATTGCACTGACGACTGCCCTGGGAGTACCTTTTCTTCTGATCGCACATAGACGTCTTGTTGTTAGAGAGAAGCAAACCGAGTCCACATCAGTAAGTATGTAGCGAGAATAGAAAAGATTAATGACATGAATTAAATAACAATTCAGTTAAAATTATCTTGACGGATGTTAGTCCAGCGAATACAATAAACAACAAATATGTGAAACGGGTGGGATGATGATTATGTTTATGCCTATACAGATTTCGAATCGATAACTGAATACGCATGAGCATAGTGACATTAATCCAATTTTTTTGCATGATCGCGTTGGGACAGTCATGTTTGTGCACCTCTGTCGTGGACGCTCATCATTATTGCGATGCAGAGGAGATACGGGAAATGCTTTGCATTTCATTCGATCTCTTTTGGCTACAAGCTGTAGATGAACATTAGTTCATCTATGGCTTTTTTGCATGCATTCCACCCAATTCGTTCACATGGAAAGGAGCGTTTGGAGCGTTATTTTATAAAAAACTAACTTGTTAAAAAGGAGAATGTACAATGGTCAATATATGTTCTACATATCAATTATGGGCGGGAAATCCCGATTTTAATGTCATTATGTATGACTCATCCTAGTGGGGGTAACTGCGATCGAAAGGTTATTCTGTCATCATAGTTACAGTGTAATGTTCTTTATTTCATTTGATATAAATAAACCGATAAAGAGGTGGGACCTGTGCCCAAAACAGAGAAAATCTCCATGTCATGGCTGCTGCGTTATCTAAAACCAGTTAAAGGACGGCTGGCCTTACTTTTAATCATGTTGCTCACATCAACGGGGCTTCAGCTCTTGAATCCACAGATTATCAAACGTTTTATCGATACAGCAGCAAGTGGGGGAGTCCTCACCAATCTTGTTCAGCTCGCAGGAATATTTCTGGTTGTTGCCGTGTTTAATCAACTCATCACGGTAGCGGTCAGTTATTTGGGGAACGACGTGGCCTGGCGGGCCACGAATCAACTGCGCGGAGATCTGCTGAAGCACTGCCTGCGTCTTGATATGCGTTTTCATAATGTGAAAACACCTGGAGAGATGATTGAACGTGTGGATGGTGATGTAACGAGTATCTCCAATTTTTTCGCGATGTTCATTGTGCAAGTGATCGGGAGTTTTGTACTGCTGGCCGGAATTCTCGGTTTCATGTTCAGTGTCAATGTGCCCATTGCTTTGGTTATGACCGTGTTTACATTGTTATCGATCCTGTTCATGGTGTTCATACGGAATCTGGGAGTTGACTCTTCCAAAAATGAGCGGGCGGCCAGTGCTTCCCTGTTCGGATTAATTGAAGAACGCATTGCCGGGATTGAAGATGTGCAAGCAAATGGTCATGTGCCGTATGTGATGAACCGTTTTTACCGCACAATGCGCACGGTATTCCGTAAGGGAAGAAAAGCCTGGCTGCTGCGGGTTATTCCGTGGAATACCACTGTAGTTTTGTTTGCTCTGGCGGTCACTGCGGTGCTTTTGCTGGGTGTGCATTATTATATGGAAGGTCTAATTAGTATCGGAACATTATTTCTGATCTACCAATATACACAGATGCTGAATGATCCGATTGAGATGCTTGGAGATCAGGTACAGGAGTTTCAAAAAGCAAAATCAGGCATGCTGCGCTCCAGAGAGCTGTTGTCTATGTATAGTGTGATTGAAGAGGGCACAGAGGAGCAATTGCCGGAAGGACCGCTTGGATTGGAATTCAGTCAGGTGCACTTCAGTTATAACCAGGATAAACCGGTATTGCAGGACATTAATTTTGCTATTAAGCCTGGTGAACGTCTGGGAATCATCGGTCGCACAGGTAGCGGCAAATCGAGTCTTAGTCGTGTTCTTCTCCGGCTGTATAATCTGGATCGGGGCACGATCCGTGTAGGTGGAACGGATATCACAAAGCTTTCATTACAAGCGCTTTATCGCCGCGTTGGCATGGTGACACAGGACGTGCAATTGTTTGATGGCACGCTGCGTGACAATCTGACCCTGTTCAATGAGGATGTATCGGATCAGATGATCAAGGAGACGACGGATCGCCTTGGACTTAGCCAATGGATTAATTCACAACCAGAAGGGCTTGATACGTATCTGGCAGCAGGTGGGGCTTCATTGTCCGCAGGGGAAGCACAGTTATTTGCCTTAACCCGCGTATTCCTGACCGAACCGAGTCTGGTTATTCTGGATGAGCCTTCGTCACGTCTGGATGCTGCGACCGAAAGTATGCTGCAATCTGCAATTGACCAGTTAATGAAACAATCCACAGGAGTCATCATTGCTCACCGACTGGCTACGCTGGAGAAAGTGGACCGGATTATGGTGCTAGGTGATGGGAAGGTACTGGAATTTGGAGCGAGAGAAGAACTTGCCAGTAACCCGGCATCTCACTATGCCAGACTGCTGATTACAGGCCGAGAGGAGGAATTGGCATGACTGTAGCAGGATTTATAGGCCGTTTGTTTCGATTCAGGCCTTTGTTATTTGTAATCAATGGATTGTTATGGTGTATATTTCACTCCTTACCGCTAGCCATTGGTATTGGAATGCAATGGTTTTTTGATCGCACAACAGTGGGGTCCAATGACTACATGTGGCTTGCTGTGCCGCTTATCTTTATTGCTTTGGTCCGAATGGCACGGGTGGGCACATTTTTTGTAGCCTTCTATGCATGGGTTACGTATCTGTATCATGTTCAGGCGATTTTGCGAACCAACATGCTCGCAGCGATCATGCGCTGGCCTGGGCGTAATCTTCCGGCTTCACCAGGAGAGGCGATGAGTCGCTTTCGGGATGATGTCGATGAAGTCGTCGAGTATGTAGAATCATGGGTGGACTTCTGGGGACGACTTGTATTTGCTGTTGTGTCCATCGTCATTATGGCGAACATTAATTGGCAGATCACATTGGTTGCTGTGCTGCCATTGGTGGTCGTGACCTTACTCAACAACCTGTCCGGGAATCGGGCTCGGAAGTATGCACAGGTTAATCGTGAAGCGACTGGGCGAATTACCAGTTTTATTGCGGAAACGTTTGGAGCAGTGCAAGCCCTGAAACTGGGTCAGGCCGAAGAGCATGTCTCTTCACGTTTCAACCAGTTGAATGAAGATCGTCGCCAGGCTGCACTTCGAGACAATCTGTTCAAGCAGTGGATGAGATCGATGAATCAGCATGTTCTAAGTATCTGTACCGGATTGATTCTACTGATGTGTGCAGCTGAGATGAAAGCAGGGAACTTTAGCGTAGGTGATTTTGCCTTATTCACCAGTTATCTGGCCAATATCGGATTTAGCATCTCACTGTTTGGTTATATGGTGTTTCAGCACAAAAGGCTCAAGGTATCCTATGATCGTATGCGTAAGCTATTCCGCCCGGGGGAAGAAGACCAGATCATGGATTCGAGGGAAATCTATCTGTATGAAGATCCGCCGGAGCTTGTAAGTGAACAGAGGGACCCTAAGGAGAAGTTGCAATCTCTTGAGGTGAATAAGCTGACTTATCAATATCCGAATTCTGCAAATGGCATAGAAGAGATCAGTTTCCGTCTGAAACGTGGACAATTTCTTGTTATTACGGGAAGGATCGGGTCAGGTAAATCAACACTTGTACGCACACTTCTTGGACTGTTACCCAAGCAAAAAGGGGACATTCACTGGAATGGAGCAGCTGTTGATCCAGCCACGTTCCTGATGCCGCCTAGAGCTGCGTATACCCCGCAAGTGCCAAGACTGTTTAGTGATACGTTGAAAGAAAATATCGTCCAGGGCAAACAGGGGAACACTGAGCAAGCCCTTGAAAAAGCCATTCGTCTGGCTGTGATGGAGAAGGATATCAAACATCTGGATCAGGGGCTTGAGACCCCGGTTGGTCCAAGAGGGGTGATGCTGTCAGGCGGGCAGATTCAGCGCGCGGCCACAGGACGCATGTTAATGACGGAGGCGGACCTCTTTATCTTTGATGACCTGTCCAGTGCACTGGATGTGGAGACAGAACAACAAGTATGGGAAGGGCTGTTCCAAGAGCCGGATGTCACCTGCATCGCAGTTTCTCACCGCAGGGCAGCACTTTCCAAAGCAGATCACATTATCGTGATGAAAGATGGACGCATTGAAGCTGAGGGAAGTTTGGCCGAATTGCTTGCCACCAATGAAGAGATGCAGCTGCTGTGGCAAGGGGAGCAAACCCCCGCGAAAGTCGGGTAGCTTTGAAAATTTAGAAAAGATAATAAGAAAGCAAAAAAAGCCTTACAGACAACTCATTGAAGAGTACGGTCTGTAAGGCTTTTTATTGTTATAACGAGTGTAACGATGTAATATTTTTATCTCATCATTTGAGCAATCAAGGAATACGCAATGATGACCAGGAAGATAATAGTGATATGGTTAATGGAGAAGATAAACATCCGTTTGGACCATTTCTCTGTTTCTTTCTTATCAAAGGTAGCCACACTAAGAATGAGCCAGGCCAAGCTAACCAGAAATGCCACAATAGCGACAAATGGACTCATCGGCCAGAATAAAAAGCTGGAGATCAGTAACAGTACCAGATACACATTTGTCTGAATGTATGTCCGTCTGATGCCTTTAACAACGGGCAGCATGGGAACACCAGCAGCCTTGTATTCGTCAAAACGGCGAATCGCAATCCCATAGAAGTGAGGCATTTGCCATAAGAGCATCGTAACAACCAATGCCCAGATCTCGAAATGACCCAGTTCAGGTGAAATGGCTGCCCAACCGATGAGTGGAGGCACAGCACCCGAAAGACTTCCCACTTCCGTGTTGTAGATCGTTGTACGTTTGGTCCACATCGTGTAAGGGAACACGTAAAGCAACAGACCCAAAATACCAAATACAGCAGCGGATGGGGAAGCGATGTACAACATGATGCCCCCGATGATGGTGATTGCAATACCGAGAATCAGACCCGACTTGGTATCTACGCGTCCCGTAACGGTAGGACGTTTCTTCGTACGTTCCATGATCGCATCAATATCACGATCATACAAGTTGTTAAACACCCCTGCAGCTCCAATAATGAGAGAAGACCCAATAAAGGAAAGGATGATTGGTACAATATTAGCTAAGATTGAAGCATCAAATACATATAAAGCCAAACTTAAACCCGCAAACATGGCGATCAGGTTGGACTTGATGATTCCGATTTTGATCGTATCGAAGAAAACTTTCGGAATCGAGCTATACTCCAGGCTGATATTGGTCTGTGAACCATTGTTCAATGTTTTCAAGAACTCACTTCCTATATCTATACTTATATATTATGTCGCTATTATACCATTCAATACACTATGTGATTTAATTAACGTTTTAGTATTTAAAATAATGTCATTTGATTGTGAACAATTTAAAAACAAGGTTTTTTTTAATTGTTAAATAATTATTTCTGTGTTACAGGAGAAAATCTAAAAATCCGGGTATAACAGTGATTCAAAGTTTGCTCTGTCATTGTAGTGTAAGTGTAAATAATCTTTTATTCAACTCACACAGGCTGGATTGAAGAAGGGAGTTAAAGATATATGTTGCAAAATGGTTAGGTTTTGTTTATTGTAGATATAAGATATCTTTAATGGTTTTGTTTTGTTAGAGTGTGTTCTTGTAAATCTCCGATATTACTTTCTTAAGAGAAAGCGGAGGTTATTTTTAAAACTAAATTAGAGATATTAAATATCTGGAAAGGGTGAATATTATGAGTAATATGGATCAACTCTTGGATGTACTTATTATTGGTGGAGGACCAGCGGGGCTTAATGCAGCCCTAGTACTTGGCAGGGCCCGCAAGAACGTTGTGGTCATTGATGATGAGACACCGCGTAACTGGGTTACAAGGGAGACTCATGGGTTTGTGACAAGAGATGGGGCAAGTCCACGTGAATTCCGGAAAGCTGCCAAAGAACAGATTGCAGCGTATCCTTCAGTTCAATTTGCATCCGATACAGCAACAGCGATAACAGGTAGCGATGGTGATTTTGTAGTTAAAACTACACAAGGGGCAAGTTATCGCACGAAAAAGATTTTGTTTGCGGTAGGTAAGAAAGACCTTCCCTTGGATATTAACGGATTAACAGAGGTTTACGGTAAAAGTGCGTTTGTGTGTCCATATTGTGATGGATGGGAGTTAAGAGACCAATCGCTGGTCATCATCGTTAATGGAGTTAACGCATTACATATGGCAAAAGTCATATCCGGCTGGACAGAACGTTATACGATCTGTACGAATGGATCAGATTCCTTAACCGATGAGCACCGTGAAGAGCTGAAGCAGCATCATGTTACTGTATTCGATGCACCGATTCAATCCATTGACTCTGAAGAAGGGATGGTACAGCAAGTTGTACTACAGGACGGTACTGCGATTCCATGCACAGGGGTTTTCTTCCAACCGAAACTGTTTACCGGATCAGAACTGCCAAAGGCCATCGGTTGTGAAATTTCAGAGTTGGGAACGGTTATCGTTGATGCTTCCGGCAAAACATCTGTAGCGGGTGTATACAGTGCTGGTGATGCAGCATCCGAGATATATCAGGCAATCACGGCTGCGTCTCTGGGGGCATTGTCTGCGGTAAGCATTAATAATGAATTGAATTTCGAGAACTGGGATGAGCCAAGTCAACATTAGAATAAATTAAAAAGCTTCATAGAATCAAAGCGTCATTGGTTCATACAGTAGGGGATTGCATATGCAATCCTCTATTTGTTGTTATTCAACTTAAACGTTGAACGGTTCAAGTGAAAGTTCCCAGCCGGAAGAAAATTTGATATTAAATTTATTATGGTTTATTGTATTATCAAATGATATATATTGCTATCATTTATAAAATTTTCAAAGGAGAGATCACTTATGAATGAAAGCAGAACAGCCATCATATGGCTAACGAATACCTTGCTTCACGGCGTACAGATAAGAGGTGATCATCATGAGTGATGCAGCTTACATTCCACAGCCAAAAATGTATGGACCACTTGGCAATCTGCCTTTGATTGATAAAAATAAACCAACGTTGTCGCTAGGGGTGCTGGCTGAACAGCATGGACCAATATACCGAGTTACCGTTCCCGGTTATACCGGTTTAATCGTATCTGGGCCAGATCTTGTGGCTGAGTTGTGCGATGTGTCCCGGTTTGACAAGTTTGTATACAATGAACTCGATAATGTACGTGCCTTTGGCGGCGATGGTTTATTTACAAGCAGAACATCGGAGCCCAATTGGAAAAAGGCCCATAACATTCTGCTTCCCACCTTCAGCAAACAGGCCATGAAAGGTTATCATCCCATGATGGTTGATATTGCCGAACAATTGATCAACAAATGGGCACGCCTCAATTCCAACGATACGATTGATGTTGCGGACGATATGACACGGCTGACGTTGGATACCATTGGACTATGTGGATTCAATTATCGATTTAACAGTTTTTACAGACAGGACCACAGTCCTTTTATTGAAAGCATGGTTCGGGCATTAAATGAAGCAATGCAAAAGAGTTCACGTTTGAAAATTCAGAATCTGCTTATGGTCAAAACCAAACGACAGTTCCAAGAGGATATTCAGACGATGTTCTCTCTGGTAGATCAGATTATAGAGGAACGTAAAGCGAGTTCAGCACCCGAAGAGGTCGACTTGCTCGCACGTATGTTGAATGGTAAAGATCCGGAGACTGGAGAAATGCTGGATGATGAGAACATCCGTTATCAGATTATTACGTTTCTCATTGCCGGACATGAAACTACGAGTGGTTTATTATCTTTTGCTCTTTACTTTCTACTGAAAAATCCGGAATCGCTTCAAAAGGCGTATGACGAGGTGGATCAGATATTGGTCAGTGACTCACCACAGTACGAGGAAGTTCTTCAGCTTTCCTATATACGCATGATTCTTAGTGAATCGCTTCGTCTCTGGCCAACAGCCCCGGGATTTGATGTATATGCCAAAGAAGACACCGTCATAGGTGGCAAATATCCCTTGAAGAAAGGGGAAAGTTGCAGTATTCTTCTGCCCCAGCTACACCGTGATAGAGAGGCATGGGGAGAGGATGCGGAGCTTTTCCGTCCGGAGCGATTTGAAGATACGGCGAAAGTGCCTCATCATGCGTATAAACCTTTTGGTAATGGGGAGAGAGCGTGTATCGGCATGCAGTTTGCTTTATATGAAGCAACACTTGTGCTTGGCATGGTCCTTAAACATTTTGAGCTGATCGATTATAGCAACTATGAGTTGGATGTTAAACAGACACTGACATTGAAGCCGGGAGACTTCCGGATCCAGGTGAAAGCGCGCGAAGTGTCACAAAAGACGAATAAGTCTACCAGATCTGTGGAAGAGAAACCTGCTCCTGTTGTTCATAAAAATATAACAAGTGACAGCCAGAGGGGAGAAATCCTGGCCGTTGAAGCAGATGGTAAACCTTCGCTCCTGGTGTTATATGGTTCCAATCTGGGAACGGCTGAAGGCATTGCCCGAGAGCTTGCGGAGAAAGGCCGTTCTTATGGAATCCCAAGTGAAGCAGCCACTCTGAATGAGTGGGTTGGTCGCATTCCCCACAAAGGTGTCGTTCTCATCGTCACTGCTTCGTATAACGGTAAACCTCCGCAAAATGCTACGGCATTTGTAGACTGGTTAAAGGGAACAGAGTCAGAGGAAGCACGGGATGTAAACTATGCCGTTCTGGGTTGTGGAGATCGGAGTTGGTCCGGGACGTACCAGAGCATTCCTCGATGGATAGATGAGAAGCTTGAAGAATGGGGAGGTAAAAGACTGTTATCCCGCGGTGAAGCCGATGCCGGAGGTGACATGGAGAAACAAGTCGAGGCGTGGCAACATATGTTGTGGCCTCAGGTGGTGAATGCTTTGGGGATCAACGAGGAAATGGTAAAGGTATCCATACCAAGCACAAGCAGACTTCACATGGAGTTTGTCCGCGAGAAAACGGATATGCCACTTGCACGAACTTATGATGCCAGCTATGCCACGGTTGTAGTCAATAAAGAGCTTCAGGCGCTGGGAAGTGGAAGAAGCACGCGTCACATCGAAGTGTTACTGCCTGAAGGCATGAGTTATAGAGAAGGCGACCATCTCGGCGTGTTGCCTGGCAATCAGAAGCAGAATGTGGATCGGGTACTCAGTCGGTTCGGACTACGTGGGGATATTCCGATCCAACTAACTTCGGACGTCAGCCATCTTACACACCTTCCACTGAACAGACCCGTCAAGATTCATGAGTTACTCACTCACTGTGTGGAATTGCAGACACCAGTTTCCAGAACACAGTTGCAGGAGTTAGCTAATCATACGGTATGTCCACCTCATAAGCGTGAACTGGAAGGCATGTTGGACGAAAACAGCTACAGGGATGATATTCTTGCCAATCGAATCACCATGTTGGACCTGCTAGAAAAGTATGAGGCGTGTGAACTGCCATTCGAAAGGTTCCTTGAACTATTGCCACCGCTCAAGCCCAGGTATTATTCAATATCCAGCTCGCCAAGCCTGATTTCCGAGCAAGCGAGCATAACCGTATCGGTAGTAAGAGAGCCTGCATGGAGTGGCAAAGGCGAATACCAGGGAGTTGCTTCATCGTATCTCGCCGGTTGTCCATCCGGAGAACGTATTCTGATGTTTGTACGTACGCCGGAATCCGAATTTTGTTTGCCGAAAGAGGCTGACATACCCATGATCATGGTGGGACCAGGGACGGGGGTTGCACCGTTCAGAGGTTTCCTCCAGGCGAGAGCTATCATGAAACAGAGAGGTTTGCCACTGAGTGAAGCGCATTTGTTCTTTGGGTGCAGGAATGATTCAGATTTCATATATCGTCAGGAGCTTGAGCAATACGAAAGGGAAGGGATCGTTAAGCTACACACTGCTTTTTCTCGTGCGGAGGGCAAGCCCAAAACGTATGTACAGCATCTAATGAAAGAGAATTCCGAACAGTTAATTCACATGCTGACGAACAAAGGAAAACTCTACGTATGCGGGGATGGAAGCCAGATGGCTCCTGCGGTAGAAGAGACTTTGCAGCAAGCATATCAGGAGGTGCAGGGAGCAACGATGCAGCAAGCGAAAGACTGGCTCATTCAGCTTCAGGCCGAAGGACGCTACGTGCAAGACGTGTGGGCAGGTAAACGAACGGTTGAATCCTCTCAACTTATCTATTAAAACTTAAAATGAAAGAGTAGTTTCAACTTCAATCAGTTGATGGTCAAACAGGTTATACATGGACCGTGATCTACGGAGGTTATGTAACCTATTAATTAATAATGAAATAATACTAATCATCCAAAAACAGCCGTTCGATCTGGAGTTTCACATCCAAATCAGCGGCTGTTTTGATTAGGTGTTTTGTAAGAACGAGTACTGATTCTTATCTGGAATCCTGAATCGTTGCTGTACTGTTGTTGGCGCTCAGGGCGGAAATCGGATCGAAAGGCGGCCCTGTTATTGTACCTACGAGCAGTGCAATATCTACCGCATTGACCGGACTGCCCCATGAATTTCCAGAGAAGACCATAACGGCCTGGTCATTAACAAATCCTCTCGTATTATAAACAACATTGCTAATAACTTCCCCAGTTGTATTAGGGTTAAAGTAGGCTGGCTGACGTAGGGAATAAAAAATATTGTTTTGTACAAGCAAGCCGGTCATATTACCGATTTGGGTCACGAGACCTCGATTGACAACCCAACCTGAAGAAGGGCCAGCTTGAGGAGGACCGAATATCGTATTATTTATTACGGTATGATTGGTTCCGCCTAATTGAATAAATTCAACAGCATAAGGATTATCACTCGTGATCGTTAATCCGTCTACAGTTACTCCACTTCCAATGATGGTGAAAGGGATAACAGCAGCTTGTAACAGGATGATCGTACTAGGATAGCCTTTTAGAGTTATTCCTGCTTTATTAATGGTAATGTTCGCAGTGATTGGGTATGTGCCACCAAGAATATGAACGGTTCCTGTTGGAGATACCGCGGTTACACCTTGTTGAATCGTTCCGAAAGGACTGGCCTGTGTTCCGTCCCCGCCAACTGCACCTTGCAAAACATATACATCAAAGGGATTGGGCTGCACTGTGCCCGTAGCGCCCGTAACACCAGTAGCTCCAGTAGCTCCGGTAGTTCCGGTAGTTCCGGTAGTTCCAGTGGCTCCGGTAGTTCCAGAAGGTCCAGAAGTTCCAGTAGCTCCGGTATCTCCTGTTGCACCAGTAGGGCCTTCTGGACCGCCGGATGGACCCGTATCTCCCGTTGCACCTGTAACTCCTGTAGAACCAGAACTACCTGTAACTCCGGTAGGGCCTGTTGAACCAGTCACGCCTGTGGCTCCAGTGATGCCAGTCGCTCCAGTTACACCAATCGTTCCCGTATCTCCAGTGGCGCCTGTCGGACCTGTAACTCCTGTTAAACCCGTGATCCCGGTATCTCCGGTAACTCCGGTAGGGCCTGTAATGCCTGTAGGTCCAGTAGGACCTGTTGCGCCAGTATCACCGGTCGTCCCTATGACTCCAGTGAGACCCGTGGCACCTGTGGAGCCAGTGCTACCTGTCGTCCCCGTAGCTCCATTAAAATTCTCGCTGCCAAATAATTCGGAATAAACGAGTCGGTGAGCAGCAACCAAAGAGCCGGCACTGTTTTTCCCCCAAAAAGAAACCAAAATGTCCTCAGGGGCTGCTCCTGTAACTGTAATAACGTATTCGAAACTGTTAAGATCGGCAAAATAAGTTCGTGTAGCAACCGCACCGGGTAAGATTGTGAATTGCTCACTTACGTATAAAGCTCTGCTTGTAATTAATGAATATCCCTGGACAAGTATAGTTGCGGCGTTCACGACACTTTGATTTTCAATTTTAATGGAAACGATCTGAGTTGGCCTTACCCCATTTACGGGGCTATTATCAATAGGGCCAGTTAGCAGGATTGCCAAATTTCTCACTCCTTTTCTCAAAAATCGAAATTAAGTGTGACTCACACTGATGTATGTTTATTCGAAGACAGGGAAAAGTTCCCTACTTTCTCAGAATCAAATGTATAAAAGGTAATAATTAAAAAAGAGGATAATATGATGACTCTGATATGAAAATGCTTTCAAATAAATTTGAAATAAAAATGATTGACAGTGCCGATCTGAGCGGGTTTAATTATATAGACCGATTGTTATAATTATTTGAAGGAAGTGGCTTTCGTTGAGTGAAAAGTCTAATGCTAGAGAGTCTATTGTCAGCACAGCAGCGAGACTGTTTTTTTCACAAGGATATCATGCGACCGGTCTGAATCAGATCATCAAAGAGAGTAGTACGCCGAAAGGGTCGTTGTATCATTATTTCCCGCAAGGCAAGGAAGAGCTCGCGCACGAGTGTATTCAAAAAGCCAATGAACATATCCTGCTGACATTTGAGAAAACATTTGCAGCCCATGACAATACGGGGGACGCCATTCAGAGATTTATTCATGATTTGGCTCATGAAACAGAAGCAGCCGGGTTTACCGGATTTCTGCCATTCAGCTTCTGGGCAGCTGTGGAGACATCGTGTATTAGTCAGCAGTTGCGTATTGCATGTCAGGGTGTATTTGCAGATTGGCAGGATGTCATTAAGAAACATCTGATTCTGGATGGCGTTGGTGAAGAGAAGGCGCGGGAGACGGCACTTCTGATCATTTCTTTGATGGAGGGAGCACTGATTATCAGCCTGACGAATCAGGATAAACAGCCTCTGCTGACGGCTGCTGATTATTTGTCGGTTGTGACGAAGAACGCCAAACAGGTTCAATAATTTATAGCAAGAGACAGAGAAAAAGAAAGTTCGATACGTTTGAGGAGGATGGGATCGTGGAGGTTTCCATGAAGGCTGATTCTGCACAGAATCAACAAGAAACACAGCAATACAAGGTATTTCCGATTTTGTTCGCGATGCTGCTGAGCGGCTTTATTGGTCTGTTTGGAGAAACGGCATTAAACGTGGCATTGACGCCACTTATGGCTCTACTGGAAGTAGGTCCTACAACGATTCAATGGTTAACTACAGGTTACTTGCTTGTGTTGGGAATCCTGGTACCGGTATCCGGTATGCTGCTGCAGTGGTTTACCACAAGACAGCTGTTTACAACATCTTTGATTTTCTCGATTGCAGGAACATTTGTTGCTGCACTTGCACCTAGTTTCGAAATTCTATTGGTGGCACGGGTACTACAGGCGATAGGTACAGCGCTATTGTTGCCACTGATGTTTAACACCATATTGGTTATTTTCCCGATTGAAAAACGTGGAGCGGCCATGGGATTGATTGGTTTGGTTATCATGTTTGCGCCAGCAAGTGGTCCGAGTATCTCCGGTCTGATCCTGGCTAATCTGAGCTGGCATTGGATCTTCTGGATCTCCTTGCCGTTCTTCCTGATCTCACTGGTATGCGGCTTGTTGTTCTTGCCGAATATTTCGAAACTGACCAAGCCCAAAATTGACATACTGTCCATTATCCTTTCTACCCTTGGTTTTGGTGGTATCGTATACGGCTTCAGTAGTGCAGGAGGACATGGAGAAACTGGCGGTGGCTGGACAAGTCCAGTTGTTATCTCCACTATCGTAATTGGCGCACTGTCCTTGTTGTTATTCAGCATCCGTCAGCTGAGAATGAAACAGCCAATGATGGATCTGCGAGCGTTCAAATATCCGATGTTTACGATTGGCCTGATCCTGATATTCATCTGTATGATGATGATGCTGTCATCCATGCTGATCCTGCCAATGTATCTGCAACAAGGTATGGCCGTTACAGCGTTAACTGCCGGACTGGTTCTATTGCCGGGCAGTTTGCTGAATGGTTTACTGTCTCCGGTTATGGGTCGACTGTTTGACAAGTTCGGTCCGAAGTGGCTTGTGATTATTGGTCTGGCTATCGTAACGGTTGTACTCTTCATGTACACTGGAATTACACCTACAACAACACTGGCGAAAATCATTACGCTGCATGTGTTCATGATGGTCGGAATCTCGATGATTATGATGCCTGCACAGACGAATGGTCTGAACCAATTGCCACGTGAGTATTATCCTCACGGTACTGCCATCATGAATACGTTGCAACAGGTTTCCGGAGCGATTGGTACGGCTGTTGCGGTAAGTATACTGAGCGCAGGACAATCCCGCTTTTTGAGCGGAGTGGCGAACCCGGAAAGTCCAGAAAATCAACTGGCAGGTTTCACGTCAGGTGTACAGAATGCGTTTGTATTTGCATTAGTTCTGTCGATTATCGGTCTGATTACTTCACTCTTTGTGAAACGGGTCAAAGTAGGATCAACGCCAGGACAACAAGGTCCTATGCATTAATCCATTAACTAACATGAATAATTGATATTGTATAAGAGCGATGTGACCCTTAACGCTAAGGGTGCATCGCTTTTTTGCGTAAAATTTATTCTATCTTTTTTGGTCTTGACGTGAAACGGGTTACAGCCATTAGAGTAATAATGTAGACGGAATACGGCGATTTAAAGAATGAATTTCAGAGCAAATACTTCATGTTCCGGCAAAATTGTATATGTTCATACTAATATAAAAGGGTAATATAGAATGTATTAGTACAATTTTTAACCAATTCGAAAACGGTTTATATTTTATTTTTAATCAAGGAGACATTATTATGATCATCATTAATCCCATTGGCGATAACATTGAAAAGATGCTGTTGCACTACGAAAAAAACGGCCATCTCACTCTACAGGCTTCGCTTATCAGTAATCGCTCGGTTGTATATAGATTGCAAGACTATTGTCTTAAGGTATATGCTTCACGTGCAAGATTGGATGGGGAGATGGAAAGTGAGGCACTTAGGGCATTGCAGAGTAATCCCTATGCACCTAAATTGTATGCGTATTCACCAGGTGAGTACACCCTGACAGAGCGGATTGAAGCATTCAAACTGAAAGAGTACCGTGTGACATATGGACACATTCCTCCCAACTTGATATACGATATGTTTACGACGGAACTTCAGCAGATTCATGCTGGATATTGGGACTGGGATGTCATCCGATATGAGAATTTGCTCTGGACCAAGACAGGTGAAGTGAAGAGAACGAACTTTTGGTTGTGTGAGCCTGTGAACTCCAGACGTGAGAGCTTATATAACCAGATCATTCGAAGAATTGAGAACATCTACAATGGCGATCGAACCGAAATGGAGGCGATGGAACAGTACTTTTATCGTCACCAGTTGACTTCATTAGAGATCGAACAAGCTTTCAGCGATTTCAGGTCCCAACGGCCAAGACTGGCGATAGCACAATAAATCTCATACTTAAAACCCCAAAGATATTAGAGAATCTTTGGGGTTTCTTTTATGATATAACATAGCCTTACTTTAGCAGGATGTACGTTACTTCTTCACCAGGGCCAATATCTCATCCGCAACGAAGTCCGGGCGATATTGATGGATGTAGTGATCGGTATCTTTAATGGTCACCTGTTTTGAATCATCCGACCAGGATTTAAATTCAACTTGAGTTTTGTCCCATTCGGGTTCACTGGCACCGAGGTAATCAGCGGTCAGTATGGTGAGGGGAAACGGTAATTTTTGCTTGTGATCTACGACCACTTTGGCATTGGCAGCTATTTCACGTAATTCATCCAACGTGTTAGCATTACCATAGTTGTACAACAGCGCAGTTGTATCCAATTTTTTTAGATCGTCGGGTACAAGTTTCAATTCATTACGATTGGCATTGGAAGTTTCGACAACCAAGTCAGATTGCATCGAGAGGCGGAATAGTCCGGTTTGGATACGTAATTTATTCGCAAAACCACCAATTGTGTCTGCCAAAGAGTCATCGTCATTCGAATAATATTCGGGACTTCCGCCATCAATCATGACGATGCCTTTCACGAGATCCGGGTATTTTTGTGCAAAACGGATGGTCTCCAGCGAGCCGAGCGAATGTCCAACTAATACATAAGGCGGCTTCTGTCCAGATACCTGCAATAACTCGTGTAATTCTTCAGCTACGGTATCGACATCACGTTTCTTATCGGTCCGATCGCTATATCCATAGCCAAATCGATCATATACAGCGAATTTTGTGTTGGGAGCAAGCTTTTCATATAATGGATAATAATCTACATAGGGATTAGCAGTACCCCAGCCGGAGGCGAGGACGACTGTTACATCGCCTTCTCCTCCAGTATATAGATGCATATTGTCTCCATGGACTTCGTAGAGCTTTCCAGGGGGTACGAGTATTTTGGCATCGTGCCTTAAACCCACTTGTTGGTAGATCACGCCAGTACCCAGAAGCAACAGAACTATTGCCAGGTCAAATATCAAAAACTTAACTAATGTTTTGCGCCATTTCTTCATGTTCTCTCACATACTCTCCATGTATTTTCTCTATCATATATGCCTAATCTTATACGAGAGAAAACAGAGTCTTAATTCTATCTTAATTAACCGAAAATTGTATATCAACGGCCAATGAATTAATATATAGCTACGATATGAATAGTTCTTATCCAAATATTGAATCACAGATTGATTATATAGAACAGAAGGTATGTATAATGACAAAATACGAAAATCAGCTTCCGACATCAGCCGGCATGAACTTCAAATCCCTAATCAGTATATTGAGAGATTCCATGCGTGGCAATGTAGAGCGGAGGCCATCTGGCACGATGCCTATGGAGATATGTGAACCTGCTGAAACCTTGAATGCATCCGATAATCCACAGGTTACATGGTTCGGTCATTCGGCCTTTTTGCTTGAGATTGAAGGTCACAGATTGCTCTTTGATCCGATGCTGGGCAATCGTCCATCCCCCGTATCCTGGGTAGGTACCAAACGTTATAGCACGAATCTACCGATTCAACCGGAGGATTTCCCGGCGCTTGATGCAATCATTATATCGCATGACCATTATGATCATCTGGATTATGACTCCATCCGCAGATTGAAGGATAAAACAAAGCGCTTTATCGTGCCACTTGGTGTACGTCGTCGACTGATTCAACTGGGTGTGCCTTCAGAGCAGATTACCGAGCATAACTGGTGGGATGAGTTATCGTTCAAAGGTTTAACATTCGCTTGCACGCCAGCTCGCCATTTCTCGGGCAGAGGATTATTCGACCGTAATTCTACCTTATGGTGTTCGTGGGTTATCGCTGGACAACATACAAAGGTGTTCTTTAGTGGTGACAGCGGATACGGTCCTCATTTCAAGGAAATTGGCAGTAAATACGGTCCATTTGACCTCACCATGATGGAATGTGGGCAATATGACGAGCGGTGGTCCAACATTCACATGATGCCGGAAGAAACGGTGCAAGCGCATTTGGATGTAGGGGGTAAGTTGCTCATCCCGATTCATTGGGCCGCATTCACGCTCGCCTATCATGCCTGGAATGAACCGGTTGAACGGATTACGAAGGCTGCACATGCTTTGAACGTTAAGGTTGCAACTCCCAAAATCGGCGAGAAGGTTGTTCTTCATAAGGAGGATTACCCTACACGTCCATGGTGGAGACCGGAATTAGGATAAAAATAAAAGCGTTCAGCTCATCGAATGAGTGGACGCTTTTTCTATTGCATTTTACATCAGGATCGATAGTGCACTGTAAATTAACAACATACCCATGACGATATTAACAGGACGCTCGTATCTTAATAAAAAGCTCTGGAATAACATACCACCGAACGCCCAGGTCATATTGGCACTAATACCGATGAAGGTGAGCAGCAAGGCAAATACGATTAAATGAACATGGGACTGCCCAAGAGGCAGAACAAAAACGGATATGGCAGTAAGCCCATACAGAATGACTTTGGGATTGATGAATTGTAGGGTGAACCCAAATAGAAATGAATAATGATTGACCTTGTTGTCTTGCGAATCTGCAGGTTTACTTCGCATGATTTTGAGTGCCAGATAGAGCATATACACACATCCTAAGACGTTCAAGACAGGTGTGATTCTAGGAATGTATTGATGAAGAATAAGGTTGAAATAACTGGACAGAAACATAATAAGCAGGCAGCCAGCTGCAACTCCACTAATAAAAGGAAGGGTCTTGAGGAACCCCTGATTTCTGGCATGTGTCATGGAAATGATATTGTTGGGTCCGGGTGTAAATGAAGCAATGATTGCATAGGTCACTAAAGGTATGATATTCATGGTTCCTCCACGTTTTCTTAGTTGTGTGATATAATGAACTGAAATGTACGTTATAACGTACGGTCTTTATTATTGTACAATATGTACGTTATAAAGCACAACACATAAATATAAAATGAGGAGGATGGATTTTGAAAAACATTAATAGTATTCTTGCTCAGAACCTGAAACAGCTTAGGGAACAAAGAAAACTCAGTCTGGACAAGGTCGCCGAAATGTCTGGTATTAGCAAGACCATGCTTGGTCAGATTGAGCGTGGTGAATCCAATCCATCCATTGCAACCGTGTGGAAGATTGCTAATGGCCTGAAAACCTCCTTTACTGCTTTGATTCACGAGCCGAAGTCAGATACTACCGTTGTAACGGGCGATGATATTCAAGTATTGATGGAAGACGAGGGGAGGGTTCGAATATATCCGCATTTTCCTTTTGAAGAAGGACGTCGCTTTGAAATGTACATGATGGATATGGATATGGAATCTTCTTTAAGTGCTGAGCCGCATATCGAAGGTACGGAAGAATTTATTACTGTCTTTGAAGGAGAAGTTACGATTCGGGTAGGGACGGAAGAATATATGGTGAACCAAGGGGAGTCGATCCGTTTCCGTGCAGACAAGCCCCATGCCTACATTAACTCCGGTGCTAAGTCGAACAGATTGAACATGGTTATTCATTATTCAAAGTGACAATAAAGCAGCCTGATGTAATGAACTGAAACTCCTTTGTTAGTCGTGTCTCACAAAGGGTTCGGTTCAATACATTGGCTGCTTTATTGATGTGTGCACTATGATGGAGCCCAACCGCTCGCGATAGGGGACTCTGAGTTAAGGCTTTTCTTTGGCCTGACGCTGGATTTCCTTGGCTGTTAAAGCTTTATCATACACTCTTACGTTATCCAGACTGCCTTTGTAGAACGGATCAGCCGTATAACGACTCTTGCCTACATAAGCTTCCGTTACCTGCAGATCTTTCGGGTTAAAAGTAATCTCAGAGCTGCTTGCAACCGATGTACCATTTACATACAGAGTTCCTACATCGCCCTGAAGGGTTACAGCGACATGAACCCACTCTTTAACAGGCAGTGGATTTGCTGCAATCAGGCTCTGATCCCGTCCCTCATTATGGATGGTGAATTGTAATGCCCCATTATGTTGGGAGGGAGTAAGGAACATATGCCTCGTCAAGCCATTTCCAAAGTCGAAAATACGCTGCCAAGACCCGCCACCGTCCCAATTGATCCAGGCGCTAAACGTGAAATCCGTTGTATCTGTAATGAGTCCAGGTAACTGAATGTAACTGTCGGTTCCGTTAAATGTGGCAGCCTGATTTTTGCCACCAGCAGTAGAACTGACCACATTAAAGGCTTGTCCGTGATATTTGTTTTTACTGGAATCCTGTGCGACTTTGGCAAGTTTCTTGTGTTCAAAAGTATACTCCCCGAGCAATGGGCTTACCGCTTGCTGTGGAATGATAACGTTAAACGTTTTGGAGCTTACCGCAGTTCCTTTACGAATCGTGGCGGTTAATTTGACTTTGGCATCACCCTTACCAGCGCGTGGTCGCTGCACTACACCTGTAGCGGATAGAGCCGAAGCATTGGAGCTTTTCCACGTAATGTCTGCATCACTTGTTCCCTTGGTAGGCAGAGACAGATTGAAGAACACGTGATCCGTATTGCTAATGCTCAGGTCCTTTTTCACCGCATCTACAATGTCCTGATCACTCCGTTCAACACCTTGACTTCCCCAGATGGCAATTCCGGAGGAGGAGAGGGCGCTAAAGGTCAGAACCGTACTTTGAGATTCCGAGTTCCATTCATGTGTGAAAACGCCTTTGTACACAACGTTATTCGAAGTGATCTGAACCTTGTTGTCTGCGTCAAGACTCCAAGTTCCTGTCACGGCACCATGAATCTGCCCATCTGCCGTGAACTGAGCGGTCTGGGATGACTTAATGTCCGCCGTGATGTCCTTACCATGATTCACCCATTGGTACTGACCAGCGATATCCTGAGTTGTCAGTTGCGTTGTATCCTCTCCCAAAGCCGCATAGCGATATGGAGAAACAACGGGCCAACCATCTGCATTCATATGCATCTCATGTACGCGAACTTCATGCTCTTCGCCACGCCCTGGAAAGCGGGTATGGAAGATAAGAAACTGTTTGCCAGTCTCCGGATCAACATAAGCAGAGTTATGTCCTGGCGATACATAGCCGCTACCTAGGCCTGTGCCCGGATCACCGATCTGTCTCTCGAACAGGAAGTTCCCCATTAATTTGACTCCAAAAGGCTCAATAGAACGATCATCAAACAATGGTTTATCCTTGTCAGCTTTAACGTTGATCATATCGTTTCCTTCCGCATCGAGGAAAGGCCCATCCGGTGTTTGGGAGCGAGCAACACGAATGTTGTATCCTCCATCAGCACCTAGTCCACCGTAAGACAGGTACAGATAATAATAATCGGTTTCGGGACTGTAGAGCATGTAAGGTGCTTCAATACGGCTATGATTGCCTCCGGTCAGCTTTTTGCCATAACCTTGATTCGGCAGTGGTTTGCCTGTCGTTGCATCCATCTCCAGAATGAAAATCCCCCCGGAGTATGAGCCATACACCATCCATAACTTGCCGTTTTTATCATAAAAGACATCCGGATCAACCACATTGGGATGAATCGTTGCATCGTAAATGGTACCATCCTCACTGATCTGATCCCACATGCCGGATTTCAACAGAATGCCTTGATCCTTATAAGGCCCTTCGATGTTGTCTGCGACAGCAATGCCGAGCGCTGATCGCGGGGAGTCCCCTTTACAAGCATTGTAGTACATATAAAATTTGCCGTCCGCAAGCTGAATGACATCTGCCGCCCATAACGTATCCGTCTGCGCCCATTCCAGCGCTTCAGCGAATTCCTTGGTTACATTGGGGACAACAGGATTGTTATCTGTAACGCCGGATGCGACCAAATCCCAGTTCAAAAAGTCTTTGGACTTGGCTACTTGCAGATGAGATCCAAAAATATAAAACGTATCATCCACTTTAATGACAGAAGGGTCATGAACGGAAACATTTTTGAATGATGGAGCAGGAGTTGCGATAGAGGTGGTGGAGGTCTGCGAGTCACCCACAGTTGTCCCTGAAGCATTTGCAAACACCGAGACCGGCGCCAAAGTTGTTGCAGTAATTAATGCGGTGCTTAGTACAGAAATGTTAAGTACGCGTACCCAATAACGTTTCATACGTTTCCCCTTTCCTATTTCCGGAATGAAAAATTAGCCGATACTTGGCAACACACGATATAAGGTTTGGCAGCCCTCCTTTGGAACAACTCATAAATCAAGCGCTTTCATTTGTTATATTATCAATTGGTTTATATGTTTGTAAACCATAAATATAATGTTTATAAGACTAAAATGAATAATTAAAGAGAGACGGGAAGAGCCGATACAGCTCATTACATTCAAATAAACCAGTCGTCTTTCTCAAATTTAGGATTGAAATTGGGATCAATGATGCGATATTATTACGTTTAAGTAATGTGTTTAACTATTTATCAATCATTTTATATTAATACGAATCAAAAGCGTAAACCGACAATTCCCAACTACATAGGAGGTAAAAACATGAGCACATATCAAAATCAATTAATCACACAATACACGTTCGAAGATACCGTTCAGATCGGAAAGGACAGTTCCGGTAAGGGACATGATGGTATAGCCAAAGGTGAAATCCTACCTGTGGTATCCGAGGTGAAAGGCAGATCGGCGGTAACTTTCAACGGGGGAGCGAATGGAACTTCTTATCTGCAATTACCTTCGGATCTGCTTCGGGATGTAAGCGATAACACAGGGATTACGATTGCCGCTTGGGTGTTTCTGGGCAAGGGGTCTAATGTGTGGGAACGCATTTTTGACTTTGGTAAAGGGGAGAAGGGACCGTATTTATTTTTGACACGTCAGCTCTTGGGTACGTTATATGCTGGTGATAATCTGGTTGTCCACCCAAGCCGGGGAGTTGCAAGTGGAGAATGGATACATATTGCACTCTCTGTAACAGGCAGCCACGGGGGGACTTTGAGCAGTGCAGGGCCAATTGTATATGTGAACGGGGAGAAGGCGGCAGATGGATCGATCAGTCAGACGTCCAGTGGCAATTATGCCAAATTACGCGAATGGTTTGACTCTTTCACCGATTCTGAGAATTATAGCCAGAATTATATTGCACGTTCCCAGTATGCAGCGGATGTGGACTTTGCAGGTTCGTTATCCGACTTTCGGATCTACCAAGCAGCGCTTACCATGGATGAAGTCATTGAAGTCATGTGTGAATCACTGACAGATGAAGCGATTGTGAAGCTTGCGGCGGACAAGTACTTGTCCTTCCCCAACCGAATCATCACCAAGGATGTGTCACTGCCGGCACACTTGTTGGGTGGTAAAGTGTGTGTTGAATGGAGTTCCAGTAATCCGGAAGTCCTGACCGAGAACGGAGAGGTCCAGGCAATCACATCGGCACAAGAGGTTACGCTCCGTGCGCTTCTGAACAGAGGTGATAGTGAGCAGAGTCAACGCTTTGACGTGTCTGTTGTGCCCGCGCATCTCCCGCCTTATACGGTCACCATCCATGGAGATCAGAAGGTAGCTGATATCAGTGAAGTCATGTATGGGCTGTTCTACGAGGATATTAACAATGCGGCAGATGGCGGAATCTATGCGGAGCTTGTCCAGAATCGATCATTTGAATCTTTTGCATTTGATACGTACTCGCATGACTCTGGAGAATGTGGTTGTTCGACAGGTCGAAATCGTGAACCTTTGTTTGCCTGGTCAGGCGATACGGAGAAAATGCTCGTACAACATACGGATGGACTAAACGTTCATTTTAACGTGGAAGACCCTGAAGTAAATGCTTATTATGTAACGGTTCAGGATGGGGCAACGATTCGAAATCGTGGATTCTCCGACTCCAACCAGCATTGTGCCATGTCCATCAAGCAGGGTGAATCCTATGACTTTACCGTATGGGCAAAAGCAGAATCGGCAGGAACAATCACCGTTCAATTGCAGGATGGAAGGGACATATCCATCAGTGATTCGGTAACGCTGCATGTTGAAGGCGGGAACACTTGGAAGAAATACGGTTTGTCTCTGATTGGAACGGAGACTGTACTTGGTCAACTGGCACTTACGTTTGCAGGTGACATCTCGATCGATATGGTGTCCTTAGTCCCTCAGAATGTATGGGGAGCTGATCCGACAGAAGAGGGAATATCGGCTACGGCACATGCCAACTACACAGGTAATCCGAACTATCGATTGAGAAAAGATCTAATCCAGGCACTGGCAGATCTGCATCCGAAGTTCTTGCGTTTTCCGGGAGGATGTATCTCGGAAGGATCATTTATTTGGGACAACGTATACGACTGGAAGGATTCTGTGGGTCCGGTTGAGCTCCGCAAAGAGAATTATAATGTCTGGGGTTACATGATGACGATGGGCCTCGGTTATATGGAGTACTTCCAACTGGCGGAAGATCTGAATGCCGCTCCGGTTCCAGTCATGGCTTGCGGTGTGTTGTGTCAGGCACGCTCGGATTATGCTCACCCTGCGGGTGGCGCTTTAAGGGATTATTATATCCGCAACTTTACAGATCTGATTGACTTTGCGCTCAGTACAGACTTTGAACACAACGAATGGGCAGCGGTACGAAGCCAGATGGGACATCCTGAACCGTTTGATCTTCGTTATCTGGGCGTAGGCAATGAGAACTGGGGCACTGAATTTTTTGCCAACTTCGAAGTATTCAAACGTTCGATAGATGAGTACATGAAACAGAACTATCCTGATCATGAGCTGCATATTATCTCGACGGTTGGTGCTCAGGCGGATGATGATGCGTATCAGGAAGGATGGAAGTTCCTCAGCGGAAATCTGACCGGATCAGCTCAAGTGGCTTTTGCCGATGGTACTGAGGTGATTGAGGAGACGGTAACCTGGTATGAGAATCAGGACAATTATATGGACACCATTGCAGATGAGCACTACTACCGCTCCAATGAATATTTGCTGAATAACGTAGATCGATACAACTACTATGACCGGGCCTATCTTGAAGACGGAAGTATCGATTGGAAAGAAACATCCAAAGTATTTGTGGGAGAATATGCTTCCACGGACAAAAACACGCTGGCAGGAGCGGTCGCAGAAGCTGCGATCATGACCGGATTTGAAAATAATGCAGACGTTGTTCGTTTGGCTGCCTATGCGCCATTGTTCAACAAAGTACTAACGGACGGTACCTACCGCTGGACGCCGGACTGCATCTGGTTTGATGATGAAACGGTATGGTATACACCGAATTATTATGTACAGCAGCTTTTTGCAAAATATGTAGGAGATCAGGTGCTCGAGACTTCATTCTCCACCTATAGCAAAGGCAAACCCCTGCATCTCATTCCGCGTGGCGGCATCGAGATTGCAACAGGTCATGCAGACATCGTGGTGAAACGAGTCACGGTCACGTCCAATGTGGATGGCACCATATTGCTAGAGGAAGATTTCAGGGAACGTACAGAGCTTAGTAAGGCATGGAACCAGATTCCCGGATCGGAAGGATACACGTTGGCCGAAGGAAAAGGACTCATTTTGAAGGCACAATCAAGTGGATTGAATGGATTGTACCTGTTGAATGACGAATGGACTAACTACAAGGTGCAGGTTGAGGCTGAAAGAATTTCAGGTGAGGATGGTTTTTACATCGGCGTGGGACTGACAGATATCTCGTCCGAGAACAAGGATGTCATTGAGTACGCAATCAGTTACGGGGGAAGTGCCACAGCGGTGAAGGTGTACAAACAAGGGATTGAGGGTTATACCTTGGGAGACTATTCATCCAGTTCGGCAGCGGGTAACCTGAGAGCGGCCAACTATGAACCACTCGAGAATGGGACCGATTACACAATCACGGTTAACTATGGTGGAGATACAGGAAAGAATCTGATCTGCTCCTATACAGACGGTCGCAATATCAGCAAGGTTCTGGATTACAAGCTGGAAGCTTACAACCGGGAAGTATTCCACTCTGTTACAAAGGACGCACGGCATGTGTATGTGAAACTGGTGAATGCAGATGGCGTGGATAAATCAACCCGGATTTGCCTTCAGGATCTGAAGGTTGATGCTTCAGCCAGATTGATCACACTTACTGGAGAAGATCATTTGGTGCATATTCCGAATGTAAATCAGAAGAATGATGAGAAAGTGGTTCCCCAAGAACAGAAGATAAAATTGAATGGTGAATCAGTGATCGTTGGTTTGTCAGCTCATTCGGTAAATGTTCTTATTATGGATCTTCTGTAAGCAAAATATATAAATAAAGGCCCCCTTAAGCAGACATCTGTCGTTTGCGATAAGGGGGCGTTTTGCTATGGAACTTGTTTTGAACTAAAAAACAATTACTTTTCCACAAAAGGATTAACATGTCCTTAGTACGGTATGTTAACCAATAAGGACATGGTCCTCTGCATAACCGATTTTGGATGTGCGTTTCTTCTGAGCCAGTGCAAAAGCCAGAGTTAATGGTCCCAATCGTCCTGCAAACATCGTAATAGAGACTATAATTTTACCGGCAACACTCAACTCACTTGTCAGACCCATCGAGAGTCCTGTGGTGCTAAATGCTGAAGTGGCTTCAAACAGAACATCCAGAAAATGATTTTCAAGAATGCCTTCGGATATGGAGAGAAGAATGGAGATCCCTAGCACAAAGGCGAGAGAACTTAAGACAACAGCGAGTGCACGCATTACTGTTTCTTCTGCAATTTTACGCTCAAAAGCATGAATCTGTCCGCCGCCCCGAAATGTTTGTATGGTCGCAAGAACAAGGACCACAAAAGTATTGATTTTAATTCCTCCACCTGTTCCGCCGGAAGAAGCCCCAATGAACATTAGAATAATAATGAAAAATTGAGATGTGGCCAACATACTTCCAATGTCAATGGTATTGAATCCAGAGCTTCGAGGAGCGGTGCCCTGAAATAGAGAAGCCCATATACGTTCACTGTAAGATAAATCAGCGAACGTTGAAGGATTCCAACTCTCGAGTAAAAAAATGGTAAGGAATCCAATCAAGTAAAGAGAAAAACTACCGATTAACACAATTTTTGAATGAAGAGAGAGCTTTCTCCATGAACGTTTGCGGAATACATCCACAACCACAATATAACCCAGGCCGCCAATGATAAAGAGTGTAATGACCGTAAGATTAACAATCGGGTCACCAACAAATGGGGTGAGGCTATCACTCCAAAGAGAGAAACCCGCATTATTGAAGGCAGAGATGGAATGGAATATGGCGTAATAGAAAGCTTGTCCCCATCCCAAATCGCTCTGCCAGCGCAATGTAAGAACCACTGTAGCCAGCGCTTCAAAAGCAAAGGCTATAAGTACAATATACATGGATAGCTTAACCAGACCTTGAGCTGAGGAGGTATTGGTAGCTTGTTGAATAAGAAGCCTCTGTTTCAAGCCAATCCGTTTCCCCAGAATAATGGCAACCATTACACCTAGTGTCATGAACCCCAGTCCACCAACCTGAATCAAAATCATGATGATGACCTGTCCGAATGTTGAAAAGACACTCCCTGTATCCAAGACAATCAGCCCATTTACACATATAGCAGAGGTTGCTGTGAACAAGGCATCAAGTAAACCGATGGAAGTCCCAGTACTTGAAGATATGGGCAGTGCAAGCAATATGGCTCCGATCCAGATGAGAGTGAAGAAGATCATCATGATGAGTTGGGGAGGACTCATATTATTTTTCAACTTGTTCACAATCGATTCAATGTTCGTCAGAGCCGAAGTTCCCGTCACGCGTTTATCTCTTTGTTTCATAATCACTCTCCAGATTTCGAATGTCATCGTTACTACCTATTAACAAGAGCATATCTCCCGCACGGACGGTGTCTTCCGCCATGGGCGAGATATTCAGGTTATTCCCCGTTTTGATGGCGATAACGGTACATCCATATTCAGCCCGAATATTGAGTTCTAGCAATGTCTTCTGATTCATGCTTAAGGGAGCTTTGATCTCGACCAGATTATAATCTGAAGACAATTCAATGGAATCTATGATGTTGTCTGAACTAAGCTGATTACCGAGTCTCGTGGCCATGTCACGTTCAGGGTAAACAATCTGATCCGCACCGATCTTGCTAAGCACACTACCGTGGTTATCATTTTTGGCCTTTGCTGTTACTTTGGGCACATTAAGTTCTTTCAATAACAGAGTGGTCAGTATACTTGCTTGCAGATCTTCGCCGATCGCAACAATGGCGTGTGAAAAGTTGCTTGCCCCAAGCTCCATAAGGACTGATTTGTCAGTACAATCTGCTTGTACGGCATGGGTTGCTACCGTTGAAATTTCCTGAACAAGAGTTTCGCTTTTGTCTACTGCGAGCACTTCATGCCCATTTTTAATGAGTGTGTGTGTCAAGCTTGAACCGAATCGTCCAAGACCAAGTACCATAAACTGTTTTTTCATAATATCCCTCATTGTAATCAAAATAAATAACGGTTTACTCTATATCCTAATAGGTAAATATTACATTACGTACACAGGATTGTAAGGTTTCATATTGTAGTTAACAAACCCTGTCCAACATATCTATGTCTATGCATATCTCCAAAAGAGTTCATTCTAATGCCTCAAGAATAGAATTGCAACTGATTCGTTTCTTTTTTGGGATATGCTGTTGAACTGTGGAAAGCAGTCAACAAAAGATACCCAAAGTAAATAGCCCACACTATTGCGGTGATCTGGCTGCTCCTATAATAAACGTTGAAGGAGGAGTCAGCTATGCGTTCCAACTACAAACAATTTATCCGAAACGTTCCGCTTCATCTTATGATTCTGCCTGGACTGCTCATTATTATTGTATTCGGTTACATTCCGATGGCAGGTCTCTCTATTGCCTTTCAGAATTTCTCTCCCATTGCCGGATTCAAAAATCTAAATTGGGTGGGTTTGGACAATTTCAGGTATCTGTTCGATCTGCCGGGGTTCTCGCAGGTTGTATGGAATACGGTATTTATATCGACGATGAAAATTGTGTCCGGCTTGGTAATTCCGGTACTTGTAGCCTTATTGCTCAACGAGGTTCGCAAGACAGGATTTAAACGAACGATTCAGACGGTGATCTATATGCCTCACTTTTTCTCATGGGTTATTCTGGCGGGAATCATCGTGGATGTGTTATCTCCAAGCACCGGGATCGTTAATATGTTGCTGAAAGCCGTGGGCATTGACCCGATTCAATTCCTGGCCAGTAACGAGTGGTTCCCTTACATACTTGTCATCACAGACCAATGGAAAGAATTCGGATTTGGGACCATTATCTATCTGGCTGCCCTCACTAATATTGATAAATCTCTGTATGAGGCCTCTGTTATGGATGGTGCGGGAAGATGGAAGCAGACATGGCATATCACGCTGCCAGGCATTCGCCCGATCGTCATTTTGATGGTAACGCTTAGTCTGGGTAACGTACTTAACGGTGGCTTTGACCAAGTGTTCAACCTCTATAATCCATTGGTATATGAATCAGGAGATATTCTGGATACGATGATCTACCGCATCGGATTGCAGGATGCTCAGTATTCTGTATCGACAGCGTTGGGTCTGATCAAATCTGTCGTGTCTTTCATTTTTATCGGACTTGGTTATTTCTTGGCCTATCGGTTCGCGAATTATCGGATATTCTAGAAAGGAGGCAGAATCATGCACCATGCTTCAAGAGCCTATCGGTGGTTTCTAGGGTTTAACTACGTCATCCTGACGATTCTTGCCTTGTTATGCCTGTTCCCGATTGTGAATATATTAGCGATTTCATTTAGTTCAAGTGATGCGGTAAAAGCGGGAAGCGTCACATTCTGGCCTGTCGATTTCACGTTGTCCTCCTATCAATACATTCTGGAAAATCAGCAATTCCTGAACTCATTCGGCACAAGCCTTCTTCGTGTCGTTCTGGGGGTTACGACCAATCTGATCTTCACGATTCTCGTAGCTTATCCGCTCTCCAAAGAGGCTGCCAAATTCCGTTCAAGAACGTTCTATGCCTGGATCTTCGTATTCACCATGTTATTCAGTGGAGGATTGATCCCGGGTTACCTGGTGGTTAAGGAAGCGGGGCTGTTGGATTCCATCTGGGCTTTGATTCTACCGGGCGCCGTTCCGATCTTCAATGTACTTCTAATGCTTAATTTTTTCCGGGGATTGCCGAAGGAGCTTGAAGAAGCTTCCTGGATGGATGGGGCAGGACATTTCCGCACCCTATGCAGCATCTATCTTCCTATTTCTCTTCCCAGTATCGCGACCATTACGCTGTTTGCCATGGTGGGACACTGGAATGCCTGGTTCGATGGCATGATCTACATGAAGAGCCCGGAAGGCTATCCGCTGGCTACATATCTTCAGTCCATGTTACAGCAGGTGACGATGATTCAGAGCGAGATGATGACGCTAGAGGATGCAACGCTCTTAAGTCAGGTATCGGATAGAACAACCCAAGCTTCCCAGATCTTTTTGTCCGTTATTCCGATTCTGCTCGTGTATCCGTTCCTGCAGCGGTATTTCGTTCATGGGCTTGTCGTCGGAAGTGTAAAGGGATAAGATCGATAGGAGGAAAACCGATCGATGGAAGGAGCCGATTACTGGCTCCTTTTTTGCTATTGAGGAGAGGGGAGATGGAATATTGAGAGTCATCCAGGGGAGATGGAGAGAGTCATCCATTGTCGTCAAACTGATGATTGCTTTTGTACTGGTCATTCTGCCCTTGTACGGGATAAGCATTATGATTACGCAACTCAGCTCCAAACAAATGCAGACGGAGGTGGAGAAAGCACATGAGTCCAAATTGTACTTCTACCATAATCATCTGCAATTCGAATTGGAGCGAATGAGTGCACTAGTTACCGAATTTTCATTTGATGAACCCATGTCCACGCTAAGTACACGAGCCGCGATTATGAGCAGATATGAAGTCACGTCCAGTCTGAACAACATTCACAATAAGCTGGGTCAGATTATGGTGACGAGTCCCTACATTAGTGATGTGGTGTATTATGTTCCCGCTCTGCATAAACGAGTCAGTGCGGTGGACGGGATTCGGGACGTAGAGGATACCGAGTGGAAGAATCTGCTCGCGACGATGGGGAATCTGAATGGCGAATTATCGCATTCCAATAACGATCTCTATTTCCTGAAAAGTAATCCGTATAACATGAACCATGAGGAGCCACCTAATTTCATATTAGGGATACGCTTGTCTGCTGAAGAACTGAAACACCGTTTGCAGCAGCTGTCGGAAACGGGTGAAAGTGAGATTACACTGAGTTTTGGTGAACAGCAACATGTAGTGATCTCTTCTTCAGAGCAGCCAGCATCTGTAAACCCGATTCGAACAGTTTCACCTGAACCATCCGAGTCCATGCAAGTTACGAAGTTCCAATCTGATCCATATCTCTATTATTCGTTACATGATAAGGATCACTCGTTCACGCTGACAGCCACTATTCCGCAAGATGTGCTGAGCGCACCGCTGGAACAATACAACGTATGGTTATGGATGGTGACCTTCATGTCGGTTGTGATCATTGTTGTCTTCTCGTTTTCGATCTACAGATCGATTCACCAACCCTTAGCGGTGCTCATTCGAGGATTCAGGATGGCAGAGCAGGGCCAGACAAGCGTACATATTCCTTCATCCAGACGGGATGAATTCGGCTATTTATACTCTCGATTCAACCATATGATAGAGCGCTTACATATTTTGATCGATGAGAATTATGTTGCACGGATTCGAACAAGTGAAGCGGAACTGAAGCACCTGCAATCCCAGATTCAACCTCACTTTCTATACAACAGTCTATTCAGCATCAAACAAATGGCTGAAGTGGAGAATGTGGAGCTCATTCAGGAATTCACCGACTACCTGGGTCAATATTTCAGGTATATGTCCCGTGATTCTCATACGGAAGTATCGTTGGGGGCTGAGATTGACCATGCGCTGGTCTATGCGTCCATTCAAAAAATCCGGTTTGGTTCGAGGATTCAATTGGAATTGGAGGATCTGGATGCAAGGTACAGAGTTATTTCTGTTCCCAGAGTCATGATTCAGCCGATCGTAGAGAATGTGTTTGAGCATGCACTAGCCAAACGTAGCAAGGGAGGTATTCTACAGGTTTCGTACCAAAAGGATCAGGATAACCTGTCTATTCGCATCGAGGATGACGGGGATCAGTTAACCGACGCAACATTGAATTACTTGCAATCCTCCTTCGAAGAGACAGATCGGAAACATGGAAACGAAGAGATAACCGGGCTAATGAATGTGAATCAGCGATTAAGAATCAAATTCGGGGCTGTCTATGGTCTTACAGCACAGCGAAGTGAGCTCGGTGGATTGTGCATTATAGTGAAGATTCCATGGAAAGGGGAGTAGGATTATGCAGCGGATGCTTATTGTCGATGATGAACCTGTTATTCTGGACGGACTGTATGCGTTCTTTCAAAAAGCAAATCTACAGGACATGGAGATAATCAAGGCATACTCTGCCTATGAAGCTATTGATTGGTTGAACTTGGTAAAGATTGATATTGTACTCAGCGATATCTGTATGCCTGGCATGGATGGCATGCAGTTGATTGAGCAGATTATGGACCGGTGGCCACGATGCAAAGTTCTATTACTGACGGGACATAACGAATTCGATTATGCACACCAAGCCATTCGAAATCCTTGCGTTGTTGATTACCTGTTAAAGACAGAGGGCATGAACCACATTCGGGCTGCAGTAGAACGGGCATTAGCACAGATCTCGGAAGAGAATGATTTTCGCTACCAAGCTGCCTGGTTTCGCAGTAAATTACCGCGAGCGCTGCCCCAGTTACAGCGTCAATTGCTGCTGGATGTACTTAAGCGAACGGATAGACATGATACCGTTTCACTTCAAGAAGAACTGGATGCTGTGCAGCTACCTTTCGAATCCGATCAACTCGTTATTCCAGTGATCATCCGGGTAGAAGAATGGAACAACTATCAATCCCAGGCGGATCGCAGTCTAATCCGCTATGCCGTTGCCAATGTTGCGGAGGAGTTGCTGCAAGACAAGGCCAGGGTGAAGGCGATTGATCTGGACACTCAGGTCATCGCGTGTTTTATTCAATCGCAAGAGGCGCATTCGTCACACATATCTAATACGCAAGGGGAACGAGGGAGTCAGCCGGACAGCTGGAACCAGACCCTTCGTTTTGTCTATGGCACACTGGAGTCTGTGCAGCAATCCTGTGCGGACTGCCTGAACCTGTCTGTTTCCATTATGGTCAGCGAGCAAGCGGTAGAGTGGAGCAGGGTTAATCAGGCGATCGCGCAGTTACGCCTGTCGATTCATGAGAGCCCAGGGTTTGGGATGGAGAAGCTCTTGCGTGTAAATATCCAGGATGAATTGCCATACACCCCTAGCATTATGAATCAACAGGGTGTTGTAGCGCTGCATCTGGATCAGATCAAACAGCGAATAACCGCCGGGGATCGAGAATGGATAGAGTCATTCCATAAATGGACCGAGGCGGCGAAGGAGGGACTTCAAGATCCGTTCTTTCGTATGAAAACGTATACGGGTGCAGCAAGTATACTTATTGAAGTCCTGCATGAACTAGGGTTGTACGAGTCGGCAATGGACGAAATATCGCTGTCCCAAATGCTGCATTTTGACATCCATACGGCATGGTCCGATCTGGTCATCTTTTATCAATCGGCATACGAATGGATGATCTCGAAACGAAGCGATGCCCGCGTGAACGACCAATCACAGATTCTGATTACGATCCATCAATACATCAAGCACCATCTGGAGGATGACCTCTCACTCACACGGATCGCACAGGAAGTCTCTCTTAACCCTTCTTATCTGTCGCGTTGGTATAAACGAATTACAGGTAAAGGCATATCCGACTACATCCATGACCGTAGAGTGGAGCGAAGCAAAGAGTTGCTTCTGGGTTCTTCTTGCAAGATGCATGAAATATCTGCGAAGGTTGGATTTAGTGATCAACATTATTTTTATCGTTTCTTCAAAAAAGCAACAGGCTGCACCCCTCAAGAGTATCGGGATCAGAAAAGTTAAATGATATTTCAAATGGTAAATCAAAGATACCAGATGTCAACGGGGTACACTCGAAGTGATAGCGCTTTCTTTATAAAATAAAATTATATATAAGATGAGTCAAATTAAACCATGAACGGAGAGAGCAGAAAAAAACTGAAGAAGCGAAGCGTTCACCTTTATCAACAGATTTCTCCCTTAGAAAAAGGGATAAAGGAAATCTGGGGATAACAGTGATCGGAAGGTTATTCTGCTATCGGAGTGGATGTTTAATATTTATAGTTCATCTTATATACCTCACGGGAGGAGAAAAAAGGGGGATTCGCATGAATATATCATTCAAAAAGTTCTCATTATTAACATTAACCATGGTGCTGGCCACCACGCTTGCTGCCTGTTCGTCTGGTGCGGGAAGTGCCGAGAATGAAGCAGCGCCGAATACACAGCAGGATGCGGGAGGACCACTTACGAAATATGACCCACCCATTAAATTGACTTCCACCATGAATGAAACAGGGAAAGAATCGCTCGCCCAAGGAGATACACACGCCAACAACATCTGGACCAGAGGGTACAAGGATGAACTCGGTATTGATGTAACGTACGAATGGATCGTTCCGGATGCCAATTATAACGATAAGATGAATGTCACGCTGGCGAGTGGTGATCTGCCGGATGTACTGAAAGTGAGTGCTGTTCAATTCGAACAACTTCATGAAGCGGGAATGCTGGAGGATCTGACCGAAGTATATGACAAGTATGCATCCGAACTGGTGAAGGAGTTCATGTCTGCTGAGGATGGAGCAGGTCTGAAGCCGGTAACGAAGGATGGGAAAATATATGCCATGGTAAGCTTCCCGGGCTCGCTGGATTCTTCTGATATGATCTGGATACGCCAGGATTGGCTAAAAAAGGTCGGTCTTGAGGCACCCAAATCCATGCAGGATGTCATCCAGATTGCAGAAGCCTTTACCTTCGAAGATCCAGACGGAAATGGCAAAGATGATACGTACGGAATTGCCTTGAACAAAGATTTACCTATAAATGCGTTCTTGCTCGGTTATCATGGTTACCTCGAAACCTGGATTAAGGATGCTTCAGGTCAAGTCGTGAATGGAACGATCCAACCGGAAGTGAAAGAAGGATTGCGTGAACTTCAGACTCTGTATCAGAAGGGTGTGCTTGATCCCGAATTTGGCGTGAAGGATTTTGCTAAAATGATGGAGGATGTGAATGCAGGCAAGTCAGGCATGTTCTTCCTGCCACAATGGGCACCTTTTCAGGTTAGCAGTATGATTAAGAAAGACAAAAACATCGACTGGATGGCTTACCCGGTTCAATCGATTGATGATCAGCCAGCCAAAACACAGAATCATCTTAGTCTGGGCGGTATATTTGCCGTTCGCAAAGGCTACGAGCATCCAGAAGCGTTGATTAAACTTCTTAATTTCCAGGCTGAAAAAATGTTCGGTGAGTCTGCCAAGGAAGAACGGGCTGCTTATTTGAATGGACTGACAGGTCTTGGTTTTCATAATGCGACAGTCTCCAATCTGCCAGCCAACAAAAATGTGAAAGCACAGGATGAAGTAGAGCAGGCGCTAAAAACAGGAGATACCTCTGGATTGGAACTCGAAGCGAAGCTGTTCTATGACGATATTATGGATTATCGGAATGGGAATCTCGATAAGTGGCATATGGAGCGTATCTTTGGCCCAGAGAGTTCACAAGGTGTGATTAAATACTATCGGGATAATGACCTGATTGTTATGAATGAATTCATCTATGCACCAACGAGAACGATGAATACGAAGCAAGCAACACTTGACAAACTGAGAGCCGAGACGTTTCTGAAAATCATCTATGGTAACTTGTCGATTGACGAGTTCGATAACTTTGTAGCCAATTGGAAGAAACTTGGCGGGGATCAGATCACAAAAGAAGTGAACGACACCATCGCAGCTAACCAATAAAAGGGTTGAATTTCATAAGATCAAAGAAAAAATAGAAATGGTGCGCTCCCCTAAGGAGAGGCACCGTTTTTTTAATTGGGTTTATCTGCGTTTCAATAACAGAACCCCACTGATTTCAGACGTTTTGTAGCGGTATACCACTTTGAATCCAATATCATTGTCCAGCAAGCAGTTCAGTGCATTGATCAGCCGTGCACCGGGAACCAGTGTGAACGTACATGGAGATGTATTACCAATTACACGCACACTTTGGATTCTGCGCGCAGAACCGGGAATGAGCGGATTTCTAGACCAATAGATTAATACCAGATCCGGTTGTGGAACAGCATTGACACGAGCCATCCTAATCATCTCTTTTCTATTAAGGTTCTTAATAGTAGATGAAAAAAGGATGAAAAGGTGCTAGACCATAGACATGCTGTTTAATAAATAGACCCTACTTATTCGTGGAGTGTTGCTTCGATGGTAATTTGTCCCCCGGAGTTCCTTTACCATTGTTTTTGTTATGGCGTGCTTTTTCGGCATTTTCGTTAACTTTTTTCACAAAATCTTGAGTACTCTCCATCTGTTCCTACAACTCCTTTCATAAGCGAAATGTGTATTCCGATTCTTAATATAACCATTGAAAAGTAATTTTATTTGAGGTACATCCCTAATACTTATTGCGATACGACTTTCACCAAGATCAATTGGGACATACTGGACATGGGCAGTATAGCCGTCTAAACTAGATAGACCAGACACAATAAGAAGGGATGCGCCTATCCAGACATGTTGCAGAAATTCGGTTTTACACAATATGAAAGTCAGGTCTATGAGGCTATATTTGCACAGGATGAACCGCTTGATGCCACATCCATTGTTAATCACTCCAACGTCCCCAAAGCCAAGATCTATGAAGTGCTCAACCGGTTAATCGACAAGGGAACGGTGCTAACAACGATGGATGGGAAGAAAAAATTATATATGGCCGTTGATCTTCAGTCCATTATCCATAAGATTAAGGCAGATTTCGAGAAAGATATTGAGGAACTGAAGCGTTACAAAATCAAACGTACATTCACGGACGAGCATATCTGGACGTTAAAAGATGAATCATCTATCGCATCGAATATTGAACAGCTTATCGAGGAAGCAGACTCATCGATTCTTTTTCTTGCCTGGAACGAGCGAATGGAGAAATATCGTGAACTGCTGGAGCGGAAAGAAAAGCAGGGCGTGTACGTTGAAGTGCTTGCCGTTGGGGGAATGGAGACATCCTTAACCCGGAAATACTCGTTGATTCCATTGCTCGACGCACCAGAGCCTTCACAGCTGCTCATTGTGGATCATGCGTATCTGCTGTTTGCCGGTGTAGAGCATGATTCTTGGAGAGCGATCAAGACGATGTCCAAACCGATTGTCAAAGCAATGACCGATTATTTCTACCATGATGTTGCCCTTACTCAAATTACCAAAAAATACGGTGACCAACTGTTACAGGATGCTGAAATCGAGAAACTGCTCACCAGATTGATCTATTAAAACTATTCTCTCGCAGGATAGTTTTTTTTTGTTATATCTTTGTTTGAAAAAAACATGAAAATAACTATTGAAACTTTCATTTTTATGGGTTACTATCGTAGTTGTAACTTTTTAAGGAGGATTCAACATGAATAAGAAAGTATATGTGCTTGCTATCGCAGCATTTGTGGTCGGAACCGTTGAACTGATCTTGGGCGGAATTTTGGACCTGATTGCTACGGATCTTCATCTATCCCTGGCGAAAGCCGGGTATTTAATCTCTATTTTCTCACTTGTCTATGCGTTGTCTGCGCCGATTTTGTTAAATATGACGGCCAGATTCGAGCGTAAAAAAGTATATATGTGTACGCTATTTGTTTTTCTGATCAGTAACCTGATCTCTGCATTCAGTACCAGCTTTTACATGCTGATGGCGGGCAGAGCACTCGGAGCCGCAACGGGTTCACTTATTTTTGTGCTCTCCCTGACCCTTGCAGCACGTATTGTGGAACCACAATACAAAGGACGTGCCGTGGGGATCATTACCATGGGAGGCAGCGCATCGCTTATCCTGGGTGTACCTCTTGGAATCTTTGTAGGTAACTTGGCAGGCTGGCGTGAGGTGTTTATGCTGATCGCTGTTCTGACAGCAGTGGTTATGGTGGCCATCTGGATTGCGATGGACCGTGTGCAGCCTATTCCTGCTGTATCCCTGAAGAAACAGCTAACGGCTCTGTGGAATCCAAAAATGTTGGCAATCCACGCTACGACTTTGCTTGTGCTTGCGGGTCATTTGACTTTATATGCGTATTTCACACCGTTTCTGCAAGAAACGCTGGGTGCCAGCGCCACGATGGTTACCTTTATCTATATGATGTTTGGAATCGCAGCTGTTGCGGGTGGAGGCATAGGTGGCATGTTATCCGATCGTCTGCACCCTGCTAAAGCCATTGTCATTGTGCTGATTCCCTTTATCGTGAGTATGGCTGTCATTCCGTTCAGTGTGGGATTGCCTTTGATTGCCTTCTTACTGCTGTTAAGCATCTGGAGTGCACTGAGCTGGACCGTTACGCCTGTACAGAATAGTCTCATTATCAAAACTTCGCCGGAAACAGCTGAAACGCTAATCAGCACCAACTCAGGTATTGCACATGCAGGTATTGCACTGGGTACCTATATCGGTGGCATGGTGATTGATCATTCATCGATTCTGAACACTGGATGGGTTGGTTCTGTGCTGGTTTTGCTTGGTTTGGTGTCTGCCATCTATGCCATTAGCGTTAAGGAAAAAACCGTTCAGGTGGTTGCTTAGAATAAAGAAATTGGAGATTGGATAAAAGGCTTGAACCTCTGCATTCCCATAGTTTAATGGGTGTAGAGGTTTTTTGTTGTTGATACGCTAGAGTACACGTCAGAAGAATAAACCATTTTCATATGGAGCAAAACTTGCTTTATTCATGGTAATCTATATAATTAAAATAGTTTTTAAAAGTATTATTTAATGTTTGGTTACATGTTGTTATTGAGGGAGCGGTGATCATGACTACGAAAACGGAAAAACAAAAAATGCTGGATGGCGAGCTGTACATGGCTTCGGATCTTCAATTGTCTGAGGACAGAGAGTATGCAAGGAAAATGACGCGGACGTTCAATCAAACGACGGAAACGGAGGGTGAGCTTCGCACCAAGCTATTGAAAGAACTGTTAGGATCTACAGGTGAACATCTGGGCATGGAACCTAATATTCATGTGGATTATGGATATAACATTCATGTAGGCAATCATTTTTATACCAATTTTAACTGTACAATATTAGATGTGTGTGAAGTTCGTATTGGAGACCATTGCTTAATGGGGCCAGATGTACATATCTATACGGCTACTCATCCACTCCATCCGCATGAACGCAATACGGGTGCAGAATATGGCAAGCCAGTCACGATTGGCAATAATGTATGGATTGGTGGTAGAGCCGTTATTAATCCGGGGGTTACCATTGGAGACAACGTGGTCATTGCTTCTGGGTCTGTGGTTACAAAGGATGTTCCCGATAATATGATCGTGGGCGGCAATCCTGCTAGAATCATTAGAGAGATTGAGCTTTAATTTATTTTAGATAGAAGATGGGAAGTGCTTACGGAATGATGACTGAAAAAGAGAAATCCCAATTAGGGCTCTTGTATAACGCCAATTATGATCAAGAGTTAATTGAAGAGCGTATACATGCCAAAGGGCTTTGTTATGATTATAACCAGCTCCATCCAGCCAAGATCAATGAAAGAGAAGCGATAATCAAGAAACTGCTGGGGAAAACGACGGATCGTTTCCTGATTGAACAGCCATTTGTATGTGATTACGGCTATAATATTGAAATTGGTGAGAACTTCTATAGCAATCATAATATTGTCATGCTGGATGGAGGAAAAATCAGTTTTGGAGATAACGTTTTTGTTGCTCCCAATTGCGGATTTTATACTGCAGGCCACCCTTATGATGTTGAGCAGCGCAATGAAGGTCTGGAGATCGTTGGACCCATCACGGTGGGCAATAATGTATGGATCGGTGGCGGTGTGACAGTTCTTGCTGGTGTGACGATTGGAGATAATACGATCATCGGCGCAGGGAGCGTAGTGACCAAGAGTATACCGTCTGGTGTGATTGCTGCGGGTAATCCTTGCAGGGTCATTCGCAAGATAACGGAAGAAGACAAAACAAAGTACAGCAGGGATGTAGTGAAGAACATATAGTGAAGAATAAATAGTGAACAATGTGATCGTAGCTAATGAGAATGCCCGATGTGTAGCATCGGGTGTTTCTTTTTGAAAATAAAATAAATCCCCCAGACAGAAAACATGCCAAGGTATCGTATAACCGACACTTTTTCATGTGATAATGTCTGGGGGATAGAAGAATGGATCTGTTACATTTGCTTAAAGAACCTTAACGTTGCAAACTTTTTCCGTTACTACTGATCACTTCTTTGTACCAATGGAAGGATTTCTTGCGATAACGTTCGAGTGTTCCTGATCCATCGTCATGACGATCCACATAGATATAACCATAACGTTTTTTCAACTGGGCAGAAGACGCACTGACCACATCAATGCAACCCCATGATGTATAACCCATAATTTCAACGCCGTCTTCAATGGCTTCGCCAACCTGAACCAGATGATCATTCAGATACTGGATTCGGTAGTCATCTTCTACTGTTTTCTCACCGTCCGCACCTGTGATCAATTCATCCACAGCTCCCAGGCCATTCTCTACAATAAACAGCGGTTTTTGATAACGGTCATAGAACATGTTCAGCACATAGCGCAATCCTTGCGGGTCAATCTGCCATCCCCATTCACTTGCTGGCAGATAAGGGTTAGGTACACCCCCAAGAAGGTTACCTTCACCTGCGATTTGTTTCTCCGGGTCTGCTGTCTGACAGATACTCATGTAATAACTGAAAGAGATAAAGTCTACTGTATTCAGTAACATTTCCTCGTCGCCAGCTTCCATCTGAATCTCGATTCCATTTTCACGGAAGTAACGTTTCATATAACCAGGGTAGCGACCTCTTACGTGTACATCACCGAAGAAATAGTTGCTATGTTCGAATTCCATGACTTTAATCATATCGTCTGGATTTGGTGTCAGCGGGTAGGTAGGCATACTGAGCATCATACAACCAATCTGTGCTGTAGGAATGATCTCATGACAGAGCTTCACAGCAGAAGCACTGGCTACAAACTCATGATGGATCGCCTGATAGAGATCTTGCTTGCTAAGCTTTTCCTTAGGCGTGTAGATGCCTCCACTCATGAAGGGTGCTTCAAGAATCGAATTGATTTCGTTAAAGGTAAGCCAGTATTTTACTTTGTTTTTATACCGTTTAAATACGGCAGTTACATAACGCTCATAGAATCCAACCATTTTTCGGTTAACCCAGCCGTCGTATTCTTTGGACAAGTGAAGAGGTGTCTCATAGTGGGATAGTGTAACCAGTGGTTCGATCCCGTATTTGTGACACTCGTCAAACAGATCGTCGTAGAATTGCAGACCTTCTTCATTTGGTTCCAGCTCGTCCCCTTTTGGGAAAATCCGGGACCAGGCGATGGAAGTACGGAATACTTTGAAGCCCATCTCGGCAAACAGTTTCACATCTTCCTTGTAACGATGATACAGATCGATACCGATCAGTTTCATGTTATCTTCAGTTGGTTCTTCCGTAATTGGCCCCATGATGCCTTTGGGAGCTACATCCTGTGTAGATAATCCTTTGCCACCTTGATTGTATGCACCTTCAGCCTGATTGGCTGCAATTGCGCCACCCCACAGGAAATTTCCCGGGAATTGATAGGTATGATTTTGAGAGTTACTCATGTGTATCGCTCCATTCATCAAATTGATATTAAGAGGTTGTTCATGTATGACATAAAAAAAGCTTAAACGTTGTAACGGGTTACACGTCAAGTTTTACTTTTGACCCAGATTTGAGGCATACTATTATTCTAAATAAGTTCAACTAAAATTTCACGAAAACGGAGAGGACAGAAAATAACCAGAAGAAGCGAAGCGGTCGCCTGAAAGCTTTCTGAAAGAAAGCTACATCGGAAGCATACGCTATCCCCGGATTTTCCCGTTTAGATAAGGGAATCAAAAAATCTGGGGATAACAGCGATCGGAAGGTTGTTCTGTCATCGAAGTGCCAGTGTAAATAATCTTAGTTGAACTTATATAGTTCGTTAGCAAGAAGGGAGTCTCCGATGTCCAAGTTTGATGAAATAATGAAGCGGTCCGGTTACTCAAAAGCGACTGTGTCACGCGTGATTAATCATTCTCCGCATGTTAGTGATGAAGCAAGACAGATCATAACGGATATTATGAAACAGTTGAATTATATTCCCAACCGAAATGCCATATCGCTATCTACAGGGCAAACGAAGCAGATTGGAATTGTGACTTCTACCACAGGTGAGATCATTCTTACATTCATGAATCAATTCATTGATACAGCCATGGATTTTGGGTTTCAGACGATTATCTATACATCCCGTGGAGATCCGGAGATTGAATTGCAGGCGTTCGAAGATCTGCGCAGTAAACGAGTCGATGGGCTAGTTATTATTGCTTGTGTCAATGATCCTCGGAAATTAAAGGCTTATATGGAATACGGTCCGATTGTCTCCTGGCAGCGAATGGGGAATGACGAGATTCCGTCTGTTGCGATGGATCAGGCAGAAGGGTATAAGTTAGCTCTGGAGCATCTGGTATCAAGAGGATACACCCGAATTGCGAATGCATTTGGCAGGGCTGAAAGTTTGAATACCCAGAGCCGCCGAGAAGCCTATGAATCTTTCATGAAAAGCAGAGGGTTGCATGTGTGGACTGAAGCATATCAATATTCCGTATTTAGCTCCTCCGATGGCGAAGAAGCGATGCGAAGAATGGCTGAAGGGTCAGAACTTCCACAGGCCGTATTATGTTCAAATGATTATGCAGCCATCGGTATTCTGAGTGAAGCACGCAGACGGAATATTCAGGTACCGGAACAACTTGCCATTGTGGGGTTTGATGATATCGAGCTTTCCCGTGTTCTTGGAATCACGACCATACATAATCCGATTGCGGAGCAAGCTACCCAGGCTTTCCATCTATTGTGGGCCGTATTGGGTAAAGTGGAGTTGCAGACCGAACAGCTGACATACCAGCTGATTGAGCGTGAGACGACTTGAATCCGTAAGACCTGATGCTGGAATCTGGTTTTATGGATTCAATAATTATTCAAATTTGAAGCATCTTCGAGTCAAACTCATACGTTATACTGAAGATGTGCTTTAGAACGACATATCTGTACAGAGATGTCGCTGAGGTTTTTTGTATCATGTTACAAGTTACATATTTCACAAACGATTAGCGGGAAAGGTGAGAATGGACTTTATGAAGACAGTGACAGGCCGATTCAGAATTGCGGGCATATGGGAGGGTGTATCCTTACTTCTATTGATTTTTATTGCTATGCCTCTGAAATATTTTGCAGATATCTCTTCCGCTGTAGCCGTAATGGGCATGATTCATGGTATTTTATTTCCCTTGTACCTTATTGCGCTAGTTCACTTGGCTCTGGTCAAAAAGTGGAAGATAACGCGTTGGCTGATGGGTGGACTCGCCGGTCTATTGCCGTTTGGAACTTTTGTATTTGAATCTTATCTTCGGAAGAGAAATTGGAAATAAAGATCAATAAGAATAAATGAAAGCAGGCGACTAATTCAAATGTTATCCGAATTGTCGCCTGTTACTTTTTGTACAAGTACTACTTTACTGTACCTTGCTGACGATCGGACAGCAGGCTTACGCCAATATCGCCAGAGGCATTCGACACAGGTGCATACGCCGAGAAGGAAGTAACAACTACCAGGGCAGTGAACAGAAATACGAATGATTTTTTCATACCATAACCTCTTTCATATGGGGATATATTCCATTTGATTCTAACGCACATAGGTTATACTTGAAAAGAAAAAGTTTAAAATGAGCAAGCTATTGATGACTGAAAGGATTGAGCTTCTATGAAAGATATTCATGAGTTAACATCCATAGAAATGGTTGAAGAAGCTATTCAACAACATGAATTGGTTTTTTTGTATGTATCTCGTCCAGAGTGCAGTGTATGTCACGCTTTACTCCCCAAGATCAGGGCATTGCTTGAACCTTATCCATCGGTATATCTGGGTCACATTAATGCTAATGAAGTGGAAGAGGTTGCATCTAAGTTTCTTATTTTCACCGTTCCAACAATGATCATGCTTGTGGAGCAGAAGGAATATATTCGAGCGGATCGTTTTGTTCGCTTGGAACGTCTGGAAGAGCAGCTGCAACAGATTCAATCCATGTATATCCAGGATGAGGAATAGAAGCTAAAGCTTCATGAACGGCGGCTCATACATGAGCCGTTTTTTTGCGCCCGCAGTGGCGTATAGCTATGAACAAAGTTACATGATGCCTGAACTCGCAAATTAAAGTGTTGCCATGAAAACGGTTTTATGATAATTTAAACATTATAAAAACGTTTTTATAGTAAAGGAACAAAACTTATGGCAAAGATAACGATTAAAGATGTAGCAAGGGAAGCGGGCGTATCCATATCTACTGTCTCCAACGCCTTAAATGGTGTGGATGTCTTGAACCCGGAGACCAAATCACATGTTCTTAAGGTGGCAGAGCGTTTAAATTATGTGCCCAATCTGAATGGCAAGCTGTTGAAGTCCGGTCAAACCAAAATGCTCGGTTTTTTCACCACAAGTGTATCGGGTCCGTATTTCTATAAGCTGGTTGAGTCAATGTCTCGCGAATGTGATCGTCTGGGGTACGGGCTGAATGTATTTGTGACCAAGGATAAACACGTTATTATGAGTAATATTCTGGGTCGGCGGGTGGATGGTGTCATTATCTACGAAGAGCTTCGGATCGATGAGCAAGATATTATCGCCATGGAGAAAGACAAGATCAAGGCTGTTTTTCTGGATCGGGTCTATCAGAGCGATACGATGGGAAGTGTCATTTTTGACTCGTATGTGGCGGCCTATGAAGCAACCAAGTATTTAATTGGGCTGGGGCACAAGAAAATTGCTTATATTTCGGGCGTGGACACAATGTTTGACAGTGTGCAGCGTAGAGACGGCTATCTGGCTGCTTTGCGTGAATACCAGCTTCCAATCGATGAAGATTACATTATACAAGGGTATTTTGAGGAGGAGAGTACGTATAGTGCGATAAAATCTTTTCTTCACTTACACCCGGGCAAGCGGCCTGATGCATTTCTTGCAGGGAATGACTTGAGTGCAATTGGCTGTATGCATGCGTTGAAGTCTGAGGGTTTTGAAGTGCCTCAAGATGTTAGTGTCGTGGGTTTTGACGATATTGATATCGCACAGTATTTTTCTCCACCGCTTACAACGGTAAGAAATCAAATTGCAAGACAGGGTATCCTGGCCATCAATCAACTGGTGGGTATGATCAAGGAGAAAGAACAAGGTGCTGCACAAAAATTGGCGGGTGAGCTGGTGGTGAGAGGTTCAAGCCATGTGAAGATCGACCGGAAAGACTACCGTACATAAGTTGATTCAGCTTCTTCTCCGGTCTTTTTTTTACATAAATATAAATAAAGGGGTTTTTTATGTCGAAAAATAAAAACGTTTTTATAAACATGTATGATGGAGGGGAGTAAAAAAACGTGGATAAATTAGCCGTAGAGACATCAACCGGTAAAAATGCGATCAGTCCCAATGGGAAGAAACCCATCGGACAACGGATTAAAGAGTTCATAGTCGATTATCGGAGACAATGGGAGATTCAATCGATGATTATCCCGGGCATTATCTTTATGATTATTTTCTGTTATATCCCGATTTACGGTTTGACGATTGCCTTCAAAAATTACACGGTCATTGATACGCTGGCTACCGCTCCTTGGGTAGGGCTGGATAATTTCAGAATCATTTTGTCAGACAAATACTTCTGGGATGCGGTCGTGAATACGCTGGGGATCAGTTTTTTGAAATTAGGTATCGGGTTTGTCATTCCGATCATTCTCGCGATCATGATCTACGAGTTAAACAGCGGACGCTTCAAGAAGTTTGTGCAAACGGTTTCATATTTACCTCACTTTTTGTCCTGGATCGTACTTGGGGGAATGCTGATCACTTGGTTTTCAACCACGGGCTTATTTAATCAGTTGTTACTTAGCCTGGGAGTGATCTCGCAACCGCAGAACATCTTGCTGGATGCAGGCAAGTATTGGTGGATTGCTACGTTATCGGATATTTGGAAAGAAGCAGGTTGGGGAACGATTCTGTATCTGGCGATCATGGCAAAGATTGACCCAACATACTATGAAGCTGCCAAAATTGATGGTGCAAGCCGTCTCAGACAGATCTGGAATATCACATTGCCTAATATGAGATCAATCATCAGCCTAAATCTGATTCTAACTGTAAGCGGTTTATTGGGGTCGAATCTGGATCAGACCCTGGTTCTCATGAACTCTCAGAACCGCGACAAAGCGGAAGTCATCAATTCGTACGTCTATCGTATGGGGATGTCTCAGGGTGACTTTTCATATGCAACGGCCGTTGGCTTGGGTGTCTCCATCATCTCTGTCATTCTACTCGTCACGGCAAACAAAATCACAAGCAAATTAAACGATAATCAATCTGTGTTGTAGAAGGAGGCATCCCGCGTGAATGGAAAGGTGGCAAAAGAAGATCTCGATAGTCGGATCTTTGATACCTTAAATATGATTTTGCTAATCATCTGTACGGTCGTTATTCTCGTTCCTCTCTGGAATGTCATCATTTCTTCCTTTAGTTCAGGCAAAGCGCTGGCGGAAGGTGGATTTATCTTCTGGTCACCGGAATTCTCGCTGGAGAATTACAGAGCTGTATTCAACGATCAGGGCATCTGGCAGGCTTTCTTCATATCAGTGTCCAAAACAACGATTGGCGTTGTTACACATGTGTTCTTCTGTGCCATGGTTGGTTACGGTCTGAGCAAAAAGTACATAAGAGGCCGTAAATTATACGTTGCCATGGGTGTTATTACCATGTTCTTCTCGGGCGGCATGATCCCGACGTATCTGTTAATCAAATCACTTGGCCTGCTTAACAGCTTCTGGGTGTACATTATCCCGGCGTTATTCAGCTTCTATGATGTCGTGATTCTGATGAATTTCTTCCGGAATGTCCCGGATTCGCTGGAAGAATCGGCCAAGATTGATGGTGCAGGGGATTGGCATATTTTCCTGAAAATATTCATTCCGCTCTCCATGCCAGCCATGGCGACAATTGCGCTATTTAATGGGGTGGGGCAATGGAACGACTTCATGACAACCAAGTTATATATTACCGATCAGTCACTGTATCCACTCCAGATGATGCTGTATGAGATTATCGTTCAGTCCCAGACACAATCCATGCAAAATGTCGGGGGTTCCGCTGTCATTGAAACAACGACCAAAGGCGTGCAGTTGGCTACCATTGTCATTACCACACTACCGATTGTGCTGATCTATCCCATCGTTCAGAGATACTTTATCTCGGGAATGATGCTCGGAGCGGTCAAGGAATAAGGGGACCAAATACCCCATTTTGAGGAGGAACAAAAATATGTTGAAGTTGAACAAGGCATCAGGCAAAAAAGGGATTATATTGCTTGCAACACTGCTCACAGCCGTACTTATGATTACAGGTTGCAGCGGTGGATCGGGGGGCTCCAGTGAAGGGAATTGGGTATCCATTGAAGATCGTTATACGGTTGACCCGGAAAAGCCGGCTTGGCAGTTGGATAAAAAGGAAGAGGCTACCGACCTGACATGGTACGTCAATGCTGACTGGTGGAACACCGATTTTGGCAAGGATATCGTTACCAAGAAAATCAAAGAGGATTTGAACATCAATATTAAATTCATCACGGGTGATGATACCAAGTTAAACACCTTTTTCGCAGGTGGAGATATGCCTGACTTGCTGACGGTGTTTGACTCCAATTCTCCTGTGGTACAAAAAGCAGCAACCTGGGCTATGCCGCTGAACGATCTGGCGGAAAAATATGATCCTTACTTTAATAAAGTTGCGGCTGCCGATACATTGAACTGGTTCCAATTGGCGGATGGTAAAACCTATGGTTACCCGAACTATTCCAATACACAAGAGGATTATGATAGCGGTAACATTCCTGCCAAAACGGCATTTATCATTCGTAAGGATGTGTACGAAGCTTTGGGCAGTCCTGTCATTGGAACACCAGAAGAATTCCAGAGTGTGATGAAACGAATTAAGCAAGAGTTCCCTGCGCTGATTCCGTTTGGGTTCAACTCCATTGGTGAAGGAACAGGTTCACTCGGGGATACGTTGCAAGATTTCATCGGTGTTCCGTTGGAGACCGAATCAGGAGAATTCTATGATCGCAATCTGGATGAAGATTACCTCACGTGGTTGAAAACGCTGAACACCGTGTACAGAGACGGCAATATCAGTGATGACAGTTTTGCCGATGATGGAACTGCTTTTGAGGAAAAAGTGAAGTCCGGTAAATATGCAACCATGTTACTTGACGGTACACCTCAACAAGGAGGAAACCTGCAGATCTACATGAGCGCCAATCCGGGCAAAGAATATATCGCCATTGATGGACCGCAGAGCACTAAAGGCAATGCACCAACATTGAATCAATCCGGAATAACCGGGTGGATGATCAATTTCATTTCAAAGGACTGTAAAGATCCGGCCAAGGCCATTCAGATATTCACATACTTGCTGAGTGAAGAGGGACAGACGCTTATGAATTACGGGATCGAGGGGGAAACCTACCAAACCAAAGCCGACGGTAGTGTAGAACTGCTGCCAGCCGTGAAAGACCTGCAACTCAATAACGCGGATCAATTCAAAAAGGATTATCGGATGGGTGAATTTATGTTCTTCGGTCACGACCGCCACAAAGCACTCAGTGCAGATGCTTTTCCGGAAGCGATTAAACAGATGCAGGAGTGGGGTAAAGGCAAGCTGAAACCACACTTCATTCTGGAGAATATTAGCCCGGATCAAGGTACACCTGAAGCTCGTGCGTTGTCAGCAATCAATACGAAGTGGAATACAACACTGGTCAGTATGGTACGTTCCAAGGATGATGCCTCGTATGACAATGCACTGGCTTCTTACAAGTCATTTTTAGGTGAGAACCGTTGGGAAGAAATTGTGAAGGTACGCAGTGAAAAGATGAAATTGAACAAAGAGAAACTAGGCATTCAATAATAGAAATACAAAGGAGAATCCTATGACAACTTTAAAAATGTACAAATCCACGGGTGAAGAAGATTTATTCGTATCTCTATCCCAAGAGCAATTAAAGCCTCTGGATGCTCATAAGGAGACAACGACCATCCTTCTGGATGATCAGCTAACGTATCAGGAGATGGACGGATTTGGTGCTTCTTTTACCGATTCATCTGCCTATTTGATCAATCAAATCTTGAATGATGAGCAACGGGATGAGGTCATGACCCGACTATTCCATCCGGAGAAAGGGATTGGGCTGTCAGTCATCCGTAATCCAATGGGGGCTTCGGACTATGCGAGAACGGTATACAGTTATAACGATATGCCCGAGCAACAGACAGACGCAGAATTAACCCAATTCAGCATTTCACATGATGAAGAGGATGTTATTCCTTTAACGCAACAGGCTTTGGCATTGAATCCTGAAATGAAACTGTTTGCTTCACCATGGAGTGCACCGGGATGGATGAAAACGAGCGGATCGATGATTACCGGACAGTTGAAGGCGGAATGGTATCCGGTTTATGCGCAATATTTTGTGAAATACATTCAAGCCTATGCCAAGCAAGGATTACCGATCCATGCCATCACACCGCAGAATGAGGCGCTGTATGAACCAGGGCACTATCCTGGTATGTTGATGCCAGCCGAAGCCCAAGCAGACTTTATCAAAAACCATCTCAAACCAGCCTTCGAGCAAAATGAAATTCAAACCAAGATCCTCTGTTATGATCACAACTGGGATCAACCGGACTATCCCCTGACCGTACTTGAACAAGCGGGAGAAGAAGTGGATGGCGTAGCCTGGCATTGGTACGGGGGAGATGCTTCAGCTCAAACGAAGGTTTATGAAGCTTTTGCAGGTAAAGAAGTTCATTTCACTGAAGGTTCAGGTGGAGAGTGGATTCCGCCATTTGAGCAAGCCTTCTCAAATGTGATGCGGACGGGAATTCAGATTCTTCGCAATTATAGCAAGTCCTTTGTACTTTGGAATATGGCACTAGATGAGAATAATGGGCCTACGGTTCCTGGATTTGGTCGCAGTACGTGTCGTGGTATCGTGCAAGTGAATCAGCAAACAAAGGAACTTACGTATACACTTGATTATTATGCTCTGGCTCATTTCAGTGCTGTGATCCGTCCGAAGGCTGTTCGGATCGAAACAACATCCAGTGATGATGGAATTTCTTCTGTGGCTTTTAAAAATGCCGATGGTTCCGTAGGTTTAGTCCTCTTCAATGATGGGGAGGAGGCGGGCAACATACAGGTTAAGCTGTGCGACGATGAATTGATGAAGTTCCAGCTGGAAAGCAAGAGTGTCTTGTCCGTATTAATCACAGATTGATAAATGGATGAGTTATAACCAGGCTTCATCAGAAAAGAAACCAAGAGAAGCGATATCCGGCGTGTACACGGATATCGCTTCTTTTTGGTGAAATTCATCTATTCAGAGTTATATTATACGGGCTGAATAGCGAGATGGGGTGTCCCGCTACTCTCATCAACGAACAGTATATATTGGTTGCCAGCTGTCCCAGTTAAGACCAGACCGGGTTGACCTACAACACCAGGATTGTAATATCTGAATTGTTGCAAAACGGGGAGGGAGACTGGAAGAGTAGGTTGATTGAGTGCCATTAATTGTGTAGCGGCCTTAACGCTATCTCCAGCTTCAATCACTCCGCCTACACCCAAATGGTTGACAATCGAGGAGCTGGCGTTGATTTGAAGGCTGCCTGTTACGGTCTGATTACCATTGACTTGTAGATCGACACCAACGGTTTGATTACCATTGACCTGCAGATTCTGATTAATCGTCTGATTGCCTGTGACAAGGATGCTATCAAATGTTGGCAAAGATATCATCTCCTATATAGTATTCATATATTCTATGAGGACAAGATCTGGAATGACCCGGGTGGCCACACATTATATGTCTGGGATAAAGCCCTTTTTGCAAAAGAGAGTTGGAGAAAATCTCAATAGAAGAAACCACGCCACTATTTCGTGCATATTGTAGGCAGAGAATGTTTTCGCATGGAACAGGAGGGTTTGTTATCCGAAAGAAGTCAAGAATGCAGGTTAAGTCCACGAAAAAGAAACGTTCAGTTCAGGATGCGAACCGGTTATTCCTGAGACAGATGAATGTGGTGCTGAACAGGAAACTCAAATCCATGCGTAAACATATGGAAGTACAGCAATTGGAACTGAATCAGCAATGGCTGAAAATGATGCAGGTGGGAAGCATACCTGCCCGAGAAGTGCCAAAAGTGATCTATAAGGAGTTAAATGTGCTTCTTATTACTCCTTGTAATGATCGAGAAATGTCATCACATTGCGTCCTGATTGAACAGAGTCTGAAACATCTCGTGAGAAATGTGAATGAGATTAAATATATCGAATCCGTGTCAGCCTGTTTGTCTTCCCGTGATGTTGATCTGATTATGGTCATTGGAAGCGAAGAAAACTTGCCGGATGAGAATATCACAGCATTAAGCACATCCAACGTGAAGAAGGCAATCTGGTTGTCTGCCGATCAACATGTGAATCAAAGCGAAACTATTCTATCGATTTTTGATCACGTGTTTACACAACATTCAACCCAAATAAGCGATGATCAGCATCATATGGGAAGCAGGGTTAGTCATGAACTGTTCATGCCGCCTGATCCACATATATTCTGTCCGCAAGCTGTTCCCCTGGAGTACGAATCGGATGTTTATATTATCGGGGATGCAGAACCGGATGGCATCGTCACCGCTATTGCCAAATCGGGTCTTTTGCATAACAAAAAGGTTCGGGTAGATGGAAAGGGTTGGACACAGATCGGGGATTTCAATCCTGTTCATATGAATGAAGCTCGTCAGATGTTATATAACGGAAGCAAACTGGTTATTCATCGTGGCGAATCAATCAAAAACGTGATGGAAATTGCCGCATGTGGGACGTTTCAACTCATAGGATCATCTGTGAATCAGAGCAACGGGATTGACCTTAGTAACTTTCAACAATACAACTCTTGTGAAGAACTCACTCAGAAGTTTGAACATTACTGGCAAAGTGTTGATGCAAGGAGACTGGCCGCTAGCCGTGCTCTGGCATACATGAAATATAATCAATCCCATCTACAAAAAACATTGCGACTGCTGGATATCATTTTCATATAAATCATCCCAAAAATCACAGGAGCGTAGGCTGCATCATGTTGCTGCATTGGAGGAGTTCTGATTGAAGGTAATTGCTCTGCATCTGCCCCAATTTCACCGGATTGAGGAGAACGACCGATGGTGGGGGGACGGTTTTACCGAATGGACGAATGTAAAAAAAGCCACGCCTTTATATTCGGGTCATCATCAGCCTAAGCAGCCATTTCAGGGGAAATATTATGATCTTTCCGATCCAGATGTACGAAATTGGCAAGCGGAAACGGCTAAACAGCATGGCATTTATGGATTTTGTTATTATCATTATTGGTTCAAAGGCAAGCGTTTGCTGGAAAAACCGGTGAATGAAATATTGAATAGTGGGGAGCCTGATTTTCCCTTTTGTTTGTCTTGGGCCAATGAGACATGGACAAGAAAATGGGATGGGCAAGAATCCGATATTCTCATTGCACAAAACTATGGGGATCGAGAGGATTGGGAAGAACATTTTAATTATCTGGTAAAGGTATTTAAGGACAAACGATATATTCGAGTGGAAGGTAAGCCATTATTTCTGATCTATCGGCCAGCCAGCATTCCGCAATGTGAGGAAATGATTCAGTTTTGGCGTGAATTGGCTTTGAAGCATGGCCTGAAAGGGATCCATTTTGTGCAGACCATTGGTGGATTCCCTACATTTAATCGTCAGATCTTTGATGCGAGTATGGAATTTGAACCACATTATACGTTTGCACATGGACATATGAATGGAATCTGGATCGAAATGAACATCAAGGGACAGCAGCATATTGCTGTGAATTACGACAAGGTATGGTCCTCCATTCTCGAACGAACACCACACCGTAACGGAGAAATTGTCTATCCAGGAGCTTTTGTCAATTGGGATAATACACCGCGGAGAGGCGTTGACGGACAGAGTACGCTTGGGTCCACCCCAGAGAAGTTTGGGCTGTATCTATCCAGACAGATGGAACGAGCGAGGACGCTGTACAAAAGTGAATATCTTTTTGTTAACGCCTGGAATGAGTGGGCGGAAGGGGCATATCTTGAGCCGGACCAAAACTATGGTTATGCTTATTTGAGAGAACTCCAGAAAGCAACTCAGCATGAATCGAACAGAAACAAGTCTGTAGGAGGGAGTTCCGAATGAGGGAACTCTCTCTGTTTTGAGGTTGTTTACAGACCATGTTTCGTTGTAAGTAACGTTTTTTGTTTGCGGTACTCCGTTGGAGTTAACCCTGTATGTTTTTTGAACTGCCTGGAGAAATAATACAAATCACTAAAACCGAGATGTTCGGCAATGGCAGTTATTGTGTTCGGGGTGCAGGCCAGCAACTCCTTGGCCTTATCGATTTTTTTGCCAGTAATATAGAGGATCGGAGGAACTCCGATCTGCTGCTTGAAGAATCGAATGAAATAATTTGGATGCATGTAGGCGATCTGAGCCAGATCCTGAACCGAAATATTCTCTTCGATGTTGGAATCAATATAAGCCAGGATGGTAGACAGTTTCTCCATGACAGGAACGTTAATAAAAGAGATCTGATCCAGATCCAGATTCATTAGATAGTGGGATAGTAACTCGGTCAGTTTGCTCTTGGCCATCATATGGGCATAGACTTCATCGGATTTTGCATATGTAAGGATACTGCTGAAGATTGCTTGAATCAACTCAGGTTGTTCTATCGTACAGATGTGTGGGAATTTCAGAATTTGGAACAAATTGATTCCCCCAACCTTCGCGCTAAAGTGACACCAATATTTGAGAAAAGGACGGTCGTTAATGGCAGAATAAGACTGTTTGATCCCCTCTGGCATTAAAATAAGCTGATTAGGCGCAGGATAATACTCCTCATCCCCAATTTTGAGCCGACCTTCACCTTCGCATATGAAATAAAACTTGCTGTAATCGGGCGTGTAATCCAGGTCCCGCCAATCCGTATCGCACCGATTGTAGTTGACCATAAATAATTCGACTTGGAGATTGGACAGGTAGTTCGTAAGCAAAGTTTGGTGATTCATACTTTTCATCTCCATACAAGGTTATTATTGTCCATCTAAAAGTTAGTGTTCTGCATGTCTATCTTTCGGCCGTAGCACTACAATACAACTACAGACAATAACAGAAGGGATGAGAACATCTCATGGACAAAAACGAATATTTGCAACATATTGAAGCAACGATTGAGAGCGGTAAATTCAAGGACAACTGGAGTTCGCTTAGCGCCTTTCAAGTTCCCGAATGGTATCCAAAAGCGAAATTCGGCATATTCATTCACTGGGGGCTATATTCAGTACCGGCCTATGATAGCGAATGGTATTCGCGAAATATGTACATACAAGGCACCAAAGCTTATGAACATCACCTTGCGGTGTATGGACCTCATAAGGACTTTGGATATAAAGACTTCATTCCGATGTTTCGTGCAGAGAAGTTCGATGCAGACGAATGGGCAACGTTATTCAAACAGGCTGGAGCCAGATATGTTATGCCTGTGGCTGAGCACCATGATGGTTTTCAGATGTACAAAAGCTCTATCTCTCACTATAACACATATGAAATGGGCCCCAAACGGGATCTTCTGGGTGAGATGAAGGCTGCATACGAGAAGCAGGGGCTGACCTTATGTGTGTCGTCTCACCGTGCGGAGCACTGGTTCTTCATGTCTCACGGGAAGGCGTTTGATTCAGATATTAAGGAACCCTTGGAGCGTGGGGATTTCTATTGGCCTGCCATGCCTGAACCCAAGGATCACTTCGACTTGTATGACTCACCTCCAACCCAGGAGTATCTGGAGGACTGGTTGATTCGCTGCTGTGAACTGGTCGATCAATATCAGCCAAAGGTCTTCTATTTCGATTGGTGGATTCAAACGGTTGCGTTCAAACCCTATCTTAAAAAATTTGCCGCCTATTATTATAACAAAGGTGAAGAATGGGGTGTGCCTGTAGCTATCAATTATAAACATGAGGCCTATATGTTTGGTACTGCCGTTCCGGATGTGGAGCGGGGACAGTTCGCTGAGCTTAAGCCCTATTTTTGGCAAACGGATACAGCTGTCGCTAAAAACTCATGGTGTTATACGGAAAATAATAACTATAAAACGGCTGAGGAGATCATTCGGGATCTCGTCGATATTGTAAGCAAAAACGGAAATTTACTGCTGAACATTGGTCCCAAAGCAGATGGCAGCATACCGGAAGAAGATCGCGACATTTTGCTGAGCATTGGCAAGTGGCTGGAAGTGAATGGGGAAGCGATCTATGACACGTCATTCTGGCGTACGTTTGGCGAGGGTCCGACAGAGGTGAAGGAGGGGCAATTCACGGATGGGGATACGAAGATATTTACGAGTGAAGATATACGGTTTACGTTAAAAGAAAGCAGTCTGTATGCCACGGTTCTTGCTTATCCAGATAACGGAGTGGTGCAGATTAAATCCCTGAAGGAAAATTCTCACCATTATCAAGGGGTCATTCAAGATATTCAGGTACTTGGCTATGAAGAACAGCCGCAATGGGAGAGAACAGCGGACGCACTGACGATCACAACGACAACTGTGAAAAGTAATGCGCCTATTGTTTTCAAAATTAAATTGGACTAATCAACAAAGATAAATTGAATACTGTAAATATAAAAAGGGCGCATCCAGGAGTATTGTACTCATCGGATAGCGCTCTTTTGGTTGGGCTACTACGCATATAATAATCACGAAATTCTTACTTGCTAATATACTGATACCATCACACCAATGATGTTCGCCCGTAATGGAATGATTGAGACTCACTAAGGAGGATCTGCAAAAAAGATGAAACCAAAGAAACGCATCAGATATGGTTGGAGCGGATTTAAGAAAAAAAAAGCTGAGGACTGTGACCATCCCCAAGAGCAGCAACAAGAACACCATCACGAGCACCATCATAATCACCAGAATAACCATCATCATAAGTGTTTTGACAAAGAAGCCGAATTGCTTCTCAAATTAATTGGTGAGTTGAAGGGCGCAATTGTACAGGTTTTTGCCAATCCCACTCCGCACAATGTTTCACTTCTGATTGAGGTACTGCGTAAATTACTGGCTCTGGTTCATCATTCGGATTTGAAAAAGGGAACCAAGGCAGACCTCGAAGCGGTCTTGGAGCTTACCATTGTATCTGTAGAGGCCGTTCCATTTTCTCCGATCAGTGTGGGAACCAATTTGCAGCAATTGCTGGATGTGCTCCTATCTGTCATTTTACAGGGGAATATCGATTCGTGCGAGAAAGATAAACTGGTCATTTTAATCCGGGCGACCGAATTGGCTATCACAACAGGGCTTAGAAACATAGGGAGTCAAGGTCCGGTAGGACCTGCAGGGCCAGCGGGTCCTCAGGGCGTACCTGGTCCACAAGGCCCGGCTGGCCCAGCAGGTTCTCAGGGTGGTGTAGGTCCAGCGGGTACACCGGGAGCTGCTGGTACCCAGGGACCAGCAGGTGCTACTGGCGCAACGGGTGCGGCAGGCCCAGCAGGTGGCGCAACAGGAGCCACAGGTGCAACGGGGAGTACAGGAGCTGTTGGGGCAGCGGGCGTTACAGGAGCAACAGGTGATCCTGGCGTAGCAGGAGTCACCGGAGTCACAGGGAATACGGGTGCAGCTGGACTAGCGGGAGTCACCGGGGCAACGGGTGCAGCCGGAATTGCAGGGGTAACCGGGGCTACCGGCGCAACAGGGATTGCGGGAGTTACTGGAAGCACTGGTGTTACAGGAGCTACGGGTTCGGGCGCCATTATACCGTTTGCTTCTGGCGGACCTGCCATATTAACAACGGTTCTTGGTGGACTGGTCGGAACGACAAGCCTTATCGGTTTCGGCAGCTCGGCAACCGGAGTCAGCATTCTGGGTGGCACCATTGATTTAACGGGAACGATTGTTGGACCACTCATTAACTTTGCGTTCTCTGTTCCACGGGATGGCGTTATAACTTCCATTGCTGCCTATTTCAGTACCACAGCAGCCTTGGCCCTGGTTGGTTCCACGGTGACCATCACTGCGCAATTATTCAGTTCACCTACTCCTGATAATGCATTTACTGCGGTTCCGGGGGCGGTCGTTACACTGGCACCTCCACTCACCGGTATTATTGCATTGGGTAGTATCTCCAATGGTATAACAACCGGATTGGCTATACCGGTGACTGCACAGACACGTCTTCTGCTTGTATTCTCCGCCACGGCAACTGGACTTTCTCTTGTGAATACCGTTGTTGGTTATGCAAGTGGCGGCGTGAACATTACATGATGAGATATAAATTTTGATATGAACGACATGGGAGTTCTCATGTCGTTCTTTTTCTTGATTTGAAATTTTGAGCATAAAGTCTTGGTTATATAGAACTTTGAAAAGCTATTATTCATCAAAAACATGCAGAAATACGAAAAATAAGCTGAAATACGTAAGCGACATTAGACACATAAAAGCATTAAATAGACTTATTTTCTATATTTTTCAATAAAGTGCTTGTATATATCGAATAATGATTTTATACTATACCAATAAAATCCAATTAAATTCCTAATCGACTATTATATGTAATTAAAATATTTGACTACTCACTCGAATCACGATCGAAAGTCATATCCACCACTCCTTAGCAAGCGTTCTGCTAACGCTCCAGATTACCCTTCCACATGAATGCTTATAGACATTCACTCACATGGTTTAATCCGATTCTTTCAATCTCCTAAACTTCCAAGTAATAAACATAGACTGATCTGTTATCTCTTCTGACTCATATTGATTCCTAACCAGACCTGTAAAGGAGGTGAGGCTTTATGTGAAATCCAGGGTATCTATTTCGTCCGCAATAAAGGTTATTTTACCGTTTTATTCTGCAGAGAAGGGCATATGTACCAGACTAAATCAAAAAACCGGGTAAAAGGAGTGGAAAAGTTTGATAAAGATTAATCGGTTACGCAAGCCCATCTCCATGGGGCTCTCGCTTCTCCTTGCATTTTCGATCATTCATCCGGTTTCAGCTGAAAACTCCACATCATCCAAATTGGATATGAAATCTGGACTTGCCAAAGTTACGGAGTCCAAAGTAAACGCCAAGTTGACCAAAGAATTTGATGGTAGTGAATATGTTACCTATCTGGTGAAAATGAAGGAACAGGTGGATACAGCAGCAGTCTCCAAACAGGCCCTGGAAAAGGCGACTATCGCCAAACAAACGGCTTCAGCAACGAAGCTGTCCGTCCGGAATTCGGTCGTCAGCTCTCTGCGGGAAACGGCCTCACGTACACAATATCCATTGGAAACTTATCTGGAAAAGGAAGTTGACCTGGGCAAGGTCAAAGAATATAAAAGCTATTTTATTGTCAATTCACTGGCAGTAACGAGTACCAAAGAAGTCATGGAACAGATTGCGCTGCTGCCTGAGGTGGAGAAGATTCTACCGAATGAGACACGATACTTACAGAAAGCCGAAGTGAGTAAAGAACCGGCGAATGCGGTATCAGGCAAAGATGCTGTCCAAACGCCAGCTAAAGACTCTTCAGTCGGAGTCAAAGACAAAGAGCCTGCTGCAAAAGACAAGCTTGCGACAGAAAACGTGGAATGGAACCTGGATTACATCAATGCGCCAGCCGTGTGGGATCGGGGCATCGATGGAACAGGGATTGTTGTTGCCAATCTGGACAGTGGTGTAGATTATACCCATCCGGCGCTTCGCAGCAAATGGCGGGGACTGGATGCTTCAGGCAATATCGTTGATCCCGAACTGAGCTGGTATGATCCGCACAGTAATGCTTCCCTCCCTGCGGACGGAGACGGGCATGGTACGCACACGATGGGTACGATGGTTGGCTCTGAAGCAGATGGCACCAACCAGATCGGGGTTGCTCCCGGTGCGAAGTGGATTGGTGTGCGGATATTCAATCCGGAGACAACAGATGCCATCATTCTGGATGGCGGACAGTGGTTGATCGCTCCGGTTGATGCGGAAGGCAATCTGCATCCTGAACTTGCACCGGATGTCGTCAACAACTCATGGGGCGGCGGCCCGGGACTTGATGAATGGTTCCGACCTATGGTTCAAGCCTGGCGTGATGCGCAGATTTTTCCCGAATTCTCTGCGGGAAATGTAACACTGACGAATCCGGGTGGTCCCGGCTCCGTTGCGAACCCGGCCAATTATCCCGAAAGCTTCGCAACGGGAGCCACAGATATCAATGGTAATCTGGGTTCCTTCTCCCTGCTGGGCCCATCCCCGTATGATGAGATCAAACCGGAAGTATCTGCCCCTGGGGTGAATATCCGTTCATCAGTTCCGGGCGGAGTATATGAGGGAGGCTGGAACGGAACATCCATGGCAGGCCCGCATACAACTGCACTTGCTGCACTGCTGCTTCAGGCCAATCATTCCCTTACGGTGGATCAGCTGGAGCAGATCATTACAGATACAGCCACGCCGAGAACGGATAGTCAGTATCCGACCTCTCCTAATAACGGCTACGGTCACGGCATTATTAATGCCCTTGATGCTGTGGGTTCTGTACTCGAAGGGATCGGCACAGTATCCGGCAGAGTGGTTACAGCCGGAGATGATCTGGAAGAGCCAGTACTGGCACATACCCCTGTTAATTCAGCCTTTACAGGCATTGATATACCATTAACCGCTCATGTGACAGATAACGTCGCAGTAGTCTCCGTCGAGGCTTTTGCCAAAACGACAGGTACCAACCAGTACGTTTATCTACCGATGAACCGGATTGCTGGGGATAACAAAGATGGGACATATACAGCGACAATCCCTGCTTTTCTCATTGAGCCACAAGGTGTAGAGTATTATATCCGCGTAAATGATTACGGCAACAACGGATTCGAAAGTCAGGTATATAAAGTGGCTGTGTCCAATGGTGTTCAGCCAGGGTACCTTCAGGATTTTGAAGAAGATCAGCTGGGCTTCACGACTGGCGGAACCGGAAGTACTTGGGTATGGGGAGCACCAACCAGTGGTCCTGGAAGTGCATACTCCGGTGACAAGGTGATTGCAACCAATCTGCAAGGAACTTATGTGGCGAATAGCAATGCATATTTGCTTGCGCCGCCAATTGATCTCACCGAGAGTCCGGAAGGGGCATTGTTATCCTTCAAGCACTGGTATGACTTGGAGAATAACATCGACTTCGGCAAGGTATACATCGCTTCCGAGGATAGCGATTATGTGTTCGAAGAGCTGTTAACCTTCACGGGTACAGGTGGCAATTGGAAGACACAATATGTGGATCTTCGCGAATACGCGGGACAGCAGGTGTTCATCAAGTTCAATCTGACGAGCGATAATTCATTGCAAAAAGCTGGCTGGTACATTGATGATTTCGCTGTAGAAGAGCTGGATGAGATTGCTCCGGGCGCACCTGCCGGATTGTCTGCGACGGCCGATATTCTTGGTAATGTAGCCTTGAGCTGGACGGGTCCGAGTGATGAGGATCTCGAATCCTATATCGTATATCGCTCCACAACCGCAGGTTCAGGTTATGAATCCATTGGAACTGCAACAGGAACAACGTTTACAGATACGGCTACGGTGACAGATTCGACGTATTATTATACCGTTTCCGCACTTGATTATAGTGGCAATGAAAGCGACAAATCGAATGAGGTCTCCATTACAGTAGAGGTGCCTCAGGATATCTACATCGATCATTTCGATGGCAGTGATGATAATGGCTGGACTCATTCAGGAACCAAAGATGAGTGGGAACGCGGTATTCCGGTAACGGGTCCTGCCAGCGCGGTTTCTCCACCGAATGTCTGGGCGACCGATCTCGACAATACGTACGAGAGTGGTTCCAACTATTCACTCGTATCTCCGGTCATTGATTTGACGGATGTATCCGAAGGAACACTTACGTTTAATCATTGGTACGAGATTGAGAGTGGATACGACTACGGATATGTGGAAGTCACCAAGGATGGTGGGACCACATGGTCAGAACTGGGCAAATTCTCTCATACTACAAACGGTAAACAATGGACACCCGTATTTTATGATCTGGATGCACTTACCGGTAATGAAGTTCAATTCCGGTTCCGCCTGACCTCAGACAACAGTGTTGTGAAGACAGGCTGGTTCATTGATGATTTCCGTGTACTGGGAGTTGCTGCGGAGACGGTAACGGAGGACAGTGCGGTTGTGCTTAACAATGACAAACCAAAACCGTCCTATGATAATCCATGGTACAAAATTTCGCGGACAGACAAAGCGGAATTTAACAAAACGAAACAGCAACAACCGGAAGTTGAAAAACCAGAAACAGGTTCGGTTAATCCACAAAGCCTGCCTGCAAGTGCAACGGTTACCGTACTGGAAACCGGACGTTCGGTGAAGACAGATCCAGCTACAGGCAAGTATAATTTCACACACGTAGCAGGTGATTACACGTTAAAAGCTGAAGCATATGGATATTATCCTCAAACTCAGCAGGTAACGATCACGGATGGCAATGGTGCCAAAGCCAACTTTAATCTGGAGGAAATCCCTCATGGGCAGATTGAAGGTGTAGTAACCGATGAGCGGACAGGCCAACCATTGGCTGATGCTTCCGTCCTCGTGGTGGAAGATGCCAATATAGGTGAAGTTCGCACAGGTTCAGATGGCAGCTTCAATATTCAGGTATTGGAAGGAAGTTATACCCTGTCCATCCGGGCTGCGGATTATTACAGTAAAACCGTAACTGTAACTGTACCTGGTAATGGGACAGCAGAGGCAAATGTTGCCTTGAAACCATTCATCGGTTTCCCAGGGGAAATTGCTTATGATGATGGATCAGCAGAGAACGCACGAGCTTTTAACGCTGCGGATAACGCTTGGGCAGTTCGAATGACACCAGAGCTGGAGACCGCTCAACTGACAGGTGCATCGTTCCGATTCTGGAACACAGAGTGGCCTGTGCCTGGAGGTACAACGTTCCAATATGCCGTATATGATGCATCGGGTGCGGGTGGAGCTCCAGGACGACAGCTGGCTGGACCATTCGACGGTACTGCACTTCGTAACGATCAATGGACAACCGTTGAATTCCCAGAACCGGTCATTGTAACGGGTGACTTCTATATCGTGTATGTACAAAGCGTAGCCGGAACAAGTGCTCCGGGACTCGCTACCGATGAGAATGGTACGAATGCTGGTCGAAGCTGGCAGCGTGTAAGCGGAGCATGGAGTACTTCACCGGTAGAAGAAGGCAATTACATGATTCGTGCAGTCGTGAGATATCCGGTAAATGCACCTGTGCTCACAGTACCTGCAAACACGTATACGAATCAATCGACCTTTACTGTGTCGGGAACGTCTCCGGCATCTGGAGCTCAGATCAAGATCTACAACGGCAAGGATCTGGCTGGCACCACAACAGTGGCAAATGGGAAGTTCTCATACGGTGTGAAGCTCCGTTCTGGCATTAATGCGATTACTGCGGAGGCAGTGGTAGACGGTAAAACAACGGACCGTTCACTCCCCATAGTCATTATTCTGGATCAGACCAAACCAGAGTTAACGATTCTCACGCCAGCTCAAGGGGATCGCATCAATGCAGAAGTGGTTCACGTAACGGGTAATGTCGTGGAACAATTCCTCGATAAGGTAACCGTTAACGGACAAACCGTACAAGTGGGTAAAGACAGAAGCTTCAGTCACCGTGTATTGGTCAATGAAGGCGAGAACACAATTACCATTACAGCAACCGATATCGCTGGTAACAAAACAACCGTAACCCGCACCGTCTATGTGGAAACGGCGTTGCCAGAACTTACGAATATTACTCCGGCTGAGGATGTTCGAATCACATCAGGGGAGAGTGTTACCGTTTCATTTGACAGTAAACCTGGTCTGCAAGCATCTTTCCGTATTCAGTTACCTTTGAATCTGAATGCCCAAGGCGCAGGAGAGATTCCATTGCTGGAGACTGAACCTGGTCGTTACACGGGTACGTACACAACACCTTCATCCCTTGTTCTGGATGGTGGAGTCATTGTGATTCGTGCTCAGGATGCAGCAGGCAACAAAGTAGAGGCGGAAGCAGCTGGACGATTGTTCGTCAGCGCAGCACAAGAACAATCCGCTCCAGAACCAGATTCGAGCCCTGAAGAGACTGAAACAGAAGTAGGTCCACCGTCCGCTGAGAGTCTGCAACCTTAATTATGCAAAGTGTGACATGGAGGATAACCACGTTTTGACCATCTAAGCAAGAAGCCGATAAGCCGACGTATCAGGGCTTGTCGGCTTTTTGTTGTATCTCGATTCACATCTGACACCTAAGCTTAATGAAGCAACCATTGGGATGCTTTTTCTTTTGCTCTCATATGACAGCAGGTGAGTTGTCTCCTTTCTTCACATTAATGATATAACATGATATATTAGGATGTAGAACATGAGAAGTATGGGTATTTATGGAGGTGCTTGTATTGGGGAAAGACTCGGCATCCAAGCCGATGTATGAACAGATCTTTGAATCCTTGCGCGAACGGATACAGCTTCATCAATATCAAGTGGGTGAGCGTGTTCCTTCGGAGAAGGAATTATGTGATGAATTCGGAGTTAGCCGGATTACAACTAAAAAAGCGCTCGAGATGCTGGCGAGTGAACAATTAATTGTTCGTCAGCCGGGACGGGGTTCTTTTGTAGCCGACACAGCAGATGTGTTACAGGAAAGATCTAACAGACCTGCTCCGCGTGCTGCGATCAAAGATCCAGAGAAGAAGCTGCTCATTGGTCTGGTCATTACTAATTTCAGCGACATGTATGGTACAGAACTGTTATATGGGATGGAAGAAGCTTCGCGAGAGCATGATTGTTTTCTCGTACTTAGACGCTCCTTCGGGATTCCCGAACAGGAGGAACAGAGCATTCAGGAACTGCTGGAACTGGGTGTGGATGGATTGATTATTTTCCCGGCACAGGGTGAATATTTCAGCGATGAGATTCTTAAACTGGTCGTTAATAAATTCCCGTTTGTTCTGATTGACCGGTACCTGAAAGGCATTCCGGCTTCATCTGTCAGTACGGATAATGTAGGCGCGGCGCGAGAAGGGATGAATTATCTGTTCGATCTCGGTCACCGACATATCGCTTTTCTGACGCAGCCTCCGGCGAACACCACACCGATTGAAGAACGAATTGAAGGAATCATTGAGGCTCATCATGATCAAGGAGTTCTGGTGAACAGGGAACTGTGGTTAGAATCTTTTCTTTCGACACTGCCAAGTGTGTTTGATCCTCAAGTCGAGGTCCGTGATGTGGAGACACTGGTGGAACATTTACAGAAATACCCTCAGATTACTGCACTCTTTGCTGCGGAGTATCATATTGCTTTACTTGCAGAACAGGCAGCGGATCGGCTTGGTCTGAGAATCCCGGAAGATATGTCCATCATTTGCTTTGACAGTCCAAACGCTGCCGAAGGAAGCCGAGTAACCCATATGAGACAAAGCCAGTTTGATATGGGAAAACAGGCATTCGAGATGGTGCTTCAAAGTATGCAAAATAACGAAATGACAGTGAACAGAGTTGTTTTGCCTGCCCAATTGGTGAAGGGTAAGTCAACGAGTATGGTGAAACAAAAGGGTTAATTATAGCAACTTAATATTCATTGTGTTCAATCAGGGGCTTCGTGTAAACGAGGCCTCTTTTTGGTGTGGATAAAATGGGGAGAATTGCTTTAAATGGTATGTTATTTGATGCCGTTGAATTAAAATAACATGCTAATATACAAATAAATATATTGACATAACATTATATTCGTTTTAGGATAATGAAAGCGGTTAACAAACTGGATTACATAAGGAGGACAACATGCTGACACCCAGAGATGATCAAGAAATTTCCCCCTCGATATACGACATGATTGATCGGGTTAACAAACGTATGCCGGAATATCCGGAACTTAACCAAATGTTCAAAAATTGTTTTACCAATACAATGGCGACCACAATTCAGCGCAAAGAAGATGGCACAACTTTTGTGATTACGGGAGATATTCCTGCCATGTGGTTACGTGATTCTGCTGCTCAGGTCAGACCATATTTGGTTCTCGCTTCAGAGGATGAAGATATTGCCGACATGATCGCTGGACTGGTTGAACGTCAACTGAATTATATTCTCCTGGACCCTTATGCAAACGCTTTTAATGAGACGGAGAGTGGAAAAGGACATCAGGAAGACCTGACGCAGATGAATGATTGGATCTGGGAACGGAAGTATGAGATCGACTCACTGGCTTATCCGATTCAGCTCAGTTATCTCTTGTGGAAGAACACGGGAAGAACAACTCAATTCAATGATACGTTCCGTAAAGCAGCCCAGATCATCATGCAGTTATGGCAAGTGGAACAGCATCATGAGACGAAATCACCCTACACGTTCCAACGTCTGGATGCTCCTGAAACCGATACGCTCACCCGAGAGGGACGAGGTACTGAAACGGTATACACAGGCATGACTTGGTCGGGATTCCGTCCCAGCGACGATCGCTGTGAATATGGATATCTGATTCCATCCAATATGTTCGCCGTGGTGGCGCTTCGATATCTAAAGGAAATTGCTGAAGCGGTGTTCGAAGATGAAACGCTGGCAGCGACTGCTCAGCAGTTGGAGGAACAGATCAACAAAGGTATTCAGGATTATGGCACCGTTGAACATCCGGAATATGGAACCATATATGCATACGAAACGGATGGGAAAGGCAATTACAATCTGATGGATGATGCCAATGTGCCGAGCCTGCTGTCTTTACCTTATCTCGGATATGTGGAGGAGAACGACGAGGTGTATCAGAATACACGCCGTTTCATTCTATCCTCGCACAACCCGTATTTTTATGAGGGAACAGCAGCAGCGGGAATTGGTAGTCCGCATACACCGGAAGGGTACATCTGGCATATCGCTTTATCGATGCAGGGGCTGACTACGGAGGATCGCAATGAAAAGCTACGATTGCTTCAGCTCATCCATAAGACGGATGCGGATACCGGACTGACCCATGAAGGTTTTTCGGCCAACAATCCACATGAATATACACGTCCATGGTTTTCATGGTCCAACATGCTCTTTAGTGAACTGATGATGGATTATTGCGGATTCCGCGTACAGAAATAGGATAGGAAAGCAAGAGATAACCTGCGAGTACATCATAACGTTCGGAGTTCATTGAATTTCGACAAGAGGAGAGCGAATCATGAGAAAAATATCATTGAAAATGCCGGTAGCAGCAGTTATGACATCCTTGCTCATTCTTACTACAGCCTGTTCGGGTGGAAGTTCAAGTACAGGCACAACCAGTGATGGCAAGAAGGAAGTAACCGTATCATTCCGTTCTTCAGGATCTGAAGATACACTTACGAAATTCTTCCAATCAGGCTTGGTGGATCAATTTGAGAAAGAAAATCCGGATATCAAAATCAACATTGCGCCTGTCTTGGCAAGTGAGGGTGATTATACGTCCAAAATGGTTTTGCAGATGAAATCCCCGGATACGGCACCTGATGTTATTGCCGAAGATACATCCATCATCAAATCCGATGCTGCTGCGGGATATCTGGAGCCGCTGGATACACAGGTTCAGGGATGGTCTGATTGGGAAGATCACATCATCGACAACCTGAAGGCAGGGGTTACCGGAGAAGACGGCAAAGTGTACGGCGTTCCGGCTACTTCGGATACACGCGGAATCTGGTACAACAAGGAACTGTTTCAACAGGCGGGACTTGAAGTTCCGTTCAAACCTGCAAGCTGGGCAGAAGTACTCGAAGCAGCACGTACCATCAAGCAAAAGCTGCCGGGTGTGACGCCACTTAATATGATCGTGGGCAAAGCAAACGGGGAAGGTGTCACCATGCAAACACTGGAAATGCTGCTCTATGGTACGGCGGATACGCTGTATAACGACACGAGCAAGAAATGGGTCGTGAACAGCCCGGGGCTGCTGGATTCCTTCAAATTCATAGATCAAGTGTTTAACACGGATAAAACAGGTCCAACCATGCAGGTTGCCCTCAATGGACAAGCTGGCAGTATTGCATTCCAGCAACAGTTCCCGCAAGACAAACTGGCGATGGCTGTAGATGGTAGCTGGGCAGGTTCGACATGGGCCGAGAACGGTGCTGCTCCAATCGCCAACGTTGAAGAGAAAATAGGTTTTGCACCATTCCCGACACAAAATGGGCAAGAACCTGGAGCAACTACAATGTCTGGAGGATGGGCTTGGTCTGTTCCTGCACAGGCGAAGAATAAGGAAGCAGCTTGGAAATTTATCGAGTTCCTGATGAATAAGGAAAATGCGACTGCTCGCGTAGTAGCGGAAGGCAGCCTCAGCCCACGTAACGATTCCACAGAAGTTGAAGGTTATACGGAGCGTCCATATACCAAAGAAGCACAGGAACTCTTGAATGTGGCCCACTTCCGTCCAGCGAACGATCAATATGCAGCGGTATCCGCACAATTGCAAAGCATTGTTGAGAGTATTGCCTCTGGCAAGCTGACGCCGGAAGAGGGAGTTACACAATTGAAGGACAACGTATCCCGTTCCCTAGGCGCTGAAAGCATCGAAGAGAAATAAGGATATCGATATATTCGGAGGGGGAGGCACAATCTCCCCTTTTTCCGGTTCGAATGGAGAGTGACTTATGAAAAGGAAAGCACCAGGTTCATTTCTGTTTCTCATGCCTTCCGTACTGTTATTACTTGTGTTTTTCATTGTTCCCATCATTCTGACGATCTGTTTTGCCTTTACGAATATGGCTCTTACCGGGGCGGCAGCCAAGAGTTTGGAGTTTGTTGGATTCCAGAATTTCATTAATATGTTCCATGATCCGGACTTCCGGATTAGTGTCTGGCGCACGCTGGTCTTTCTCATCTTCTCCGCAGTGATTGGTCAGGTGTTGCTTGGGTTCATACTGGCTCTTCTAATGAAAGAGAAAAATGTGACGTTCCGCCGGGTCATCGGGATCATCGTCATTGCCGGTTGGGTGACACCCGAGATTGTCGTGGCCTTCTGTATGGTGGCCTTTTTCAGTGACAATGGTTCATTGAATCAGATCCTCGGCTGGTTTGGAGCGAATCCAGTCTCCTGGTTGTTCAGTTTCCCTATGGTGAGTGTCATTATCGCGAATATCTGGCACGGCACAGCCTTTTCCATGATGGTCTATCAGTCGGCACTGGATGATATCCCTAAGGAAGTTGAAGAAGCTGCGATTATTGACAGTGCCACCGGGTTCCAGATTGTCAGACACATTACGATTCCAATGGTAAAAGGGTCCATCGTGACCAACATGATGTTGGTTACTCTACAGACACTTGGTGTGTTCACGCTGATCTATACGATGACCGGTGGTGGCCCGGGTACTTCAACACAAACCTTGCCGATCTTCATGTACAACCAGGCCTTTGTGAACTATCAATTTGGATACGGCACAGCCATATCTCTGGTTCTGTTGTTCATCGGTATTATCGCCAGCCTGTTCTACATGCGATCCATGAAAGTGAAAGTGTAACCATGAAGGAGGTTCGATCCCTATGGTCAAACATGGGCTTCAACGCAAAATCCAGTACGGGATTCTAGTCTTTCTAGGGCTCTGTTTTTTATTACCGCTGCTCTGGATCATTCTGGCTTCATTTGACCCGAACGCGCAACAGGGCATCAAAATGCCCAGTACCTGGACCATTCAAAATTTCAAGGATGTGCTCGGGGATTCGAGCAATCTTCGTTCATTCGGTGTAGGCCTGATTCTGTCGGGAGGGCAAGCGATATTGGTTGTTCTAGTATCGGTTCTTGCTGCTTATCCTTTATCCCGTTATGAAATGAGATTCAAAAAAAGCTTCCTGTTATCGATTCTGTTCATGACAGCTCTTCCGATTACTGCCGTGATGGTTCCGGTATTTCAAATGTTTCTGTTCTTCAAAATGCAAAATAGCATCATTGCCACGATGTTGTTCCTGACCGCATCTTCACTTCCTTACGGTATCTGGATGATGAAAAACTTCATGGATTCAGTGCCAATCGATCTGGAAGAATCGGCATGGATTGACGGTGCATCCGTGTGGAACGGGTTGAGACGAATCGTGGCGCCATTGATGTTGCCTGGTATTGCAACGATAGCGATATTTACCTTTTCGGGAAGTTGGGGCAACTTCTTCGTGCCATACATCCTGCTCCAGACACCGGAGAAACTTCCGGCATCAGTCACGATTTATCAATTCTTTGGCAGTCACGGTATGGTTGAATACGGCAGATTGGCTGCATTCTCACTACTTTATACAATGCCTTCGGTTGTGTTATATATCTTCTCCCAGCGGTACATGTCAAAGGGCTTCAGCATGGGCGGGGCAACCAAAGGTTAACGACAGGAGGTACGCAACATGACAACCAAAAAGACGGCACATCTTATCTCGCATACCCATTGGGATCGCGAATGGTATATGCCTTATGAACACCATCATGTACTGCTCATTGAGCTGATGGATAAACTGCTGGACACGCTTGATCAGGACCCGGAATATCGTTATTTCCATCTGGATGGGCAGACGATTATTCGTGAAGATTATTTGCAGGTTCGGCCCGAACAACAGGAGAGGCTCGACCGTTATATTCGTGAAGGACGCATCCATTTTGGTCCATGGTATGTGTTGCAGGATGAGTTTCTGACCAGCAGTGAGGCCAACTTGCGTAATCTGCTCATCGGGCATCGTGATGCTCGACCTTTGGGTGTGATATCCAAGACGGGATACTTCCCGGACTCGTTCGGAAATATGGGACAGGCACCGCAGATTCTGCAACAGGCGGATATTCATAACGCGATCTTTGGGCGTGGGGTAAAGCCTACGGGATTCAATAATGCGGTGGTTGATGCAGACAGTTACGAATCTCCCTATTCCGAGATGATCTGGCGTTCGCCGGATGGTTCGGAAGTGCTCGGCATTTTGTTCGCGAATTGGTACTGCAACGGGATGGAAGTTCCGGTTGACCCGGAGAAAGCCCGGACGTATTGGGATAAAAATCTGGCGGATGCCGAGAAATTCGCCTCGACCCCACATCTGTTGTTCATGAATGGTTGTGATCACCAGCCGATCCAGACGGATCTGCCAGAGGCTTTACGTACGGCAGCTGCGTTGTATCCTGACGTGGAATTTATCCACTCCAATTTTGACGATTACATTGAGGCGGTTACGAAGGATGTGCCTGAGCATCTGGCGACCATCGAAGGCGAGCTTCGCAGTCAGCACACGGATGGTTGGGGAACACTGGTGAATACGGCATCCGCAAGGGTTTATCTGAAACAGTTGAATCAGCAGGGGCAGACGGTGCTTGAAAAAGTAGCCGAACCCCTCGCTGCCATGGCCCATATAGCTGGGGTAAAAGATTATCCGCATCATCTGTTGACACATGCATGGAAGATGCTGATGCAGAACCACCCACATGATAGCATCTGCGGGTGCAGTGTCGATGAGGTTCACCGTGAGATGGTGACCCGATTCGCCAAGAGCAGACAGCTTACAGAGAAATTGGTTTCCCAGAGTGCGCAGGCGATTGCTGAGTCCATTCATGTGCAATCTACTGAGACCTGGGGAGAGGAAGCGGTGCCGTTCACTGTGTTTAACACGAGTGGATGGAATCGAAATGGGATCATTGAGATGGATCTGATTGTGGACAAAGCATTTTTCCCAGAGGGTCCTAACCCTCAGGCACTTGCGCAAAAGTTGGAAGAGGATGCGTTACCAGCGTACCAGCTGGTCGATTCGGATGGACGCACGTATGCGGCAGAAATCAAGGATCTGGGTGCACATTTTGGCTATGAACTTCCGAAGGATCGCTTCCGACAGCCTTATATGGCTCGTAAAGTAAGAGTGACTTTCCAAGCGGTGGATATACCTTCGCTGGGATATAAGACATATGCTCTCATTCCAGTAGAGAAACAAGCAGAAATTGCTGAGATTGCTGAAGTGCCCGATACGAGCGACGTCATCGAGGTGCAGGGAATGATGATGGAGAACGGTCATTTGCGGGTGACGGTTGAAGAGAATGGTACGGCAACGATTGAAGATAAGGTCTCAGGTACTGTATACAAGGGATTGAATTCATATGAGAATACCGGTGATATCGGCAATGAATATGTCTACCGTCAACCCGAGGGAGAGACAACGCTGACCACGGAGCATCTGAAGGCGGACCTGCGGATTGTGGAGCAGTCTCCGTATCGGGCAGTTATGGAAAGTGTATTACGCTGGGATATTCCTTCTGGAGCAGACGAACTGTTCGAGCTGGAGAAGCGCCAGATGGTTCCTTTTACAGAACGGAAGGCGCAGCGAGCCCCGAACACCGTTCCGCTTGTGATTACGACAACGTATACGTTGGAAGCAGGCAGTAATATGGTCAAGGTAAAGACTGAATTTAACAATCAGGCCAAGGATCATCGACTGCGTGCACTCTTTCCATCCGGACTGGTGACAGAGGATCATTATGCAGATTCCATCTTTGAAGTTGCCAAACGTTCCAATACACCGGCCAAAGAATGGGTGAATCCAAGTAATGCGCAGCATCAGCAAGCGTTTGTACATGTGACCGATGGTGATCATGGCTTGATGATTGCAAACAAAGGGCTGAATGAATACGAGATTTTACAGCATGAAGAGGGCAGTACGATTGCAGTTACGCTGCTGCGTGCCTCTTCGGAACTGGGAGATTGGGGTGTGTTTGAAACACCGGAAGCTCAATGTCTGGGATCTCAGAGTGTGGAATATGCGATTATTCCATTTGCGGGCGATGCTGCACAGTCAGGTGCATGTGCATCCGCATACGTGTATCCGATTCCGTGGACGACTGTACAGCAAGGGGCACTTGCGTATACATTTGAGCGAGAAAGTCATGCCGGTGCCGATGGGTACAAGGTGGAACTACCTTTGACGAAGCAATGGTTAGCGTGGAATTCGCAAGGTTCGACACTGGCATTCTCCACATTGAAGATCGCAGAGGAAACCGGAGATTTGATTGCTCGCTGGTATAATTTGAACTCTGAATCGGTTGAGTTGAACGTGCAAACTGGATTCGAATGTGCTTCCGTCTATGAGAGCGATGTGCTGGAACGGGTTAAGGGCACGTTGGAGGGACACAGCCAGATGGTATCCGGGTACAAAATCGTTACACAAGGGTATGCGTTACGTTGAGTTGATTATTGAACATCATAACTATAGAAACCTCCTGTTCACGGTAGAGTGGACAGGAGGTTTTTGGATGTTTTCTTCTAATTGGGGATATCAAATCAAAAAATAGAATAAAAAAATATTGCAGTTTCATCTTTAAATTTTGATTCCGTTTCCTCTACTATTTTCTAGCACAATTAGTCTGTCTATTGAGGCAAATTTAATTTCCTCGTATCTTTATTTCTTTAGAGTTCAACCGAATTTCTCTCCTTGTATGGACTAATTATAATATGGTCTATTTTTGTTTGACAATTTTTTTGTCTTTAGATACTATAACATAAACGACAGTGATCACTGACATTCTTTGAAAAGAGGAATCAAGTTGTCTAACAATACAAAATTAAGCAGCAAGGAGAAATTAATGACGGCTGCTATCGATTTAATTTCAAAAAAAGGTTATAGCTCTGTAACAACTCAAGAAATTGCCACTACTGCTGGTTTAAGTGAGAAAACATTATTTCGACAATTTGGGACGAAACAAAACTTATTAGAAACAGCTTTTGACCATTATCACTACTCAGAAGAAATGGCAAAGATATTTAATGAAAGGTTAGTATGGGATCTACAAACGGACTTGTTATTGATCTGTAGAACATATCATGAAATTATGAATCGTAATCGAAAAATGATTATGATTAGCTTAAAAGAAGAAGATAATTTACCTGGGTTCAGAGAACGAACAATAAAACATCCTCGTCAACTAATGGAGGTATTAACTAATTATTTTAATGCCATGTATGACAAAGGAAAGTTGATAGAAACGAATCCTGAATTACAAGCTTTTTCTTTCATGGCACTGAATTATGGTACGTTTATAAATCATCTAGATGAACAATCTAATTTTCCAACCCTCTCATTGGAAGATATAATTAAAGAGACTGTATGGATATTTTCTAGGGCGTTAACTCCCTAGTTTTTTTTCAACAAAATGACAGTAAGTACTGACTGTCATTTGACTATTCATTCAATGCATACAAAGAATCGAGGAAAATGATATGAACACCAAAGCTGCTACAACAAATGAAACAGGCCCACTTTTACTGCGTGTGCTAGTCTTCACACTTATCATTTCAGTCATGAACGGAACCATGTTTAATGTGGTCTTGCCAGTAATTAGCAAAGAATTCCAACTCACTGCATCACAAGTAACTTGGATTGTTTCAGGCTATTTGATTGTGTATGCGATAGGTACAGTTACCTATGGGAAACTGACAGATAAATTTAGTATTAAAAGTTTAATTACGTTTGGTCTGTTACTTCTGACGGTTGGATCTCTTGTGGGAGTAGCTGCTACACAATATTGGATGATCATCGTTGCACGTATCTTGCAAGCCGCTGGTGCGGCTGTGATACCTGCGTTGGCTATGATAATTCCTGTTCGTTTTTTTTCACCTGAGAAGCGTGGGCGCGCTTTGGGAACCTCTGCAATAGGTACGGCTCTTGGAGCAGCACTTGGTCCAATTATCGCCGGATTTGTCTCAAGTGCTTTAAATTGGAAATTTCTCTTTGTCATACCTCTGCTTTCTCTTATCACATTACCTTTGTATAGAAAGTATTTGGATGATGAGCCGGTGACAAACGAAAAGATTGATTATATCGGCGGAATTTTATTGGCAGGAACGGTTGCTACATTCTTACTCGCACTTACACAATCCAATATGTGGTTGTTAGTAACTGGACTAGTTATCCTAGTTTTGTTTATCATTCGAATTCGCTATGCCTCTGTCCCCTTTGTGAATCCAGCGATCTTTAGAAATAAACAATATTCTAAAGGGATGGCTATTGCATTTGTATTAGTCGCTGTTGGATTCGGCATTCCATTCCTGACACCGCTCATGTTGTCGGATGTTAATGGTCTGTCACCTGCATCAATCGGGCTCATTATGTTACCTTCAGCTCTTATTACCGCCATTCTTGGACGTAAGGGTGGAAAATTAGCGGATGAGAAAGGGAATCCATTTCTACTGTATATCGCATCAACACTTCTTGCTGGAGGTTTCATTATTCTATCGTCAGTGGTGGGGATGTCGCCTACGTATATTCAAATATTCCTTACCTTAGGTGTAATGGGTCAATCTTATATACAAATTGCTATGTCAAACACCATCTCACGAACTTTGCCTAAAGATGAGGTAGGAATCGGTATGGGATTGTTATCGATGTTTAACTTTATTGCAGCAGCAGTATCCACGACTGCGATTGGTAAGCTACTTGACGGTGGAGCAACTACTGTTCACTTGAATCCGTTTGTTCATGATAAGGTTGCTTTTGTGTACAGTAACATATTGCTGGTGCTGGCTTTAATAGTCGTTGTAATGGCAGTACTTTATTCTCTTCAATTTGGACGTAAATCCAACAATAAATAAACATCTTATTGGAATTGAAAGAATATCTTCTGCGGACTAGACCCTAATGATCAGTCGAGTATGCGTTCTGTGTAATAACGAGATTTATCAAGCGGTCTGCTTATGTACACGATTCCGATGTATAAATATCTAATAAAAATATATGTCGTGATTTTATACATTTATTGTCGTGAGTTTCTATTAAAAATAGATTAAGTCTGTGATAACTTATAGATAAATGTCAGAATATTATATAGTATGGAGGTAAGACACATTGACCATTCGAATTGGGAAAATTAGCTTGTGGCATGTTCACGCATGGGATTACATCAAGCAGGCACAGGAACATGAGGATACAGTTATCGCAGCTGTTTGGGATGACGATGCCAAGCGGGGGCAGGAAGCGGCTGAACGTTTAAACGTACCATTCTATGCTTCACTCGAAGATATGCTCGCCAAGGATGACATCGATGCCGTTATTGTAGATGCGCCAACCCGCATCCATGAAGAGGTGATCACCGCTGCTGCAAAAGCAGGTAAACACATCTTCACGGAGAAGGTTATTGCATCAACACAGGCGGAATCTAACAGAATCCTTAATGAGGTAAAGACAAACAACGTCAAGATGACAGTTTCCTTACCACGTCTGAATGCAGGGTATACGTTAACGATTCAGGATGTACTTAACCAGGGATTGCTTGGTAAAGTGACTTATGTAAGAGCGCGTTTATCGCATGATGGAGCAATATCGAACTGGTTGCCTGAACACTTCTATGATCTGAAGGATTGTCAGGGCGGTGCGCTGATTGATCTGGGCTGCCATCCCATGTATCTCGCCAAATTGTTTCTGGGTCAGGAAGTAACAGCGGTTAACGCGAACTTCGGATATATTACAGGCAAAGAAGTGGAAGATAATGCAGTCGCAACCTTGTTTACGGATTCTGGAGCAGTCGGCGTTGTTGAAGCTGGTTTTGTGAACAGCCATTCTCCATTTACGATTGAGGTTCATGGTACGGAAGGTACGCTTCTGTACGGAACACCCGAAGAAAAGTTATTGATTCGCACGAAAGCAGCAGAGGGACAGTATCAAGAGTGGACTGAGCTTCCTTTGGCAGACCAAAGAGAAAGCGCATTCAATCAATGGGTTGCACATATACAGAATGATACGGATGCAACCGAAAACGTGCAGATTGCTATGGAGCTGACCCGGTTGATGGAAGCAGCGAATCTCTCTGCCAAAGAAGGGCGCAGAATCACTCTGAATGAGTTGAAGGGTTAGGTTTTATTAAGGAGGTATGCAATCTTGAGCCTGTATCCTTATGAGAAAATGCTTGAACGGCAGGATCTCCTGGAGAGACTGGATATTTCAATGGTTTGGGGACATTATGAGATTCGCGTGATGCGATTTCATCTGACTTCTTTTCCAGCGGGCCGAGTTGTGGATTTCCATAATCATGCAGAGTTTGAGTTTCATTTTATCCCAAGAGGTAAAGGTAAAGTTATTCTCGATGATCAGACACATGCACTCTCGGAAGGTATGCTTTATTTGACTGGACCGGGTGTACTTCATTATCAGGAGGCTGATGCCAAAGAGGACATGGATGAATTATGTCTTCATGTGGATATCGTTCACAAGCCAAGAGAGCATGTTGATCCCTGGGAAGCAGCAGAATCTGAGGAAACGATGGAAAAGCTGAGAACGCTTCCGCTTACTCCAGTGAATGATTATCATCGGGCAATGCATTGTTTTTTGGAAGCCTACGAGGCATGTGATCAGAAATTGTTAGGTTATTATACGTCGATCAAGCAACTGGTTATCAGCATATTACTCAAAACCGTGCGAGCATACGACACCGGGGGGAATCGACCGGAAGCCCCTGTGCGGGATATGTCGGTGTATCGCTATGAGTATGCAGTGCAGTATATGGAGGCGAATCACCCTACAGTGGTCACGCTGGAGCATGTAGCTGAGAAACTTCATATTAGCAGCAGACAATTGCAGCGAATCTTCTACCAGGTACAGCCGGAGATGCCGTTCAGCCGTGTACTGGAGGATATTCGTCTGCGCGCCGTGTGCCGCAATCTGGAGGAAAGTAACGTATCCATTGAACAGATCGCTCTTGCTTCAGGCTTCAATAATGCCAACTATTTGCATGCTGTATTTCGCAAACGTCTGGGGATGACCCCGTCGGCTTTTCGCAAAATGAAACAACCAATACTTAAGTGAGGGTGAATATATATGAGTAAAGTATATCGTATCGGAATTATTGGCTGTGGTGGAATCGCGAATGGCAAACATCTGCCGAGTCTGAGTAAACTGGATAATGTTGAACTGGTGGCTTTCTGCGATATCGTTCAGGAACGTGCAGATGATGCCAAACAGAAATATGGCTCTACTGATGCTGAAGTCTACACGGATTATCAGGAATTGCTTAAGGATGAGTCTTTGGATATTGTGCATGTGCTTACGCCGAATATTTCTCATGCCGAGATTTCTATTGCTGCTCTGGAGGCGGGGAAACATGTCATGTGTGAAAAGCCGATGGCGAAGACATCTGCTGAAGCACAACTCATGCTCGAAGCGGCAGAACGTACCGGCAAGAAACTGACCATCGGATACAACAACCGTTTCAGAGAAGACAGTCAGTATTTGAAGAAGGTGTGCGAAGCAGGTGACCTGGGTAATATTTATTTTGCCAAAGCACATGCAATTAGACGTAGAGCAGTACCAACATGGGGTGTTTTCCTGGATGAAGAGAAGCAAGGTGGCGGTCCGCTGATTGATATTGGTACGCACGCACTTGATCTGACGCTCTGGATGATGGATAACTATCAACCAAAAGTTGTGCTTGGTACGACCTATCATGAGCTTTCACAACGTGAAAATGCGGCCAATGCCTGGGGCCCGTGGGACCCAAAACAATTTTCCGTAGAAGACTCAGCCTTTGGTATGATTGTGATGGAAAATGGAGCAACGATCATGCTGGAATCCAGTTGGGCACTGAACTCACTGGATGTGGATGAGGCAAAATGTAGCTTGAGCGGTAGCGAAGCGGGTGCGGATATGAAGAACGGGCTGCGCATCAATGGTGAGAAATTCAGCCGTCTATACACCAATGAGATTGAACTGAGTGCAGGCGGGGTAGCTTTCTACGATGGTAAGAGTGAGAGCGCACCGGATGTTGAGATGAGAAAGTGGATTGAAGCGATTGAGAAGGACCAGGAGCCAGTCGTTACACCGAAACAAGCGCTGGTTGTATCTCAGATCCTGGAAGCTCTCTATGAATCTGCTCGCACAGGCAAGGCTGTATACTTGAATAACGGTAGCGAAGCATAGAACAGACATAAAACAATTAGATTACAGAACCCTTTGTCCTGTTATTTGGGGACAGAGGGTTTTTGGTGTTTTGGTTACTAGCTATTGGTCCATACCAGACTCTATTTCGGCACATATGATGAGAGAAAAATGAGCTGAAAAGAGGGTATGTCTTGACTAAACACAAAACGGGTCATGGTGTTTCCATTGTTGTATGTACCAATCGGCCGCAATTTTTTGATAACATCCTGCAAAATTACAGTCGGCAGCTTTATAAAAGCAAAGAATTGATCATTGTCCTGAATCATGACAGTATGAATCTGGCATTATACCAAAACCGGGTTCGAAAATATGCGAATGTTCATGTATATCAAGTTCCTGAGAGCATTTCCCTAGGACAAAGCCTGAACGCCGGCATGACGAGGGCTCGTTTTTCGTTGATTGCCAAATTTGATGATGATGACTACTACTCGCCGTATTATTTAACAGAACAGGTGAGAGAACTGAGACGGACCAAAAGTGATATTGTTGGCAAACATTCGTGCCTGGTCTACTTGGGTGCGTCCAAGACACTGTTGGTCAGATCTCCAGCTGAAAAAAATAAACCGGTTGAATTTGTTCAAGGGGGCACTATTTTATTCAAAAGAGAGATCTTGAAAAAAGTCCGCTTCACGGACCGTTCAATAGGGGAAGATGTGACCTTCCTGAGACAATGCAGGAAAAGAGGATTCAAAGCGTACGCGACCTCTCCTTACAATTATGTCTATCACCGCAGACAGAACAAAAAAAGTCATACCTGGAGAGCGGATGACAGCTTTTACCTGGAGGGAAGCAAAAAACTTGCGGTTACAGAGGATTTCAGACCCTATGCTAATAAAAAGTTATAGTCTGTAATCGTAGTGCCCATGTGTGTCGTCAAATAACGAAAGCGAAGATGCATCTGCTGCGTGTAGATGCGTCTTTTTTGTGCCAAAATGCTTCAATTTGGTGGTGGTGAGAAAAAAATATGAATTTACTTGAAAAAAAGTATTGCATATAAGTTTAGTCGGAATTATATTAATGGTATAAGGTCTAGACCATATACAGATCGGAGTGTTTAGATGTCCAGTACGTTTTCATTTCGTTTTGAGAAAGTATCTACCAAAAAGGTTAGTGAATTCATTAGGGAACAACTGGAAGAAGCCATTATTCTGAAAGAATTAATGAGTGAAGAACAGCTTCCAGCCGAGCGAGATCTGGCAGAGATTTTTAACGTAAGCCGCATTACCGTTCGTGAGGCACTCTCTTCACTGGAAGAGAAAGGCTTGATTGAGAAAAGGGTGGGTGCCAAAGGCGGAACATTTGTACTGCCTCTGACAGCCAATTCGCATAAGCGCACGAGAGAAGAAATTAAACGGGATTGGTCACAGATGCTGAAGGTGTTTGAATTTCGAACCATCATCGAGCCAGAGGGAGCTTTTCTCGCTGCTGAGCGGATCACCGCAGGCGAACTGGAGCTGCTTGAGAATTACATGGAACAAAGTATAGAGCCAGACTGCACAAGGGAATGGTTCAGGGCGCTGGATGTGAAATTTCATCTGACCATCGCCAAGGCTTCGGGGAATCCATACTGTGAGAGAGCCGTCAGACAGATCCGGACCAAAATTAATCCGGCGCTCGACTTGATGCCTTATGATGACCGGATACGTTCCGTCAACCACGGTGTACATATGGAGATTCTTGAAGCATTGAAAGCCCATGATAGCATCAAGTCCAAGGAGACGATGAAAAGGCATATCGAATTCTCGGCTGACGCGATCTATGCCCGTTTGGTTTCTGAATCGGAAGAAAATGAAGGGAATGACAGCAAATGAATCGTTCAGAACTAATACAGCTGGCTCAGCCACTGCAAGCCCAGTTAAGCGCTTGGCGCAGAGATTTACATCAGCATCCGGAGATCGGTTATGAGGAACATCGCACATCCGCTATCGTAGCCGAGCATCTGGAAAGCCTGGGACTCGAAGTTACACGCAATGTCGGAAAAACCGGGGTTACAGGCCTGCTTCGCGGAGAGACCGATGGACCAACCTTTGCCTTGCGCGCAGACATGGATGCTCTGCCAATCCAGGATCAGAAAGCGGTGGAATACCGCTCGCAAGTGGAAGGCAAAGCGCATCTGTGTGGACATGACGCTCACACCTCCATCCTGATGGGAGCCGCCCAACTGCTTACTGGTCTTGGAAGACCGAAATCAGGCAACATCAAATTTATTTTCCAGCCAGCCGAAGAGGGACTTGCAGGTGCAAGAGCCATGATCGAGGACGGTGTTCTGGAGAATCCGAAGGTTGATGCCATCGCAGGATTACACATGACACCTGGACAGAACACGGGAACCTTGGGTGTAAGTCAAGGCGTTGCGTTTGCGTCAGCTGATCCCTTGATTATCAAGGTGTTTGGCAAGGGTGGGCATGCAGCTCGTCCGCATGAGGGTATTGATGCGATCGCGGTATCCGCTCAGGTCATCACCGCATTGCAAAATATCGTCAGTCGGATGGTTGATCCACTTGAACCGGCAGTAGTCACGATTGGCAAAATCACGGGAGGTTATATGGGAACAGCCATCGCCCCCGAAGTGGAGATGATCGGTACGGTTCGTACACTCTCACCTGCCATTCGTGAGCGGATGCCAGCTTTGATCGAGCAAGTTGTTAAAGGGGTCTGCGATTCTTTCGGCGCAGGATGCGAGGTAATTTACGGCGATGGTTACCCTGTTGTTGTGAATGATCTCGGCATGGTTGACCTGCTAACAGAGACTTGTGATCAGGTTAATGCGGAGAAGGGATGGACTTATATCAAACCCTCCACAGGGGGCGAGGATTTCGCTTTTTATTGTGAACAGGTTCCGGGTGTGTTTTTCAGACTAGGATCTGGGAATGATGAGGAACGTACTCGCTATCCACTCCACCATCCCATGTTTGATCTTGATGAGACAGCGATGCCTTATGGTGTTGGCATGTTGTCTGCAGTAGCACTTGAATTTTTGGCACGGAATACATCTTCTGAGGGGGAGCAATCACAATGAAAAAAAGACAATGGACAGGCTTGTGGATCACGTTACTGGCAGTCGTAATGGTACTCAGCGCTTGCGGAGGAAAATCGACAAGCACAAATGATGGTTCCGCAACAGAAGGAACGGGCAGTGGAAGCGCAAGTACAACACTGACCGTTGCTGCGGCAACCGATATTGAGAGTTTCGATCCGCACAATAACAACAACACTTCCAGTGAGGCGGTTCTGGTCAACGTTTTTGATTATCTGATCAAAAATGACAGTGAACAGAAAAAAGTTGCGGGACTTGCGACATCATGGGATCAGGTTGATGATACAACGTGGAGATTTAAGCTGCGTGAAGGTGTTACCTTCCACAATGGCGATCCATTCACTTCAGCAGATGTAAAATACACGCTGGAGCGCGTAGCCAAGGACGAGACACTGAAACAAAACAGTTATTTCAAAAATATCGTAGAAGTTAAAGTGGTGGATGACTATACCGTAGACATCATCACGGATGGTCCAGATCCGTTGCTCCTGAATCGTCTGTCCAAAATGGGAGCAGGCATTCTGCCAGCAAAATATATTGCAGATAAAGGATTCGATGCTTTCCTGAAACAACCGGTAGGCACAGGCCCTTACAAGTTCAGTAAATGGACCAAAGATGATCGTGTGGAACTTGTGAAAAACGAGAACTACTTCGACGGTGAACCAAAATGGAATGAAGTGGTATTCCGCGTTATTCCTGAAGCGTCCACTCGTGTATCCGAATTGCTTGCTGGTGGTGTAGATGTTGCGTCTTCCATTCCATCCACTGACATTGCACGGATCGAAGGCGAAGCAGATAAGAAGATTGTCAAAGCGCCAATCCAACGTGTGCTTCAGTTGATCTTCCGTCAGACAGAAGGCAGTATCACAGCTGATCCAAAAGTACGTGAAGCCATTGACCTGGCTATCGACAAACAAGGCATTGTGGATAGCATTGCCGGCGGAGCAGGTATCGTAACCCGCACATCCGTAACACCAGGCAACTTCGGTGCTGATCCTTCATTGTACAAAACGTCACTCTATGACCAGGAAAAAGCCAAACAACTCCTGCAAGAAGCTGGCTATGCGGAAGGTGAAGCTGAGATGACCATCTCCGTTTCCGCACAGTACAAAGAACAGGCTGAAGTTGTCGCAGCGATGCTGGAACAAGCCGGATTCAAAATCAACCTGGATGTCCTGGAAGCAAGTGCATTCAGTGAACGTTACAGCTCCAAATCATTCAAAGAAATCTTCATGATTGGTATTGGTAACTCCTTGTTCGATGCTTCGAATAACTACAATCGTTATATGTTGGAAGAAGCGAAAGGTGAGTCGGATTACAACAATCCTGAAGTAGAGAAACTGCTTCAATCTGCATTGGTGAACATGGACCCTGCGTCTCGTGAGAAAGAGTATCAGCAAGTACAACAGATTTTCTCTGAAGAGCGTCCAGCCGTATATCTGTACCAAATGGAAGGTGTATACGGAACAAATGATAAAGTGAACTTCGCGCCGCGCAGTGACGAGATGTTCTATGCTGACGAGATTACACCTGTTGCACAGTAACATCGGGTATAACACCGGTCATTGAAAAGATAGGCCGTGAACGGCAGGGACTGGATAACCATGTTCCTGCCGTTCTTTTTAATAAGGGAGGTGAACAAGGAATGGGCAAATACGTACTTAAGTCATTACTGCAGATCATTCCGGTACTGTTCATTGTTTCATTAATTGTGTTCATTTTGGTTCGAGTCACCGGTGATCCGGTTGCGCTAATGTTGCCTGAAACGGCTACCGCTGAAGATCGTGCTGTTTTGACACAGGCACTTGGTTTGGACCAGCCTTTATATACGCAATACGTGAAGTTTCTGGGCAGTGCAATACAGGGAGACTTTGGTCAATCTTTTCGCTACAATCAGCCTGCATTGGAGCTTGTGCTGGAGAGGTTGCCTGCCAGCTTTGAACTGGCGGTAGCGGCTATGTTTTTTGCCGTGCTAATGGCTGTTCCACTTGGTGTCATTTCAGCTGTGAAACGCAATACATTTACCGATCTTATTATTTCAGGAATATCCGTTATTGGTAAGGCGATGCCAAACTTCTGGATGGGGATTATGCTTATCCTCTTGTTCTCCGTCATGCTGGGTGTATTGCCAGTATCCGGCCGCGGAGGATTGTCACATCTGATCTTGCCGGCATTTACACTTGGCGTTGGACTGGCTGCGCAGATGACCCGGCTGATTCGCTCCAGCATGCTGGAGATTCTGAATCAGGACTATATCCGAACAGCCCGCAGCAAGGGGCTTGGCCGAATGGTTGTCATTGTGAAACATGCATTTCGGAATGGACTGATTCCAGTCGTGACAATTATGAGTTTGCAGTTTACAAGTCTGATCGGGGGGACTTTGATTACGGAAACGGTATTCTCCTGGCCTGGACTGGGGCAATTGCTGGTCGTTGCAGTCAACACCCATGATATGGCGATTGTACAGGCAGCGGTGTTTGTCATTGCCTTTATCGTTGTGGTAATCAACATCTTGACGGATGTAGCTTACAGGCTACTTGATCCGCGCATCAAATACGACTAGAAGGAGGTGCAATCATATGACAGGCAGCAATGAAATGCCAATTCCGGGTACAGAAGAGGAACAAGACAATGGGCGTGCACCAACGGGATTTCGTTATATCTGGCAACAACTGATCATCAGCAAGACCGGAATGTTTGGTGCTGTGCTTGTATTGTTGGTTGTGTTAATTGCCATAGGTGCACCTCTATTGACGAGTCATGATCCGGCAGCGGTGAATCCGCTGGGCCGACTTAAACCACCAGCATGGCTTGAGGGCGGAACGGCCGAATACTGGCTGGGTACCGATAATCTCGGCAGAGACATGTGGAGTCGAATTGTATATGGTGCTCGAGTTTCCTTAATCGTGGGGATGGGTGCCGTGATTGTATCAGGAATCATTGGCGCGATTCTGGGGCTGGTATCCGGATTCTATGGGAAATGGCTGGATGCTGTCATCATGCGTGTAGGTGATGCATTCATGGCCATTCCAACCATTCTGTTCATGCTTGTTGTGATGGCGATTGTTGGTCCGGGTATTACAACGCTGATCTTTGTCATCGGTGTAACGAATTGGGTTCCATTCACCCGTGTGGTAAGAAGTGAGGTTCTCAGTATCAAGGAGCGGGATTTTGTTCATGCGGCCAGATCAATTGGCGCGAAAAATGGAAGATTGATTCTCAAACACATTCTGCCGAATATCCTTTCATCCTTTATCGTCATCTGTGGTATGAATGTCGGCACAACGATTATTATGGAAGCTTCACTCAGTTTTCTGGGTCTGGGTATCAAACCACCCGATGTGTCCTGGGGAGGGATGCTCAGTGATGGCAGACAATATGTTGCTACAAGCTGGTGGGTTGCTACATTCCCGGGGCTAGCCATTACATTTACCGTACTCGGTGTTATTTTCCTTGGAGATTGGCTGCGTGATGTGCTTGATCCACGTACGGAGACAACCCATAAATAAACGGAGAAGGGAGCTATCAATATGAATCAAAGACCAATTATGCCGGAGGATCTGAGTCACTACCGTTGGATCAGTCAGCCGGTGATCAGTCCTAACGGACAAGTAGCTTATGTGGAACAGACCATAGATCAGGATAAAAACGAATATAACACACAAATTCGAGGAATTTCGCTCGATGGTGATAAAGATATTGCACTTTCGGATGGAACAAAGGATTCCTCACCTGCTTGGTCGCCGGATGGCACACAACTCACATTCATTCGCTCAGTGGATGGGGGCAAAGGACTATGGACGCTCCATTCAGATCAAAAAGAGCCAGTCATGCTGATATCTCCCGCACGTAAAATATTGAGTTATATCTGGTCTCCGAACGGGCAGTACATTGCGTTTACCAGCAAAGTACAACCGGAGGACCAACAGAAGAAAGCTGACGTCCAACAGGAGCCTGCACCTGCACTGCGAGGTAAAGTCTTTGAGCGTACAACGCCGAAGGCGGAAGGTGCTGGCTGGTGGGATGGTCTATACAGCCAGTTGTTTGTATATGAGAGTAAAAGCGGGGAGATCACGCAGGTGACTTCCGGGCTATGGAATATCAGTGCTCCAGCATGGTCGCCAGATAGCAAGCAGCTTTCTTTCATTTCGAAGCAAGTAGAGGATGAGGAACTTGATGCAGATCTACTGTACTTTACGGATATATACAGCGTTCGATTGGGAGAGCGTGATCTCTTCAAAGTGACGGATTCCAGTCTGGCGATAAGCCAGTTCTCCTATTCGCCCGACGGGCAGCAGCTGATCCTGATCGCCAGTGATCGTGAGTATGGAAGTGGGAGCCACAACAGCTTATACGCTGTCCCCGTTCATCGAGGTATACCCAGGCCAATCGCACCTCAAGTAGATATGCAGCTGGGTAACGCGGCGCTTGGTGATATGAAGTCAGCAGGTGCGTCTCCTTCTCCAATCTCGGATGCCCATCATCCAGAACGTGGTGTATATGTACTCGGAACGCATAACGGGGATGTGGACGTGTATCGCATTCAAGATAATGGAGAGTGTAAATCCGTTACGGGCGATGGTGAGAAGGATGTGTATCAGTATACCTTAACACCAGATGGTTCATCGCTGGTAATCGCTGCGTTGACTGCTGAACACCCTGGAGAGTTATATCGCGTGGATATCGACAGTGGTGAAATGTTCAGACTCACCCGGCGAAATGATGAATTCATGGCTGAATTGGCTGTAAATGTGCCAGTCCGTGTAGAGTTTAAGTCCTCTGATGGATGGCCGCTTCAAGGTTGGTTAGCCACACCGGCAATACGTGACTCCAATGGGAAATTGCCATTGATTTTGCAGATTCATGGTGGACCGCACGCGATGTATACGGGTACATACAGTCATGAAATGCAGACACTCGTTGCGCAAGGGTACGCTGTGCTGTGGATCAATCCTCGCGGAAGTATGGGATACGGTCAGGAGTTTGCCAGAGCTTGCCGTGGTGACTTTGCCGGAGGGGATTACCGGGATCTGATGGAAGCTGTTGATTATGCCCTGGCTACATACGATTTCCTTGATGCATCACGTCTGGGTGTGGCGGGTGGCAGTTATGGCGGAGTGATGACCAACTGGATTGTAGCGCATACCCACCGTTTCAAGGCGGCCGTAACCCAGCGTTGTATCTCCAACTGGTTGTCCATGTATGGAACGAGTGATATCGGAATTTCCTATGTTGAGGGAGTCATTGGAGGTAATCCGGCGGAAAACGCTGAATTCCTGTGGTCCCGTTCACCTCTTGCCCATGCACATCACATTGAGACGCCACTTCTGATCATGCACGGAGAGCAGGACTATCGGACACCGATTGCGCAAGCGGAGGAATTATATACTACGCTAAAACGATACGGCAAAAAGACCAAACTGATTCGTTACCCGGGTTCCAACCACAGTTTGCTGAAAAGCGGTAAACCTTCACTTCGGATTGATAGCTTCGAACAGGTGAATGCCTGGTTCAATCAGTACCTCGGGAATGAGGAGGGCGAGCAATGAGTCAGACTCAGCTGTCCATTCCTGTAGGCCTCCTTGTAGAAAATGTTCTGACAAGCGGGGAATCAAAAGAAGTGATTATTGAATGTTTGCAACGTCGAGACTATTCCCGGTTGTTGCCTCTGGTTAAGGAATCCACGATGGATTTTGATGAAAGACTACAGACAGCAGCTGATATCGGAGACGATTGGGAAAAGGCGATACGTCAAGGTTATGAGTTCAAGTTTTTGCATATTAACGGGTTGAAGCGATTGCTCGATTTCCGGTATGACCGTAAGGTGGATCGGGATTACGTACAAGATGAACTGTCACTGAAGCATATTCAACTGACCGCAGAAGAGATTGAATTGCTACAATCGTTAATTGGCAGGCAATGGCTCGTGCAAGCAGAAACAGAGCAAGCAGAAGAGGGCAGAACAGATAGGGAGTTATCTTCCTGCATTCCTGTCCGTATTCAATTAAAATTCCCTTAATATGGACCAGAAGAAGCCGCGATGATCGCGGTTTTTTTGCTATGTACAGGTAGAAATGTGGATGACTGAATTCAAAAGTTGAAATCGGACTTCGTATGATTTATATTTGTATTAAATGATAATATTATCTATCAAAAATACGGGCACAAAGAGGGGGACCTAGGATGTCCATTCAAAATGTTTTGGGAAAAATTCAAATATCGGATGATGTGATCTCCAAAATTGTCGGCAAGATTGCAAATACTACCAGTGAGATTTCCTCCATGTCGACAGGACTTGTAGAAGGCATCACCAAAAAGTGGAGCGGGAAAAGTCTGCAAAATGGCATAGCTATCCGCAAGGTAGAATCAAGACTGGAGATAAACGTAAAGGTTGTCGTGTGTTATGGAACGAAAGTGCATGAAGTTTGCAGGGAATTGCAAAACAATGTGAGATTGCATGTGGAACAGCTGACCGGATTAACCATTGATACGGTGAATGTGATCGTTGAGGGGTTATCATTCAACCAACCTGCTGCCCAGCTTTAATTCAATTTCAGCTACCTAGAGGAGTGACAGCGATGAATAAGATTTCCATAACAAAAGCCAGTCCACAATCATTAGTCGGCGGGCAGCTAAATCAGATGGCACTTGAATATATGGCCTATTCGCTTGCAGGTACCAAGGATAAAGGCATTATAGAGAAAACATTTAACAAGTTATGGCGTTCGAATCAGAACCGATTCAGTCACCAATATGCTTATGAAGCTAAAATGGGTAACCAAACGCTGGGCATGATCGTATGTTATCCGACCACTATCATGAACAAACTTGCTCTACCAACGTTCTCCAAGCTGTTTGAACTTCGGAAATGGAGCCTGATCAAGTATAATCTCCAACACTGGAAAGAGTTCTACTCCATGGTGACATTAAAAGAAGCGGAGAACGACGAGTACCACATCGGAACATTAGCTACCTTGCCTGAAAGCAGAGGACTTGGTGTAGGGACACAACTCATTCAATTTGCTGAGGAGCAAGCTATAACACAAGGTCTGTCCAAATCTTCACTTACGGTTAAAAAGGAAAATATACTAGCTATTAAACTCTACGAGCGTTTGGGATACCAGAGAGTAGGGGAAATCAATAAACCTTCGTTATCCCTGTACAGAATGTCCAAAAAACTGGTGTAATGTTTTCAGATACGAATAGAAAAAGCAGCTAACTGAAGAGTTTAACATATATAAGCCCACATTGGAACGGTTAAAAGTGTGAGCTGGAGGGGCGCTTTGTACGTCCCTTTTTTTAGTTTTCAGATTTTTCTCATAAAAAAAGTAACTTGACTTTTGTGTGTGATTAAGCAGGTACTTGACAGGGGTGTGGTATAGTATAAAAAGTTCTTTTAATGAAGAAAGACGGAGAAATATACAATGTGGGGTGTAACCAGTGTATCAATATAAGGATCAGGAATATGAAGCAGTACATTTTGAGGGACGCGACCTGCGCTATGGAGAACTTATAAGCTGTGTTTTCAAGCAGTGTACATTTATGAATGCTTCTATGGAAGAAATTGAAACGAGTAACTGTCGTTTTATCGAGTGTGACTTCAAAGGGGCTTCCATGAATGGTTCGATTCATACGGAATCGGCTTTTGAAAACTGCACCTTCGGTGGTGCGAATCTCTTTGCTTCCAAATTCAGCTCCTGCAAGATGACAGGCTCAGACTTTTCAGGTGCGCAAATGGATGGCATCACCCTAAGTCACGGCGATTGGTCCTATACCAATCTGAGACATACGCGTTTGGGGAAACAGGATCTGCGAGGAATTCGTTTCTTCGAGGCTGACTTTACGGACACGGATTTCACCAAAGCGGATTTGAGAGACTGTGATCTTACCAGAGTTATATTAAGCAGAGCCAAGCTGCAAGGGGCCGATCTTAGAGGGGCTAACTTGGAAGGAATCGATCTGAAATCGCTGGATATCAAAGGCGTACGTTTGGATCGCGAACAAGCTGTTCTGTTTGTACGCTCGTATGGTGCGAAAGTAGATTGAGTTGAACATACACAGCAGGAAGCCGCCCTTGAGGCGGCTTTTTTGACGTTAAAGCTTTCCCAATTCAAACAAATTGGCAGGAATAAGAGATCTAAACAAGAAGTAGTTAACATAAGTTTCAACTAAAAGGAGGTTATCATGACAGTCACATTAATTAGTATTGTTGCTATTATTGTCTTTGGGCTTATAACCGGCACGATCACTACAATTATGGTATTTAAACTGCTACGTAAAAATAAAGAGCAACATCACCTTCGCAAGAGCATTCTGATGGACGGAATTCCAGCAGAAGCAATAATTCATGATATTGTACAGACTTCATCCAGTATGGATGGAAGGCCTGGCGTGCGATTGGATTTGACTGTAACCCAAGTTGACGGCCGCACCTTCCCAACAATTGTAGAGACTTATATTCCAATCACACATATTCCCCACTTTCAGAAAGGAAATGTCATTAACGTAAGATACATTGCGATGGGGAATGAACGAAAAGTTGAGGTACAGGATGCCTACCTTCCGTGAGGTGCCGCAGGGTGGTAAGCTTCGGTTATCAGGCATATCAAAAACCATTACCTGAAACAAATCAGGTAGTGGTTTTTAACGTTAATTTAATTGAGTTAATCCTCTTCTTTTGACATATTTCGTATATACCTCGCTTTTCTTCATGAAGTGAATTTCATTACGTTTTAACGCTGTGCTTGTGGGCTCGTTTCAACCGCACAGCAACCCAGCTCATGATCAGAGCAGCAATGAACAGAAATACGGACACACCTGCAATGACAACAAAGAAGGATTGGTCAAATGCAGCAAAGGCGGCATTTTTGAGCGATTCAGCAGACGCAGCAGGCAAGCTTTCGGCAGCGATAAGTGCTTCATCCAGACTGTCTTTCGCATTGGCTGGCACACTAATTCCCACAGGAATCTTCATAGCGAGTGTGTAGAAAAGGGTCGACATGCTGCCGATGATCGCAATACCGGATGCCCCGCCCAGCTCATAACCTACTTCCTCAATGGAAGCGGCCATACCCGCTTTGTGTGGTGGGGCATAACTCATAATGGAATGTGATGCAGCGGTCATCCCTGATCCAAGACCTGCACCAAGTAGTGCCAAACCGAGAATTTGCCCGGTGAACCCGGCATTGAAATACATCAGATACGTCCCCATGCCAAGGGCAGCGATGAAAAGAGTGAAGCTTTTGATATATACAACATCCACACGGTGCATAATGGCCCCCGTAACAGGTCCAGCGATGAGTGCTGCAACAGGTATGGATACGGTGAATAGTCCAGCCTGAAGAGGTGACATGCCTTCCACCAGTTGAAGCCGCTGAGTGACCATATATTGCACACCCATTTGTGCAAACAAGCCAACCAGTGCGGTAATAAAGCCGGTGCTGAATCTTGGGATTTTGAATAAGGATAGATCCAGCAGCGGATTGGGACTGTTATTCTGACGGCGAATAAAGATGATCAGGGCCAGAACACCGATCACAGCAGCAATGATAGCGAGTGTGAGAGATCCTTCGCGTCTTGTGAATTCCTTAATGGAATAGATAATTCCGACCATGGCAATCATGATCTGAATGGAACTGGTGAAGTCCCACTTTTTCGAGGTATCCCCTTGATGTTTAGGGATCATTTTCAAGGCGAATACAAACGCGATAATGGCTATGGGCAGGTTAATCAGAAACACAGAACCCCACCAGAAATGTTGAAGAAGCAGTCCACCAACAATCGGTCCCAGTCCAGCACCGCCTGATGCAATGGAACCCCAGATACCGATTGCCAGTGCGAGTTCTCGCTCATTCGTAAACGTAACTCTGATAATCGACAATGTCGCTGGCATCATCATGGATGCACCTACGGCAAGAAGAATTCTGCTCATGACTAGCACAGCCGGTACTGGAGAAAAGGCAGCGGCAAGAGAAGCAGCAGAAAAGACGAGCAAGCCCAGGGTAAATATTTTTTTATGACCAAGACGGTCTCCGAGTGTTCCCATTGCAGGAAGAAGACCCGCCATGACAAGGGAGTAACCGTTCAGAATCCATAATTTCTCCGAAGCTGATGCACCGAGATCATGGGTCAAGCTGGGTAAAGCGGTGTACAGGATGGTCATATCCATCACAATGAGTAATAGTGCACTTGAGACAATAACTAGAATCATCCAACGTTTGAATTTTGACATGTTTCCCTCCGGCGATATGAATAACTTACAATTTTAGACTAAACTATCGGGTAACCCTATAGTCAAATTTTTCTTTACAGACTATAATGCATGTATATTGATAAAACTTAGACTACATATGTACATGGAGGGCCCATAGATGGCTGGACATCACGCACAACATTTTACCACCAGTGAATTTGCCAAGATCTGCGGAGTGACCAAACATACCTTGTTTCATTATGACGAGATTGGGCTGTTAAAACCTGAATATACCAATGCCAAGGGCTACCGCTATTATGGTATGCAACAAACGTATGTGCTGGATGTCATACATGTGCTGAAGAAGGCAGGAAGCTCACTCCAAGAGATTAAGTCGTTCATTCAAAATCAGAATACACCATTGTTAATTGAGCTGTTTGAACAGAAATTAAAGGCACTTGAGTTGGAGCAACAACGAATCAAACGTATGCAAAAGCTGCTAAGTGGTGCCATTGAAATGACGAAACAAGCCACGGATGCTTCTCCTGAAGGGCTGCATATCGAACAATGTGAGCTGGAGTATTTTATTACTGTTCAATTGGAGCAAGGGGATGGGGATAAGGAATTCTTCCGTAAGTTCATTGAATACAGGACCCATTGTGATGAACAGATGATCGACTATGAGTTTCCGGTATGGACGATCTTAACTCAGAAGCACTATGAGGCAGGAGAATACTATCCGGATTACTTTGGCAACAAAATAAAAGCTCCCATTTCAGGGGAAACGATATGGATTAAGCCAAAAGGGATGTATGCCGTCATGAATCATCGAGGTTCATACGAAAGCATGCCGGAGACGTATTCCCTCATGAAAGAGGAGATAGAAAAAGAGGGACTGCAAGTCTGTGGACATGTGTATGCACTGGACCTGCTCACTTATTTTGCAGAAAGTAATCCCGATGAGTACATCATCAAAATTTACGTAGAGGTGTGTAAGGCTGATAATACGGTGGATTGAAGGAGGAAGGGGAAAGACGCGGAGGAAGTGATTGAGGTTGCCATGTCTTGACCCATGTCGTATTCCATGTTAAGTTTTCTGTATTAAATTTTGAACTTTCAAAGGGGGGATAGAGTCATGACTGAATTAGAGGTTGTAGATGTTTATGTGGACCTGTCAACGAACATGAACAGTGGCATGGTTCACAATATGACTAATCAGAATCTGACACTTTATCCTCCTATGCATAGATCTACTTGGCGCTGAGTGGTTTATCGCCAGGTTTCTTTTATTGTATAAGCGAATCTAAATTCTGATTATGTTCAAATATTAAAGTGAGGGAATCCATGCCATGTTCCATGGTGAAATCCCATCAGTTTACTTTTATATTTCACATAAAAAGGATGATATGCATGTCTTTAATCAACGTTACCAACCTGACCTTTGCCTATGAAGGCAGTTACGATAATATATTTGAAAATGTTAGTTTTCAGTTGGACTCCGATTGGAAATTGGGTTTTACCGGAAGGAACGGCAGAGGCAAAACGACATTCCTTAATCTGTTGCTTGGCAAATATGAATACAGCGGACATATCTCGGCGAATGTTAGCTTTGAATACTTTCCTTTCCAGGTAGAAGATAAGGGAGCCATGACCGTTGATGTCATCGGTGAGATTCATCCTGAATATCTGCACTGGCAAGTTGTGCGCGAGTTTAACCTGTTAAAAGTGTCAGAAGATGTGTTGTATCGACCTTTTGATACGTTATCCAACGGAGAACAAACAAAGGTGATGCTGGCTGCTTTGTTCCTGAAGGATAATCGGTTTCTGCTCATTGATGAACCTACCAATCATCTTGATCTTCATGCGAGACAAATTGTAGGTGATTATCTCCGCAGCAAGAGTGGATTTATTTTGGTGTCTCATGATCGATCCTTTCTGGATCACAGCGTGGACCATATCCTTTCCATCAATAAAAGTAACATCGAGATTCAGAAAGGCAATTTCTCCGCTTGGTGGGAAAATAAAAGAAGGCAAGATCAGTTTGAACTTGCGAGTAATGAGAAATTAATAAAGGATATCAAGCGTTTATCCGATTCAGCCAAACGGACCGGTGGATGGTCGCATGAAGTTGAAAAAACCAAAAACGGTACGAGAAATTCCGGCTCCAAGGTGGATAAAGGATATATTGGGCACAAGGCTGCCAAAATGATGAAACGTTCCAAAAATATCGAACAAAGGCAGCAATCTGCGATTCAAGAGAAATCCAAACTTCTCAAAAATATCGAGAGTGCAGAACGTTTACAGATTCATCAGCTGGAGTTTCACAAGCAGGAACTTGTCGAATTGGAACATGTGTCGATATCATACGGCTCCAATACGGTGTGTAAGGATGTCAGTATCTCGGTTGAAAAAGGGGATCGTATTTCCCTATACGGTAAAAATGGATCTGGCAAATCAAGCATTCTTAAACTGATCTGTGGTGAAGATATCCCTTATACAGGTCTTTTCCGAAAGGATCATCAGCTTAAAATCTCGTATGTGTCGCAGGATACATCTGATCTTGGAGGGCATTTATCTGAGTATGCGGCCACACAGGGGATTGATGAAAGCCTGTTTAAATCGATACTTCGAAAGTTGGATTTTTCCAGACTGCAATTGGAGAAAGATATCTCAACGTTTAGCGCAGGGCAAAAAAAGAAAGTGCTCATTGCCAAAAGTCTTAGTGAGAAAGCTCATCTGCATATCTGGGATGAACCACTAAACTTTGTAGATGTTATTTCACGTATGCAGATCGAAGACTTACTCTTGGAATACTCGCCAACCCTGCTTTTTGTAGAGCATGATCGTGAATTTTGTACAAATATCGCAACGAGAATCATCGAACTGTAAGTATCGTGAAAGATAACCATGCTAAGAGCCGCCAAATGGCGGCTTTTAGTATTACTCGTGAGGAAATATGCTATAATTTTATAATCTCATCCAATCATTTGATGGATGACTAGATCAATTGTAGACTAATTCGCCAAGAGGTGTAATACCAATGAAAAAGGAAATGACAACAATCAAACAAACCAGGCTTCATTCCATTTTGGACGAGGCCACCAAATTGCTGATTGAAAAACCGAATGCTTCCATGAATGAAATTGCAGAATCTGCAAAAATCGGGATCGCTACGTTACATCGATACGTGGAAAGCCGCGAACAGCTTATGGTATATCTCGGATTACGCGCAATCGAGGTGGTTAGTGAGACCATGAAAGAAATCCAACTGGATGAGGAGCACTGTGAAAAGTACATACCTGAGCTGATCGAGGCGCTGATTCCATTAGGCGACAAAATATATTTTCTGGCTCATGACACCACCATTAACTATAATCCCGAAATTGAAGGAGCAGATCTGAAACTGAGAGAACCGGTACTGCATGCGGTCGGTCTGTTACAACAGAAAGGTTATTTCCGCTCCGATCTCGATAAAACCTGGATTGTCGATGTGCTGTATTCCATCATGTTCCTGACGTGGCAGCAGGTTGTAAGTGGTCATATCGCGAGAAAAGCAGCCCCCGCGCTTGTGGTGGATACGTTTTATCATGGATTTAAGCAGCGTTAGGTCAGGGTCTATCCAATGAAAAACAATAGATTTTAATACGAATGACACCCCAAAAAAGTCAACTGTATCGTTAGATACACAGACTCTTTGAGGGTGTTTTTTTGCGTTCACAACAGCGTTTCTCAGTGCGCAAGCTGCAAAGACTTGATTTTCTCACATATTCAAATATTAACAGCGTTCAGAATTTAAGATTTTCAGTTTACAAAAAATGATATAAATTTCTAGTAGATTCAAATCATTACCAAATAAAGACAAAATATTCAAACGAGGGGGCCGGGCAGAAATACCTGCAATTGTGCAGTTCAAAATCAGCTTATGTACTCATTCCATCAACCCAAATCAGGAGGGATTCCATGCTTTACACCATTATTGTGCCAGTCAACCAGGACTATAACATTTTGAACCTGTTCACAGATTCGCTGCTCCGGACGGTAAGCCCATCCACTCAGATTATTTTCATCAACGATGGTTCCGGCTCAGCAGTCTTTCAACATCTGGATAAACTGAAGCAAGAAGTAAGAGAAGGTGTGACCATCGAGATTCTTCAGCATGATTTTCCACTCGGTTGCGCCGTGTCGATTAATAGCGCACTGAGTCTTGCCAAGGGAGAGTACATTTTCTTCCTGGATTCTGACACCATTCTTCAACCGAACTGGCAACCGATGATGAAAGAGACACTGGATAGCGATATTACGATTGGCATGATTGGAGGGGTTCTGTTGTATCCGCAAACAGGAGGCGTGCAGCATTGCGGCATTGCTTTTGCGGACACCATCGGCCGACATCTGTTCCTGAACGCATCTCCTGATGACATCCCGAAAGAAACCTTCTCTGTTCAACTGGTGGTGTTCGCCATGTTTGGCATGAAGCGGGAGGTGTATGAGACCATCGGCAACCTCGATGAGAAGTTCTTTAACGGATATGAGGACTTTGATTATCAGATGCGGGCACGAGCTGCCGGATACGATACGGTCATTAACCCAAATATTCAGGCGTATCACTGGGAACGCAGCAGCGGCATTCACCGCAACTTCAACCGTAAGAACAATCTGGCACGCTTCTGGAAAAAGTGGGGCGGTCAAATCGAGGCTGATGTGTGGCCATTCGTTTTCAGTCATCTGAAAGCACAGCTGGAAAGCCAAGAGGAATACCAGCATCTGCCGATTGTCGGGATTGACCTTGCCGAGGTTCGAAGTGATGCCGATACATTCTGGACCAAGCTAGAGGAAGCCGAATTTGCAAATGTAGCCGAAGTACGGGACTATTCAAACCGCTTTAATTCCAATGGGGCCATCTGGCTGCCACAGGTACTGGGCAAGGAACTGATTCATAGTGAGAACCGGTTACTGTTTTTGGTGGACAATTTCGCCCGTTTGCTGGAGAACCGCTACTGGATTGAGATGAGACATGCTCATCGAGCCAAGGATCTGATCATTGACCTGTATGGCAATGTGATCACGATGGATCGCATCTACGATGGATGCTGGCCTGGAACCAAAGTTCGGTAATTCACTCACAACGAAAATAAACAGGGAGGTACTTAAGGTGAAAGAAAAAGAGAGCACGCTCGATCGTGCCGTACGATTTACCCGTAATCTGGAGTGGTTGGAACAAGTCGAAAAGGTAATTCCGAGCGGATGCAGCACTTTAGCCAAAGCACCTGAACGTTTATTTCCGGGGCATACCCCCGTATGTTGTGCAGAGGCTTATAATTCCCGATTTACAGATATCGACGGGAATGAATGGCTGGATTGTGAGATGGCCATGGGTACGGCGTCATGGGGCCATGCCAGACATGAAGTCCAATTAACCGTCATTCACCAGTTGAAAAAAGGGACAAGCTTTTCTTTACCTGCCGACATCGAGCTTGAATGTGCCGAGTTGATTCTGGATCGGTTCGAGGGTCGTTATCCATCGCTGCGCTTCACCAAGAGTGGTGCTGATGCAGTGAGTGGGGCCGTGCGTCTGGCCCGTGCCGCTAGTGGCAAAAGCAAGGTTATTGCAACAGCGTATCATGGGTGGCACGACTGGTCTGCCTACGGTTATTATGGTGGCCAGACGAAAGAACGTGGCATCCCGGTGGATATCGAGCGTTCAACGATCTGGATCAACAAACCTACTACGGAGCGAATTGAGGCTCAGATTACCTCATCTCCCGAGGATATCGCATGTATTGTTCTGTGCCCCAACGAGTGGAAAAAGGACGCGCTGGAGCAAGCCGTAAACCTATGTCGGTCTCTGGACATCATTATTATATTCGATGAGGTAACGTCCGGTATTCGAATGGGCAAGCAGGCTACAGCAGGAGAATATGACATCTGGCCTGATCTGCTCTGTATCTCTAAGGGTATGGCAAACGGTTTACCACTCGCAGCGGTTATGGGACCTGAGCACTTGATGTCTTTGTCAGGACAGGTCAGATTCAGTAATGCCCATTCCAGCGAAACGACAGCGCTCGCGGCAGCGATTGCCTGTGAACGATTAATGAAAAATGCGAAAGTATGGCCGACTTGGCGTGATCCGGCAACCCGGATCATGGATCGTCTGGAATCTGAACTTGTGTTACTCGGATTGACGGATCAATTGGAAGTGAGAGGGACGTATGCAAGCTTCTGCATTCAATCCCTGGCTGAAGATAACTTCCAGACAGACCCTTTCCGCGAGTTCATGGTGAAGAGAATGGCTCACTTCGGCATTTTCACCAAAGGTTACTTTATTTTCTCCGATGCCCATACACGGGAAGAATTGCTGTGGGTCGAGGAAGCGCTGTTGCAGATCCTGTCAGACTGGAAAGAGATTCAGAAGCAGGAACATCTTCATGCGATGCAACTTTCGAAAACGTTTGAAGCTTAATCCATAGATCATAAACGACAATCGACTAGGAGGAATTATTCAATGAAAGCACTCGTATATCAAGATCTCAAACAGGTGACTTACCAGGAGATTGATGAGCCAACCATTCAAAAGCCAAACCAGGTAAAAATTAAAATCTATGGTTCCGGCATCTGCGGGACAGATCTGAATATTGTCAAAGGCAAAGTGCCGGCGAATAAAGGAACGATCATTGGTCATGAAGGTGTAGGTACAGTGGTTGAGGTGGGCGACGAAGTTCGTGGTTTCAAGATCGGTGATCGGGTATTGGTTGATCCCACGCAATCTTGCGGTACCTGCTCATACTGCCGTGAGGGTCTGTTCATCTACTGCGAGAATTTTGATGACTACCAAGTAGGGATGACGACACACGGAACCTTTGCCGAATATTTTGTCGGGGACGAAAAGTATATCTATGCCATCCCGGATTCCATGAGTTGGGAAACGGCCATGATGATCGAACCACTGGGATGTGTACTTCAGACGTTCATGAAAGCAGGGACTAAGCCCAGTGACTCTGTACTGGTCCTCGGTTCTGGTGCCATCGGTTCCCTGTGTCAGCTTGTGAGCAAACGATTGGCGAGGCTTACTGTAGGCACGGAAGTTGATCCATACCGCAAAGAGTTCGCTTCAGGGATCGCGGATCATGTGTTTTATCCTCAGGATCTGACACTGGATAAAGTATACGAGATCAATAATAACAAAAAGTTTGATATTGTAGTGGACGCGGTTGGTAACCAGCTTCATGTAGGGTTTGAGCTGATTGCCAAAGGCGGCAAAATTATTCCGATGGGATATGACGATAGCTATGAGGTGACGTTCAAATCAACAGCCGTGATTAATGATGGTATAAGTATCATTGGCGCGGTAGCTAATCACTCGATGATCAGTACGGCACTGAAATTTGCCCAAAGTATCCCGGAACTGGAACAGATGGTGACAGCCAAGGAACTGCTGAGTGATTATGAACAGGCCTTTAATGGAACGATTGGTTATGACATGCATACTGGAGAGAAACTGCCGATGAATTCGGTGAAAACAGCTCTTATCCTATAAGAGGTACTATAAGCATGTAGACATTAGCGGGTTTGCCGCTGCGAGAAGTTGGAATTCGCAGCGGTGAAAACCGCAGAAGGAAGGGATATCGATTGAAATTGCTTCAAGATTTGCCGAAGAATCCACGCTACTCCATTTTACTCGAACCGGTATGGGCCATTCCGGGCACGATCGTTCTCTTTTACGCTCCTTTATATATGAAGGAAGCCGGACTTTCGGACATAGAAATCGGTTTAATCAATTCGGTGAATCTTTATTTTGCCTTTATCTTTCAATTGTTTGCGGGTTCCATTACGAATAAGCTGGGGCGCAAACGAACAACACTGATCTTTGATCTGCTTGCCTGGAGTGTTCCCATGTTCATCTGGGCCTTCTCCCAGAACTTCTGGCTGTTCCTGATCGCTTATTTACTGAATGCAACATCCAAGTTTGTAACGGTCGCCTTTAACTGTCTGATCATAGAGGATGTAGAGGAACACAAACGATCCAAGGTGTTTGCCATTCTCAACATGATTATTACAGGAGCCGGGGTATTAACACCTATTGCCGGGGTTGTCATTGCTGATTATGGTATTGTGCCTACACTCGCCAGCATTTACTTTGTCGGGGGCATCCTGATGACTGCGATGTTCTTCATTCGTAACCGATACACGGATGAGACTGAAGTTGGCAAGGAACTTATGGGATTGCATAGTAAAACCCGCGTGCTTCAGAGTTTGGGTTCCAGTCTGCGCCTGTTCGGCAAATCGTTCTACAAACGGAGACTTTTTCCGATTATCCTGATCACGGTGTTGTCCAATCTGATTCTGCAGCTGAATTTCTTTCAGGTCATTTTCTTCAAGGAACAGTTGAAATTTGATGACCGTGTCATTTCGTTTATCCCAGTAGTGACTGCGGTAACCGTCATGCTGCTTTATCTGGTCATCATTCCGAGACTGAAACGGCGTTCCGAAGAAAAGTATGTTGGTTTTTCCATCGTGCTTAGCACGGCCGGAGCCATTCTGTTTCTATTGATCCCTGTGGGGAATATAGGTATGTTGTTTCTCACGCTAATCGTGCTCGCTGCGGGTAACTTCATTTTGCAGACATACCGGGATTCCCTGCTGATGAACCGACTGGGTACGCATGAGAAAGCCGATATGTTCTCGGCCGTGCAGACCGTCATGACACTTACAGCCATTCCATCCGGTTACCTGACGGGCTTGCTCTACCATCACAATCCAACACTATTGTTCAGTGTCATTCTTGGTCTATATGTCGTACTCATGGTCATTATGTTCTTCCTGCCAGATCCGCAAAAGCACTCCCAAGTGCTGGAACCTTACAAAAATATGTAGAAAAAGGGGTTTACTGTATCTGGAGCGAATATGTAGTACAGAAAAAAATGAGTAAATGCATGTTCAAAAAGAGCGGTTTTCAGTACCGAGAAGATGGGATGAAGCTAGAAATGGAGTAGCGGAGCGTAGGAAGACTACGTGAGCAACGGACATTTCGGCTGAATGCCATATTCGATGCTGATGATGCCACTAGGCATCCTTAGTAATCAAAAGCGTACTTTTTGAACTACCTCTAGAACATATTTTAACTTGGGAGGCTGCTAACAAATGACTAACATAATGACAACAGAAGCACGGAAGCAATGGAGCTGGATGAACGAGCCCGAAATCTGGTCTTATACGGATCAGGGAGGTGTGCTGGTGGAAGCGAAGGCAGACACCGACTTTTTCCAAGATCCAGCGGGGAAGCACATTCGTGCAACGGCTCCTTTCTTGTCCATGCCTGTGCCTGGCGAATTCGAAATCACAACCCAATTAACCGTAGATATGAAAAATCAATATGATTCCGGATGTCTGATGGTGATGGCGGATGATCTTAACTGGTGCAAAATTTGTTTTGAATATGATGGTAAAGTGCCTACCATCGTGTCGGTGGTGACACGTGATGGTTCATCAGATGATTGCAATTCGGTTGAAGTCTCTGTACCTAATCCCTACCTGCGTATACGCAAAGTAGAGGACTGTATATCATTCTTTTATTCACCCGATGGGGAAGAATGGAAACTAATTCGTTATTTCGGCATGCCGATTCAGGGGGAACTTCGAGCTGGATTAGTTGTTCAGTCGCCGACTGGAACGGGCTGTACGTGTCACTTTTTATCCGTGAACGTTACTCATCCGGACTTGACCGCACGTTTCTAATCCGCTCCCCTGGCCGATCACTGGAGGGAGAACAGGTTCATGGTAAAAGCATTTATATTTGATTTTGATGGACTCATTGTCGATACAGAGACACCTTGGTATTATGCGTTTCGGGATATTTATGAAGAGCACGGAGTTGAACTTGGTCTGGAGTTATGGTCGAAAAATGTGGGGACATCCTTTGAGGAGTTTCATCCATTTCTGTATCTGGAGCAGGCGCTCCAAAAAAAGATAGATCATGATCACATTAAACTGCTCTCTGAACAGAAATACGAAGTCTATTTGGGACAAGCTGCTATTCTTCCAGGGGTGCATGAATTGCTTCAGTCTGCGAGGGAGAAGGGGATTCAGCTTGCGGTTGCTTCCAGCTCCACACGAGATTGGGTGCATGGTTACTTGCAGAAATTAGGCATTTTTGATTATTTCACAGTCGTTCATACATCCGAGGATGTGAAGCGAGTGAAACCGGACCCTGAACTGTACCTTCTTGCTCTCCAGAGTCTTGGGATCGAGGCTTCCGAAGCGATTGTGTTCGAAGACTCACCTAATGGCTTAAAGGCAGCCAATGCGGCAGGTATTCGTTGTATCATCGTACCTAACGAGGTAACGCGTGGTCTGGAATTCGCCATGCATGAACTGCGGTTATCCTCGCTGGCCGAGATCGATATGGAGGCGCTCTAATCCAGATACTGCTTGCGTAGCTCGATAGGGGAGATCCCTTCGTATTTTTTGAACACTGATCCAAAGTAACTGGCACTGTTGAAACCAACGGCTTTGGCTATTTCATGAGCGGTCGTAGCGTCATTTTCGATGAGCATTTCCTTGGCTTTCAACAACCGATATCGCATCAGATACTCCAATGGAGTCATTTGAAATTCTTTTTTGAATATCCGATTCAGGTGCTGTTCGGTAACGTCCATCTGCTCAGCCAACATGGGGAGAGAGATATCCTGATGATAATTTTGTTTGATAAAAGTAATGAGTTCATCCAATCTTAATCGGGCATCAGAACGTTCGTAAGCACTATAGCGTTCACCTTCAATGGTTAATCTGACCAAAAGCATGTACAGTAATGCGGATACGTGCCAGATCTGATCCTTGTGCCGGGACTGCAGCGCCAACGTAATTTCACGCAACAGGATATGAAGCATTCCATCCGGCTTGAAGGCGCGCAGCTCCCCGATCTGCAAGGAATGCAAGAACCGTGGCAATAAATAGCCATTGAAAGACAGACAATCAAATCGTAATGAATCACTCAAATTGTGGTAACGGTAGGTTACCTCCGGGAACAAAATGAGAGCGGTCCCTTTTTTGATCGAAAATTCATGATTCTTTGCTGCGATTCGCCCTGTTCCTCCGATGCACTGTACAATGCTGTAATCCCGTGAATGGTCGCTCCAATTCATCAATTCATCAACGGTCAACTGGTTTTGCCCTGTAATCATGAGCGGCATATCGGTATCCATCGGATTCCCCATACTAGGTTTCGGCATCGTCGTGTTATTCCTCTTTTCGTTAAAGGATCATGTGCGTAAGTGGCGTGGTTACAGCGTTAAAAGAAACCTAGAAAGAATTATATTACATAAATGGAATAATTTTAATTGAATGACGGGCAATATATAAAACGTTTTCATATAAATGCTTCAACGATTATTAATTGGATGAATGAGTATGAACTGTAGTCTGATCAGCCTCTATTTATGGATCTAAAAGTACGCCCGCCTTGCCAACAGAATGCGAAACGGTATACGCTATAAGGAATGAGTGATTAAGGAAAGGGATGCAAACATGAAGAAAGTCATCGTAGTCGGATCGGGTATTCTGGGGGCATCAACAGCCTATCAATTAGCCAAGCGGGGCGCAGAGGTAATCATCGTAGATCGAAAAGATATAGGACAGGCGACGGATGCAGCTGCCGGTATCATCTGTCCATGGCTGTCACAGCGACGTAATCAGGACTGGTATCAGCTTGCCAAGGCTGGTGCGCGGTTCTATCCTGGCATCATAGCGGAGCTTGAAGGCGAAGGAGAAACGGAAACTGGTTATGCTCAAGTGGGCGCGCTTAGTATTCATACGGACGTGGACAAAATCAACAAGATGGAAGAACGGGCACACCTACGCAAAGCAGATGCACCGGAGATTGGTGACATTACACCTCTTGATGCCAAAGAAACCCGTGATCGTTTTCCTCTACTGGATGAACGTTATCAATCGGTACATATCAGCGGTGCTGCACGTATAGATGGAAGGGCGCTGCGCGATGCCTTGATCCGGTCTGCACAGCGAAATGGAGCGGATGTGATCCATGGAGACGCCATGCTTCAATTCGAAGCGGATCGGGTCATTGGTGTGAGTGTTAATGATCAGAGTTTCCTGGCAGATGAAGTCGTTGTCTGTGCAGGTGCATGGGCCAACGAACTGCTGAAGCCACTCGGCATACACTTTAAAGTGCATTATCAAAAGGCACAAATTATGCATCTGCATGTCACGGATGGGGAGGATACAGGCCGCTGGCCTGTAATCATGCCACCTTCTGATCAATATCTGCTGGCCTTTGATCAACAGAAGATTGTGATTGGTGCCACTCATGAAAATGATGTGGAAGGTTATGATACAAGAGTAACCGCAGGGGGCATGCAGGAAGTTTTGAATAAAGGTCTGGAACTGGCACCGGGGCTAGCCAATAGCACATTCCAGGAAGTAAGGGTTGGGTTCCGTCCGTTCACACCTGGCTTTCTACCAGTAATGGGAGCTGTTCCAGGATGGCAAGGTCTGATTACCGCAAATGGACTTGGAGCCTCTGGATTGACCATGGGTCCTTTTATTGGGAGTCAACTGGCGAAACTAGCTCTCGGCATGGAGCTGGATATCGATATTGAGCCCTATACTGTTGGTAAAGCAATGGATGAAATTGAAAGAGGTGAACCATGACATATTCACAACGTATATCCGATGGAGCGAACTCGTCCGACATCATATATCTGGAGCATCAGATCGGTACGACAAAAGAAAAGCTGCGTATAGCTTTGGAGAAACAAGAAACATACAAACGCGAATTGTCGGTATTGAAGTCATCACCAATCAAGATTGCATCGGAAGACAGTTCTGAAGAGCAAGCCTTAATGGAAAAGGCAAGCCTAACGCAGAATTTAATTGAAACCCTGTCTGCACAGCTGGAACAGCTACAGGAAGCATTGGCGAAACTAGGCGATTGATCGGTTCGTATGGCTTATCTTTCTGAAACACCGACAGAAATAATATACGATACGTATAAAACAAAAACCCCTTATGTTAAGGGGTTTTTATGATTTAGTTCAAATGGTTTATATCAATAAATGAACGTATGGTATAAAATGGAATCAGGTGCTGAACTGTCAATTCAGGTACCCATGTAACCAATCACAAAACGATGCTGAGAGGTGGATTCCAAATGTATAAAGAAGTGATACGCGTTGAGGACATCACGGGGTTTCAGTCCAGATCTGAAGAGTTTTTCCCACTTCACTGGTTTCGAAAAATGCTGTCCGAGCATCCTGTGTACTATCACGAAGATACAGACACCTGGAATGTGTTCAGATACGATGATGTGAAGCAGGTCCTCAGTAATCATGAATATTTTTCAGCCGAAGGAAGCCGGACGACCATTGCCGTTGGAGCAAAGAACAATGAAGGCACACCTCCAGACAAATTCAATATGTCAAGTATTGATCCTCCCCGTCATCAAAAGAGTCGTTCGTTGTTATCTGCTGCTTTTACACCACGTAGTCTGAAAAACTGGGAGCCACGAATTCGCAACATCGCAGAGCAGCTGGTAGCAGATATTGAGCCAAATACGACCATTGATATTGTTCAAGCGTTGGCCGCTCCACTGCCTTCGATGGTTATGGCCGATCTGCTCGGTATCCCCCTTACAGACAGCCATCGATTCAAGAACTGGGTAGATATTCTGTTTCAGCCCTCGAATCCAAAGACGGCTGAGGAGAGTGAACTGAAAAAACAAACTGCAGCGCAAGAGTATTATCAATTCCTATACCCCATTGTAGTTCATAAACGGACCCACCCTGGTGAGGATATCATTACCGACCTGTTGAACGTTGATGTTGAAGGTGAGAAGTTCACGGAGGATGAGGTTGTTCGCACAACCATGCTGTTGCTCGGAGCTGGAATTGAGACAACCAGTCATATGGTTTCAAATACATTCTATTCATTCCTGTATGATGACCCCAGCTTGTATGATCAACTAAGACAGAATCCCGAGTTGGTTCCGCTCGCAGTCGAAGAAATGCTCCGTTATCGGTTCCACAATGCCAAGCGACATCGGACAGTGAAGCAGGATAATCAATTGCTCGGAGTGGATTTGAAAAAAGGCGATGTTGTGATCTCCTGGATGAGTGCAGCCAATATGGATGAGCAGATGTTTGAAGACCCGTTTGAGTTAAACATTCATCGTCGTAATAACAAAAAACATCTTACCTTTGGGAATGGCCCACACTTTTGTCTGGGTGCCCCGTTGGCAAGAATGGAACTCAGCATTGCCTTGACGGCATTTGTGGAGAAAATTGCGCGGATTGAACCAGTGGATTCATTTGATCTGGAGAATAATCTGGCCACTTCAGCTCCGGGGCAGTCGTTGATCCATCTGCCAGTGAAGATAGTTGGCTAGAGCGAAAGGTTCATACGGGATACAACCTAAAAAGCGGCAGATCAGACGTAAACGTCTTGATCTGCCGCTTTGTTATGCAAGCAAGTATGAGGCTGGACACCTTAATTTGAATTCATGGAAACTTTTTGTCTTACAACCTGTTTAATTTCTTCCTCTTTCGCTTGTTTGGTACGTTTGATAAAGAAGGAAAGAACCAATCCCACAACAGCGATACCGATGATAACAACATATGCATCATTAATACCCTGGATCATGGATTCTGTAGCAAGCTGTTTTTGACTGAGACCATTGGCTGCACCAGTCGCTATCATATCCTGTACGTGTGCCGTTGTACGGGAGGTCATGACACTTACGAGCAATGAAGTACCTACAGCGCCAGCTACTTGTCTGACGGTGTTGGAGATAGCTGTACCGTGTGCACCAAGTCTTGGTGGCAGTTGGTTAAGTCCCGCAGTCTGAATCGGCATCATGAGCAGAGCCATACCAATTCGGCGGCCGGTAGACATTAATACCAGGTAACCATAACTGGTTGAATCCGTTAAGTCGATGAAACCAATGGTCGTCACGATGGTGATCACCATCCCGATAACAGCGAGCCATTTCGCTCCAAATCGGTCAAACAATTTTCCGGCTACTGGCATCAGGAAGCCCATGACAAGCGCACCCGGAAGGAGTAATAATCCGGACTCCAGCGCAGTGTAACCACGTGCGTTCTGGAGATACAAGGGAAGCAACATCATGTCAGCATACATGATCATTGTAATCGCGATACTAATGACCGTGGTCAAGGAGAACATGTTGTATTTGAATGCCCGCAGATCAAGCAGCGGAGTTTCAGAAACGAGCTGTCTCCATGTAAACAGGGCAAGAGAAACAATTCCAGCCCCAATGCAGATAAGAACTTCTGCACTTGACCATCCCAGACTTCCTGCTCTGCTGAAACCATAGAGCAATGCGCCAAATCCGATCGTGGAGAGCACCACACTGATTGTGTCGAACTTTGTGTTGACCCGTTCGGATACATTCTTCAGGTATACAAATGCAAAAGCAATGACAATAAGAGTTAATGGAATCATGCCGTAGAACATCGTTTGCCAAGAGTAGTTCTCGAGGATATAACCGGCAAGGGTAGGCCCGATTGCAGGGGCAAAAATGATGGCAAAACCAACCATACCCATTGCAGATCCTCGTTTTTCAGGGGCAAACAAGGTCAAAATAACGTGCATTAAGAGCGGCATGATAATGCCGGCACCCGCTGCCTGAATCATGCGTCCTGTCAGCAGTGTGCCAAAGTTATCTGCAAGAGCGGATACGATGGTACCAATCAGGAAAATAAACATGGAAGCTTGGAATAATTGCTTGGTTGAAAAGCGTTGCATGAAGTAGGCCGTGATGGGGATAAGCACCCCGTTCACCAGCATGTAACCTGTCGTTAACCATTGTGCTGTTGCGGCGGAGATGTTAAAATCACCCATCAGTTCCGGTGTAGCGACACTCATGATCGTTTGATTCAACGTTGCAAGGAAGGCTCCCAAAATCATGATAAACAGGATGGGGCCTTTCTTTACGGATAATTCTTCTTGTACTCTAGCCTGACTCAATCCTTTTCATCCTTTCAATCCACACGTGACTAAATTTACAACGTGTTGTATAGTTTACATTGTATTTATTAAATTATATACATATTCGGACAGATTACAATTTACGTTATGGCGTGTTATCGTTGTTTATTTTACAAAAAAAACGAATTTGTTGTGTAAATCAAAAATAAACGACTTATCGTTTAAAATTGTAATGTTTAAAATTTAAAGGAGGAATACATGTGAAAGACGAGAAGAAATCGACCGTGGACCCAAGGATTTTGCGAACTCGTCAGTTAATCCGGGGTGCATTTGTTGAATTGCTGCAGGAAATGGATATTGAGAAGTTGTCAGTCAACAAAATTGCTGAACGAGCGACGATCAATCGGGTAACCTTCTACCTGCACTATCGTGATATTACGGATATGATGGAGAAGATGGCGGACGAGATGATTGAGAATATTGAACGGATTGTGAATGAATATGCCCCTCATTTTGAGAAACAGAGAACGGAAGAGGCTTGGCCTGTTTTGGTCAAGTTGCTGGAGCATTTTGCAGAGAACGCATCGTTCTATCAGGTGGTACTTGCCACGAAGCGCACACCGATTTTCACCGAACGACTGCTCAAATTGTTAAGTACGCTGGTCAAAGCCAAGATTGATCGGGTGGAGATCGAGGATGAACTGGAAGAGTCCGGCATTCACAAAGAAATCGCAATCTGGTACGGTTCTTCGGCCCTGATTGGGACCATTGTTTCCTGGCTGCGCAATGATATGCCTTATTCACCGCATTTCCTGGCTAAACAATTCTCGTTGATTCGCTCGTACTCTTATAATGACCTGATATAATCATGCTACAATTGCACCTAAGGTTAATAGAGGAGGAATAATGTAATGAAATATAGTGCAGAACGTATCTATGTGAGATTTTGGAATGTGGAAGATGCCTCATTGCTTCTGGATCTACAGGTTCGCAACCGTGCGGAAATTGAAAGAATCTCAGCGAGTAATCGGGATGAGTCTTTCTATAGCTTGGAGGGGCAAAGGTCACTCATTGAGAGCTGGAACAAGAAAAGAGAAGAAGGAGATCGCTATTCCTTTGGTATTTTTCTACATACAACGGATGAACTTGTCGGTGAGATTTCCGTGTTCGAGATCATACTGGATTCTACCCCAAAATGGATCGTTGGTTATGTGACGGATACTCTTCATCAAGGAAAAGGATATATGAGCGAAGCCCTGCAATGTGTACTGGAATTTGCCAAATACGAAACTGAAATTACTCGAATCGAAGCTGGCGCTGTGCCCGATAATACAGGTTCCATCCGTGTCCTTCAAAAAGCAGGATTCAAGGAGAATGGGTCACAGCCTGTGCCAATCCAGGGAACGTTGAAAGAACATACGATGTTTGCTGTGGATATACTATAAGCAAGATGTTTTAATATTTACTATACAAGTTGGACTATATATTTAAACGTAACGGAGAGGACAGAAAAAACATATGGCTACTATACTCGTTGCAGACGACGATGCGAACATTCGTGAACTCGTCTGTCTATTTCTCAAAAACGATGGATTCACAACAGTGGAAGCTGCGGACGGTAAGGAAGCTCTCACTATATATGGCGAAACTCCAGTAGATCTGGTCGTCCTTGATATTATGATGCCTGTCATGGATGGTTGGGCACTGTGTAAAGAACTCCGAAGAGCCAATCCCGACCTCCCGTTACTCATGCTGACGGCGAGAGGAGAGACTTGGGAGAAGGTGAAAGGATTCGAACTGGGTACGGATGATTATTTGACCAAACCGTTTGATCCGTTAGAGCTGACCGCTCGTGTCCGAGCATTACTGAAACGATACAAAATCGGCTCCACACACACAATCCAGTTTGGCAACGTCATTCTGGACCGTCAGACGTATAAGGTGATGAGAGGCACAGAGTCGCTTACGTTACCACTTAAGGAGTTCGAATTGCTGTATAAGCTTGCTGGAACACCAGGACAAGTCTATACACGTGAGCAATTGATCGATCAGATATGGGGTATTGATTACGCGGGAGATGATCGAACAATAGACGTACATATTAAGCGCCTGCGCGAACGATTCGCGACAACACCTGATTTTCGGATTGAAACGGTGCGTGGGCTAGGGTACAGACTTGAGGTCTATGAATGATCAGATCCTTATATATTCGTGTTGTTCTGACCTTTCTGGTGTCAGTCATCACAGGCACGATTATTTCATTTTTTATGTCTACCTGGATGTTCGAAGATCAATTGAATGAAAATGCTCAAATTAACATACGCAACTTTGGGCAGGACGTTGTGCAGATTTATAAGACGCTGCCTGCTGATGAAGCAGAATCATTCGTTAGTAGAATGAAACAACTTGATTCGTATCATATTCGAATTTATGATGCAACGGGCAAGTTCCAGTCTTATGGGAAGCTTAACGAACATAAATCATCACCCGTATCGACGGATCAACTCAAGAAGGTGTTAAACGGAGGGGTTGTGCAGGACACACCTAAAGGTATCGCTACCGTTCTTTTGGGGCTACCGATCAAGACGGAAACGGGTACAAGAGCGATGTTTCTAGAAACACTCTCACCGCCCTCAGCCTCTTTTGTGGTCCAGTTTGGATTGATTTTTGCAAGTTGTTCCTTGATTGTAGGAAGTTTGTTGATTGTGGTTGCTTCTGTATATCTGGTTAGACCGATCAAAAAATTGACCAAAGCGACCAAACGGATTGCAGCTGGAGATTTCAACGTCAAGCTGAACATTAAACAAACGACGGAGATTGGTACATTGGCCCGCAGCTTTGAAGAAATGATGCATGATCTTCAGCAGTTGGAGCAGATGCGCAGGGAATTTGTTACAAATGTTTCGCATGAGGTTCAGTCTCCGCTCACCTCGATATCCGGTTACGCTTCGGCACTGAAGCAAGTAAATCTCTCAGAACACGAGCGAAACCGTTACCTGGATATTATCATCTCCGAAGCAAAACGAATGTCCAAAATGAGCGATAGCCTGCTCAAGCTGAGTTTGCTTGAATCGCAGTCACAGCAACTACGGCTCACCACCTTAAGCCTTGATGAACAGATCAGGCGGGTCATCGTTGCGCTTCAGCCTCAATGGTCTGGGCGCAACATTCATTTCGAGCTTGATTTGGAGAACGTGAAGGTAACGGCTGATCACGATCAGTTAAATCAGGTATGGACAAACATCATCGGAAATAGCATCAAGTTTTCCAAGGATGGCGGTATGATTAAAGTCAGTATCGAAGAGGACTTCAAAAATGTGACTGTTCGAATATCCGACACGGGCATTGGAATTCCCCTGGAAGATCAGAAGCGTATATTCGACCGTTTTTTCAAGGCAGATCGTTCCCACAGTCGTAAATATGACGGGAGTGGTATGGGACTTGCTATCGTTAAACAGATCGTCTCCCTTCATCAGGGTGACATCCAAGTGGAAAGTGAACCTGGTCAAGGCACGACCTTTATGATCACGTTGCCCATCCATCCACCAACGGATGGTTAGGCTCACAGGATAGGGTCAATGAATAGAATATCCATCGGATTATCTAAACCGAATGTTCATGTCCTATGTAACATGCAAGCTTCCTTGTATGTTACATAGGACATTTTTTTTGCTTGTTCATGCTCCGTTCATATTCCGGTCATGGGGAGTACATCTTTCTTGATTAGGATTTCTTAAGTAGCCTGCCAGGCCAATATACAGATGAGGATAGGAGCAGATGAATGTGAATCAACAAGCAGACAGAGAAGTCCAGAGTAAAAGCAAAAACAAGAAAGTGTTAAACATTTTGTTTAAAGTACTTTGTGCAATCATTATAGCAATCTTACTTTTTGTAGCTATCGTATATACCGTCAATAAAATCAGCAGTTATTCGGAGCAAAAAAGAATGGAGCCGTATGGTCAACATGTATCCGTAGACGGAAAAAATATGAACGTGTTCATTCAAGGCGAAGGCGAGGAAACGATTGTACTTCTGCCTGGTTTTGGAACAGCGGCACCAGCGCTTGATTTTAAGCCACTGATCTCCGAGTTATCTCCATATTATAAAGTTGTCGTTGTTGAGCCCTTTGGTTACGGATTGAGTGATCAGACCAAAAAGGAACGCAGCACAGCAAATATCGTCAGTGAAATTCATGAAGCGTTACAGAGTCTACATATTGATCGTTATATCCTCATGGGTCATTCCATTTCGGGGATCTATAGCCTGGATTACGTGAACAAATATGCAGATGAAATAAGTGCATATGTCGGGTTGGATAGCAGTGTTCCGGCGATAAGTGAACAGAAGATTGAATCATCAGATACACAACCGATTAAATGGTTCCGCAACTTAGGTTTTGCCCGAGTGCAACTGAAACTGAGTGCTGACCCTTATGATGGACTGCCTTATGATGAGCAAACAAAAGAACAATTGAACATTCTGATACGCAAAAATATGTATAATACCACGCAATTAAATGAGGCAGAAAGTATGTATTCCAACTTTAAAACATCTGAACAACTAACGTTCCCTGTTAATCTTCCAGTTCTTTTCTTTGTTCAAAAGAATCATCCGGCAGCAGACAATTGGGTTCCGGAACACGAGAAGTTAATAGAGAACTCTGTGCGTGGTGAAGTGGTGCTGCTGGAAGCAAATCATTATTTGTATCGTTCCCATGCCAAAGAAATTGCTGAAAAATTCAGGGAATTTATGACGCAGCAGTAAATATAAATGAATTGGCTTGTTCATATTCAGTTCATATTGACGTCACGGGGAGTACATTTTCATTGGATAAGATTTCATTAGCAGCAAAAAAGACAATCGAACTATCAGTTCAAGACAGGAGAAGATAACACTGACGACGCAGCCTGCGGAAAAGAAAACAAAGAATAGATCAAAGGCCAAAAAAGTGAGAAACATGATACTGAAAATAGTAGGATCAATCGTAATCGCCATTATTCTATTTCTAGGTATTGTTTATATCACCAATGTGATCAGTAGTAATTCAGAGGCCAAGAAAATAGATTCCTATGGTCAGCATGTATCTGTAGACGGGAAAAATATGAATGTGCTCATTCAAGGCGAAGGCAAGGAAACGATTGTACTTCTGCCTGGTTTTGGAACAGCAGCACCAGCGCTTGATTTTAAGCTGCTCATCGATGAGCTATCACCATATTACAAAGTTGTTGCAGTTGAACCTTTCGGTTATGGATTGAGTGATGAGACTGAAAAAGAACGAACCACAGAGAACATCGTAAGTGAAGTTCATGAAGCTCTACAGCAACTTGATATTAACAAATACATGCTGATGGGCCACTCCATTGCAGGCATTTATGGCATTGATTATGTGAACAAATATCCGGATGAGGTCACGGCATTTGTCGGAATTGATAGCAGTGTTTCAACACAACCGGGTATGGATGCCAAATTACCTACTAAAACGTTCGCATTTCTTAAAAAATCAGGTCTCCAAAGATTGGTGGTCAAATTTAGTAGTGACCCCTATGCTGGACTCGCATTTGATGAACATACCGTAGAGCAGATGAACATGCTGTCGAATAAAAACTCGAACAGTTCCACGACTTTGAATGAGATGGACCATATTGCTTCCAATTTTAAAGGAGCCCAAGGTTTAACCTTCCCTAAAGACCTGCCACTTCTACTCTTTGTACAAGCGAATAATGAAGGTGTAGAAGGATGGATTCCGCTGCATGAAGGGCAGACCAAGGATTCAGTACATGGAAAAGTAATCACCATGGATGGCGAGCATTACTTGCACCATACGTTATTTAAAGAAATAGCTGAAGATGTTAGAGCATTCATGAACGAAGCGAAGTAAAAATTCTGTAAAAGTCCGTGATGAGAGAGGAATTCAATTGAGATTATTTGAGATACTGTTAGTTCTATCCTGTTTGGCTTTACTCGTAGACCTCCTATTTATTACAAGAAGTGCAAAGAAAACAGGATTGGGTTTGGGGATAGGAAGTAGCGTTATACTCGTAGTTCAATTGTTAGTTGAGGGATACAGATGGCAGTTGCTTGTGGTATATATCATGACGGCTCTATTCATAATTATTGTTTTACTCAGACATTCCGAAAAGATGATGAATCTAAAAATAGGGAAGTTCTTGAAATATAGTTTATCTTCCTTAATCGTTATTCTGCTTGTTGGTTCTACCGTCTTGTCTGTATACTTACCTGTTTTTAATCTGCCGAAGCTTGATGGTCCAGAGAAGGTGGGTACTCAAACATTTCATTTAACAGACCAGAACAGAGACGAAATCTTCACTGAAGATCAAAGCGATAAGAGAGAACTAATGGTTCAAGTTTGGTACCCAACTGAAAACAGCAATAATAACAAGCGTGACACGCTGTTTCCAAAAGATAAAGAAATGTTCAAAAAGTATATTCAGAGCTTCTCTAATTCTTTAAAACTACCTGAATTTGTGCTCGACTACTGGAAGTATAGCCAAACCAACTCTTATGAAAATGTAGAAATATTACCTTCTTCAAGTCCTTATCCCGTGGTACTACTATCTCATGGTATGGGAACCAGTAGAGTTCTACATGTATCACAGGCCGAGAATCTGGCCAGTCATGGGTATATCGTGTTCACCATCGATCATACGTATAGCACCTTTGCTACCCTTTTTCCAGATGGCCGTGTAACGGATTATAAAAAAAGTACAACTACACTAGATGAACGTACAAAAACAGGGGATATATGGACGAAAGATGTGGAGTTTGTAATCGATCAAATCGAAAAGCTGAATTCAGGTGCAATCGAAAGTCAGTTTAAAGGAAAAATCGATCTAGATCACATCGGCGCGATGGGGCATTCTTTTGGGGGTGCAACCGCGTTTAATGCAACGTATTTAGATCAGAGAATCAAGGCCGGGGTTAATATGGATGGGTCACTATATGAAGTGGAAAATAGAGATGATATAAACAAGCCGTTTATGTTCATCCGATCGGGAAGTTTTGAAGACTGGTTCGCCAACTTTGAAATGGATAGAAATTCGGATGATGAAGTAACTAAATTTCTTTCAGATGAGCTGCACATTATGAAAAATGTTATGAATCATGGGGGAAAAGTGATCTATGTAGAAGGAACCCAGCACTTCAATTTCACGGATCTTCAATTCTACTCGGAGTTGATTAAACTGTCGGGCATTACAGGAGATATCAATGGTAAAAGAGGAGCAAACATCGTAAATCAATATGTACTCGATTTCTTTAACAAGCAACTGAAAGGAACGGGTGGAGATCTGATTCAGGGACCAAACGACTTGTATCCGGAGGTGAAATTTGTAGACCCAGAAGAAATCAACTAACCAAAACACTTAAAATTCAGGAGATGATGTGAATGGGACGACAAAAGGGAAAACGCACTTCAATCGCCGTGTTAACGCTGGCATTAACGATGTTAGCTCCAATGTCTGCAATGGGCGCGCCTGCTACAAGTAGCAGTGATCATACGTATGAACCAACCAAGAAAACGGTGATGGAGAAAGCCAAGTTACTCACCGAGAAACATGGAATCACAAGTCTGCAATATGCCCTTATCGATGGTGGCGAGATTGTGGTGTCCGGTCAGATGGGCAAAAACGATAAAAACAACAAGGTGCCTCTTACGCCCGATACAATCTATGGCATAGGATCAACGAGTAAAATGTTCCTCACAGCTTCTGTTATGAAGTTAGTTGAAGAAGGCAAGGTGGATTTGGATCTGCCTGTTGTGAACTATATACCTGATTTTCAGATGAAAGACCATCGCTACAAACAAATCACACCACGCATGCTGTTGAATCATTCTTCCGGTCTGCTGGGAGGCACGGGCAGTAATGCCACATTGTACGGGGATAATGATACGTACTCACATGATACGTTTCTGGACCAATTGGCGAGTCAAAACCTGAAGGCAGATCCCGGCGAGTTCTCGGTGTATAGTAACGATGGGTTTACGTTATCCGAGATTATGGTTGAACGTGTTAGCGGCATGAGTTTTACAGCTTTTATACACCAATATTTTACGGAACCTTTGGACATGAAACATACCAAAACACCACAGGATGTGGTTGACACGGCAGCAATGGCGGGAATCTATTCTCCTATGTATGAGGGTCAGCTTCCACAAGAGAATTATAATGTTATCGCTACTGGAGGCATTTATTCCACGGCTGAAGATCTAGCAAAGTTTTCACAAATCTTCACGGGAGAGGTCCAAGGCATTCTTACCGATAAGTTTGTAGAAGCCATGGCGCAAGAAGAATACAAAAAAGGCATGTGGCCAGAGGGTGGCGATACGTCTATATCTTACGGTTTAGGGTGGGATAGTGTAAATCTGTACCCATTCAGTGAATACGGTATCAAGGCAGTAACAAAAGGTGGAGATACCATATCGTATCACTCATCATTAGTCGTACTGCCGGAATATAATCTGGCTGCAGCCGTTACCTCATCAGGTGGGACAAGTGCCAAAGATCAGTTCATTGCGAGTGAATTATTACTCAGCGCACTTGAGGAAAAGGGCATCATTACAGAACGGAAGCCGGAAAAATCATTTGGTGTGCCTGTGAAGGCAGATATACCTAAAGAAATAGCCACGAATGCAGGTATATATGGCGGCAATAATTCAGTTAAGAAGATCGAAATGAATACGGCTGGACAAATGACTGTATCCACACCCGCAGCTCCAAGTGATCCGGTTCAAAAATACACCTATATAGCGGATGGTACTTTTGTTAACGATGAAGGCACGGAAAAGTTGAAATTTGTTAAGGAGAAGAATGGAAGGACTTATCTGTGGTATCGATCTTATATATCCTTGCCAGGACTTGGACAATTGGCTTTCTCCGAATATAAAATGGAGAAGCTGGAAGCTAATGAATTATCTCAGGATATAACGGCCTCATGGGAGCAGCGTGAAGGTAAAAAATATTACCTGCTGAATGAGAAATATACATCAACGGTTTATCTCAATTCGGCACCAATTCTCCCTATTCATTTGGACAAAGAGACCCCTGGGTATGTATCCAATACTAAGATTATTGGAGCAAACGAAGCAGTCACGGAGCTGCAAATCCCTGGCCTGGCTGGACGTGATACAAAGGAGATTTATTTTGCTAAAAAGAACGGAGTAGAGTACATTACAGCCGTCGGTAGCATATACGCCAGTGAGGAAATGGTACAACCACTCTATTCGGGTAAACAATCTCTAGCAACGATTCAAGCAGACGGATATGCCAGATGGTTTTCGATACCAGCAACGGTGAAAGGAAAAGTCATGACGGTTAAAATGCCTGCAACTGGCGCCTTTGCCGTATATGATCAGAAGGGTATTTGTATTAATCATACCGTAGTCAGCGGTGAGAATGAGGTTGTTTTACCAGAAAACGGCCGCATTGTATTTGCAGGTGACGTGGATTCCACATTTGAAATTTCATTAAAATAGATGTTGTACCGTAGTTAGTTTTATGAAAGAAACTAAGAAAGCAGCCGATCAAAGTAATCGGCTGCTTTTGTTCAATTTAACTATAATTAGTTTGTCACTTCAGTTAGAAATCTTCGCTCTTGCTCAACTGAAGAATTATTCTTTTTTAGGAGAGTGGAAACGATGCCTACGATATTGGTTGCTGACGACGATGCGAACATTCGCAAACTCGTCTGTTTATTTTTGCGCAACGACGGATTTACAACCATCAACGCCGTAGACGGAAAGGAAGCCCTGGCTATCTATACCTCCACGCCAGTCGATTTGGTTATTCTTGATATTATGATGCCAGTCATGGACGGTTGGGCATTATGCGAGGAACTTCGAAGAGCCAATCCGGATCTTCCGTTACTAATGTTGACGGCAAGAAACGAGACCTGGGAGAAAGTACAAGCATTTCAGCTCGGGACAGATGACTATATGACGAAGCCATTCGATCCGCTTGAGTTGATGGCTCGCGTCAAGGCACTGTTGAAACGATACCGTATAGGTTTAACGCAGACCATCCAATTAGGAGACGTTATTCTGAACCGGCAGACTTATAAGGTCCTGAGGGGTACAGAGTCGTTCACCTTGCCGCTTAAAGAGTTCGAATTATTGTATAAACTTGCTGGATTACCGGGACAAGTCTATACGCGGGAGCAATTAATCGATCAAGTTTGGGGAATTAATTATACGGGCGATGATCGAACGATAGACGTGCACATTAAACGTCTACGCGAACGTTTTGCCGATATCTCCGATTTTCGCATCGAAACGGTGCGGGGACTTGGCTACCGGCTAGAGGTGCAGGAGTGACCGGCTCCCTCTATACACGTGTAGTCCTGACCTTTCTGGTCTCCGTGATCGGGGGCACAATCCTTTCTTTTCTTGCTACAACCTGGATATTTCAAGATAAATTAAACGAAAACTTACAAGGCTCCTTGCTTGACTTTGGCCAGGATATCGTCCGCATCTACGAGACATTGCCGTTACATGAAGCAGAAATGTTTATAAGTGAAATGAAACAACTCAACTCTTACCACATTCGAATCTATAAAGCAACGGGTCAGTTTCAATCCTATGGAGAACTTAAAGGACAACATCCTTTCCTAGTGACTACAGAACAAGTGAAGAAAGTGCTGGATGGGGAAAGGGTCCAAGTTAATGGAATCGACACGATCTTCTTGGGATTGCCGATAAAAACTGAAATGGGAAGCATAGCAATGTTTGTAGAGCCCCTCACTTCCTCTTCCACCTCATTTCTCATCAAGTTTGTTTTAACTTTTATGATTTGTTCGTTAATAGCAGGAAGCCTATTGATACTAATTGCGGCTATGTTTCTGGTGAGACCGATCAAAAAGCTGACAGAAGCAACCCGGCTTATAGCTGCCGGAGATTTCAATGTCAAGCTTAATATTAAACAAAAGGGTGAGATAGGTACTCTGGCTCGTAGTTTCGAAGAAATGATGCACGATCTAAAGCAGCTTGAGCAGATGCGTAGGGAATTCGTAGCAAACGTGTCCCATGAAGTTCAGTCTCCGCTCACTTCCATTTCCGGTTTTGCTATAGCGCTCAAGCAGGTAGACCTCCCGGATGACGAAAGAAGCGATTATCTCGATATTATCATCACTGAAACTGCACGAATGTCCAAAATAAGTGATAGTCTGCTAAAGCTGAGTTTGCTTGAATCTCAATCATTGCAAATGCGGCTCGCCACGCTCAGTCTGGATGAACAGATCAGACAAGTAATCGTCGCTATTCAACCCCAATGGTCGGCCCGTAACATTCAGTTCGATCTTGATTTGCAGCCCACCAAAATCACGGCCGATCATGACCAGTTAAATCAGGTGTGGATCAATATCTTCGGCAATGCCATCAAATTTTCCAAAGATGGTGCCCGAATTAACGTCACGATCAAACAGAATATCAAGAACGTGGCGATCCGCATATCGGATTCGGGTATTGGTATTCTCCCGGAAGACCAAAAGCGTATATTTGACCGCTTCTTTAAAGCTGATCGTTCCCACAGTCAGAAATATGAAGGAAGCGGTATGGGACTAGCTATTGTAAAGCAGATCGTCTCGCTTCATCAAGGGGACATCCGGGTGGAGAGCGAATATGGACGAGGAACGACCTTCATAGTCATCTTGCCAATCACAACACCCACAGAGTGATTGGATTTCAGCCTTCACTAGGTTATGACACCCTGTATAAACCTCCTTGCGTATGATGATGCAAACTTTTTTTGCCTGTTCATCCTCCGTTCATGTTGCAGTCATTAGGGGGACATCTTGGTTTGTTATATTGTCTTTAGCGCCCACGTTAAGGTGGCTTAACACAATGATGAAGACAGGAGTAGATGCAAGAATGAAACCAAGAGAGGTAACAAAACTGAAGATGAGTGTGAGGAGAGCAAGAAAGAGAAATACTTTAGCTGCTGTGACTCTTATGCTGACGATACTTGCCCCAATGTCTGCAATGGCAGCACCGGCCCCCATGAACAACAGTAACCTTACGTATGAGACAACAAAGAAAGCCGTGATCGAAAAAGCCAAATTACTGACCGAGACATATGGTACGACGAGTCTGCAATATGCGCTCATCGATGGTGGAGAGATTGTGGTGTCCGGTCAAACGGGCAAGAACGATATAAACGACAAGGTACCTCTTACTTCGAACACCGTCTATGGCATTGGTTCAACCAGTAAAATGATGCTTACAGCCGCTGTAATGAAGCTGGTTGACGAAGGCAAGATTGATTTGGATGCGCCTGTTGTGAACTATATGCCTGACTTTACAATGAAAGATACCCGATACAAACAGATCACACCCCGTATGTTGCTGAATCATTCCTCCGGTCTTCTGGGCACCTCAACCAGCAATGCCACATTGTACGGAGATAATGACACGTATTCACATGATACGTTTCTGGAGCAATTGGCGAATCAAAACCTGAAAGCAGATCCCGGCGCATACTCCGTCTACAGCAACGATGGCTTTACGTTAGCCGAGATTCTGGTCGAAAGAGTGAGCGGCATCGGTTATACCGCATTTATACACAAGTATTTCACGGAGCCTTTGGATATGAAACATACCAAATCACCACAGGATGTGGTTAATCCGTCAGACATGGCGGCAATCTATTCCCCTTTTTATGAGGGACCACTTCCAAAAGAGAATTATAATATCATCGGTACTGGAGGTCTGTATTCCACCGCTGAAGATCTGGTCAAATTTTCAAGAATCTTCACGGGAGAAGTTGATGGTATTCTTTCCAGTAAGTCTGTAGAAGTTATGGCGCAAGAAGAGTATAAAAGAGGCATGTGGCCAGAGGATAGCGATACGCTGATGTCTTACGGGTTGGGGGGGGGATAGTGTGAACTTGTTCCCATTCAACGAATACGGCATTAAGGCCGTTATGAAAGGTGGAGATACGTTATCTTATCAGTCTTCATTAGTGGTACTTCCGGAATACAATATGGCTGCAGCCGTTATCTCTTCAGGCGGGTCAAGCTTAACCAATAATTTCATTGCGAATGAATTATTACTCGGCGCACTTGAGGAAAAGGACATCATTACAGAACGGAAGCCAGAAAAATCATTTGGCGTACCCGTGAAGGCCAATATGCCTAAGGAAGTCTCCAAGTTTGCAGGTATATATGGTAGCAATAATTCAGTTATGAAGATCAAAATAAATAAGGCTGGACAAATGACTGTATCTTCACTTACAGCTCCGAGTAATCCGGCTCAAGAATACACATATACAGCAGATGGTACTTTTGTTAATAACGAAGGTACAGACAAGTTAAAATTCGTTGTGGAGAAAAATGGGAAAACCTACTTGTGGTCACGATCTTATATATCCGTTCCAGGACTCGGACAGCTGGCTTTCTCAGAATATAACGGGGAGAAGCTTGAAGCCAATAAATTATCCAAGGAGATTAATGCCGCATGGGCAAAGCGCGATGGTAAAAAATATTATCTGGTGAATGAGAAATACACATCCATGGTTTATCTCAATGCTTCATCGATCCTGCCTATTCATATGAATCAAGAGAATCCAGGGTATATGTCCAATCATAAGATTATTGGAGCAAACGAAGCAGCCAATCTTTTGCAGATTCCGGGTACTGCCGGACGTGATACGATGGACATTCAATTCTCTAAAAAGAACGGTGGAGAGTATCTTACAGCCTTAGGTTATGTATACGCCAGTGAGGAACTGGTAAAACCCATCTATTCGGGTAAACAATCCGCCACAACCATTCAAGCAGATGGATATGCCAAATGGTTTTCGGTACCAGCTACTGCGAAAGGGAAAGTCATGACAGTGAAGATGCCTGCAAAGGGAGCCTTTGCCGTCTATGATCAGACCGGAATTTGTATTAATCACACCGTGGTCAGCGGTAAAAATGAAGTTGTTTTACCAGAAAACGGTCGTATTGTATTTGCAGGTGAGGCTGGTTCTCAATTTGAAATTACATTAAAAAAGTAAAATGAATAGCGTTTCAAACGGCTGTACAACAAACGAACTCAACAGGAGAACACCATCATGATGAAAAAAATATTAATCATTTTGCTCAAAATATTCGGAGCCATCGTTATCGCTTTTGCATTATTTATTGCCACTGTTTTTATTGTTAATGTATTTAGCAACAAATCGGAAGAAGGGAAAATAAAACCCTATGGTCAGTTTGTAGCAGTTGACGGGAAAAACATGAATGTGTTGATTCAAGGAAAAGGCAAAGAAACGGTGGTATTGCTTCCTGGATACGGAACACCTGCCCCAGCCCTTGATTTCAAACCCCTCATCGATGAGTTATCTCCATTTTACAAAGTTGTTGTCATTGAGCCTTTTGGTTATGGATTAAGTGATATTACTGAAAAAGAGCGTACCACTGAAAATATGGTTAGTGAAATTCATGAAGCGTTACAGCAACTTGGTATTCATAATTACACGCTCATGGCTCACTCCATTTCAGGAATATACGGCCTGGATTATGTGAACAAATATCCAAACGAAGTAAGTTCATTTGTCGGAATTGAGAGTAGTGTCCCAACGCAGGGAGGTAATGATGATCCATTTCCAACCGAAACGTACAAACTGCTTAAAAAATCAGGGTTCTACCGATTGTTAATGAAACTGGCCCCTGATCAACTGATTGCACCCGATGTTGATGATGAGACCAGAGAACAAATTAGAGTACTTTCACTCAAAAATACGTTTAATCCGAACAACCTGAATGAAGGTGAAAACTTTGGTCCTAATTTCAAAGCAGCTGAGAACCTGTCCTTCCCCAAAGATCTTCCTGTGATTTTCTTCTTACAAGCAAATGATACGGAAACAGAAGGCTGGATACCCTTGCATGAAGAGCAAGTCAAAGATTCTGTGCATGGAAAAGTGATGACATTTGATGGAGAACATTATTTGCATCACACCCGATCCAAAGAAATGGTTCAAGAATATAGAAAGTTTATGAGTGAGATAAAATAGTGTCGCCAACAAAAGAAGTCGCGAAATCGCGGCTTTTTTCTGTTAGGGAGATGGTGAATATACATACTTCGTTATCTATTGGAAAATTTAGGTTGACACTTCTTTTTGTCGCGTATACAATCGTATACATGAACACGTTGTATACATATGTATACACGTAATGGGGGTGGCACAAATGAGAGATCGTCCTATCGAAGAAGTGGATGGAAGTGTACGTCAAGGTGAGCGTCCGAGACGCGATATGAGTGACAATGAGCAACGTGGTGAACGTTCCAGACGTGGAAGAGGTCATGGTGAACATGAGGGAAAACGGGGCCGTGGTGCGCAGACATTCCGTCGCGGCCGAATTCTTGTATTTCTGGAACAAATGCAGAATCGGAGAACAACGCTTGTCCGACAACTTGGACAGGAGGAGTATGAACATATTCGCCCGGTGATCAGTGGGGAGTTAAAAGCTATTGATCAGGTCATCGACGAGTATATCCATCTATTCGAGCTGCAAAATGAAGATGTAAACCCCAATAAGAATCTGGAGAGTGAGAGTGAATAAGTATGATTCGTCGGTTTTTTTCGTATTATCGTCCCTATAAAAAACTGTTTTTAATTGATTTTGGATGCGCTGTACTCGCAGGTCTTCTGGAGTTGGCTTTCCCCCTTGCCGTCAGCAAATTCATTAATGAATTGTTGCCAGGTCAGGATTGGCCTCTCATTATGCTTGCCTGTGTTGTGCTGTTATCCATCTATGCACTTAATACTGTATTGAACTATGTCGTTACATACTGGGGACATATGCTGGGCATTAACATTGAGACCAACATGCGTGAGAAGATGTTCGCTCACTTGCAGAAGCTGTCCTTCCGTTTCTTCGATAATCGTAAAACAGGCCACTTAATTGGTCATCTTACGAATGATCTGAACGACATCGGCGAGGTTGCTCACCATGGACCTGAAGATGTATTCATCGCAGTAATGACATTAATCGGATCGTTCTGGCTGATGGCTAACATTAATCTGGAGCTTGCGCTGCTTACCTTTATCATTATCCCAATTATGGCTTGGGTTATTATCGTATTTGGTGGCCGCATGACAAAGACGTATCGGCGACTTTTCGGAGACGTCGGCAATTTCAATGCACGCATTGAAGATAACGTTGGTGGCATGCGTGTTGTACAATCGTTCGCGAACGAAGAACATGAGAAAGAACTTTTTGCGGTGGACAATCAGAATTTCCGTAAAACCAAACTGCTTGCCTACAAAACGATGGCGAAAAGTATCTCGGTGAGTTATATGATGATGCGACTGGTTACCGTATTTGTCATGATCAGCGGGGCCTGGTTTTATATCGATGGCAGAATCAATATGGGTGACTTTATGGCCTTCCTGCTTCTGTCCAATATCTTCTTCCGCCCGATCGAGAAAATTAACGCTGTCATAGAAAGTTATCCAAAGGGCATCGCTGGTTTCAAGCGTTATCTGGAGATCATTGATACGGAACCAGAGATTGCTGATAGCAAAAACGCCGTTGAATTCGAAAGTGTGAAGGGTGATATTCGTTTCGAGAACGTCTCGTTCGGATATGAATCCAGTCGGCGTATTCTGAGTGATATCAGTCTATCTGTTCGACCAGGGGAAACCGTAGCTTTTGTGGGTCCTTCGGGTGCAGGCAAGACGACGATCTGCAGTCTGCTGCCCCGATTCTATGAGGTTGAAGAGGGACGTATTACTGTGGATGGCGTCGACATTCGTAACGTTAAGCTTCAATCCTTGCGCAAGCATATTGGAATCGTTCAACAGGATGTATTTTTGTTCTCGGGTACCATTAAGGAGAATATTGCTTATGGTGATCTGAGTGCAACGGATGAACAAATCTGGGATGCCGCCCGTCGTGCCTCGTTGGAGGAATTAATTCTTACGTTGCCAGACGGTATGGATACAGTCATTGGGGAGCGTGGAGTCAAGCTGTCCGGAGGACAAAAACAGCGTTTGTCCATCGCACGTATGTTTTTGAAAAACCCGCCCATTCTTATTCTGGATGAGGCAACCTCTGCGCTGGACACGGAAACGGAAGCACTGATTCAGCAATCACTCGCTGAATTGTCGGTGGGCAGAACTACACTTGTAATTGCACACAGACTGACAACTATCAAGAATGCAGATCGAATTATCGTAGTAAACACAGATGGCATCGCTGAGCAGGGTAACCACGAGGAATTGGTCGCCGCTGGAGGGATATACAGCCGTCTTCATCAGGTGCAATATAGTCACTCTTAATCCATATAAATTGAACAAAAAATGTTTACACTCGTCACTCCGGTGACAGAACAACCTTGCCGCGCATATGCGTGGCTTTTTTCTGTTTGGATGTTAAAAATGAGATTATCAAATGCTATGTAAAAGATAATGTTGACAACGTCCACTAACGTGATTATTATAATGTTGACAATGTCCACTAAAAAGGAGGGTTTGACATCAACTCTCAGTACATAAATCCAGATATACTGGCTGACATGCGACGTTTTAACCGTTTTTATACCAACATACTCGGTGTACTCGATAAGCATATTCTTGGAACAGGGTACTCGTTTGCAGAAGTACGGGTCATTATTGAGATTGGAATTCGGGGAGAAAGCATTGCGAACAATCTAGTGGATGCACTGACCATTGATCGCAGTTACATGAGCCGAATTGTGAACAAGCTGTCCAAGGAAGGACTGCTGGTGAAAGTGGATTCTGCTGCCGACAGCCGGGTCAGTCTGATTCGTCTGACAGCCAAGGGTGAGGAACTTTATGCCCAATTGAATGATCGATCCGATCAACAGATCCTGAAGCTGATGCAAGAATTGAATGAAGAAGAGATTCAAGAGGTGTACACCTCCATGATGAACATACAAGAGAAGTTGAACAAAAAGGCAGGAGAGACCACACGATGATACGATTTGAATGTGACTATAACGAAGGTGCACATGAACGAATTTTACAAAGACTGATGGAAACCAATATGGAACAGACGAGCGGGTATGGTACGGATGAGCATTGCGAACGGGCGAGAATGCTTATTCGTCAGGCCTGTGACAATGAGCACGCTGATGTTCATTTCTTGGTTGGCGGTACACAGACAAATACAACGGTGATTGCATCTATTTTGCGTCCATATCAAGGTGTGATTGCTGCCACCTCTGGACACATTGCGGTTCATGAAACCGGAGCTATTGAAGCAACGGGACATAAAGTACTCACGGTTCCAAGCGAGGACGGAAAGATCACGGCTGAGCAGGTTAGAGCCGTCTACGATGCGCACATGAATGAATCGTCACCGGAACACTGTGTTCAACCAGGAATGGTCTACGTATCCCAGCCAACGGAGAATGGAACGATGTACAGCAAGACAGAACTGCAAGCATTGCATACAGTGAGCAGGGCATGTGGTCTTCCGTTTTTCGTGGATGGAGCACGTCTTGGATATGCACTCGCTTCACGCGATAGTGATATGACACTTGCTGACCTTGCGCGCTTGTGTGATGTGTTTTACATCGGGGGAACCAAGATTGGCGCATTGATGGGAGAGGCGGTTGTTATCCTGAATGAAGCGCTGAAACCGGATTTTCGTTATATGATCAAACAAAAAGGTGGCCTGCTTGCCAAAGGCAGATTGCTGGGAATCCAATTCGAAACGTTGTTCGAAGATGGTCTGTACCTCGATATTTCTCGCCATGCCGTAGATATGGCCTTGAGAATTCATGACTCACTCGAACAGCAGGGGGTACGCTTCCTGTACGATTCACCAACCAACCAGCAGTTTCCGATTCTGCCTGATCGTTTGCTTGAGAAATTACGCAGCGGTTATACGTTCACCTTCTGGGAAAAGGTTGACGATACACACAGTGCGGTGCGATTTTGTACCAGCTGGGCAACGCAGCAGGAGAATGTGGATGCACTGACTCGTGATATCACTCAATTATTGCACGAAGAGATCAAGGTTCCTGAACGGGTCGAAGCATTGGTCTAATCTTAAAGGACAACCCATTGTGGTTGTCCTTTTTTGGTTTGCCTTCTGTGTGATAGTTGTGAGATATGGAGTGCATACTCGGTTACTCACTAAAGGCCATGTCATATTTCTCTTTCAACCGTCGGATATCGGCTCTTGGCGGCGCACCGAACATGCGTGCATATTCGCGGCTAAATTGGGAAGCACTCTCGTATCCAACCCGGAATGCTACATCTGCCGCATCTGCAGATTCAGCCATCAGAAGTCGGCGGGCTTCCTGTAACCTTAATTGTTTCTGGAATTGTAATGGGCTCATAGCTGTGATCTCTTTGAAGTGACGATGGAATGAAGAGACGCTCATGCTGGCGGTCTCAGCCAGATCTTCAATACGAAATGGCTGTTCCCAATGATGAACGATGTACTCAATCGCTTCTCTGATCCGATAAGTGCTGCTGCCTTCAACCGCAATCTGCGCCAGTTCTCCTCCGTAAGGCCCTTGAAGGAGGCGGAACAGGATTTCTTTAACGTATAACGGAGCCAGAAACGGTATCTCTCCCGGCGTATCCAGCAATCGAACAAGTCGGAGTACAGCGTCCTGAATGGACGATTCCATCTGACCTACAAACATGGCTCGTCTGGCGTTTTCGTTGAATGTTACCTTGATATTGCATTCGTTAAGTACTTCGAGAATTTGGTTCGGTGTGAATTCAAGCTTGAGACTTAAGTAGGGTGCATCAGCGGATGCCTTGATAATCTGCCCGATGACCGGGAGATTCATGGAAGCAATCAGGTAGTTGGATGGTCCATATTCATAACGTTCCTGTGCGAGCAATACTTCTTTCAACCCTTGAACAATTACACAAAATGAAGGTTTATATACTCTGTATGCCGGCTCACTAATCTTGGAATGGTGATAGACAAACAAGGAAGGAATCGCTGTTTCCATTGCACCGTTATGGTGGGAATGGCGTTCGATCAGGTCACTTAATTCCTGTTTTGGTTGAAATAATTCTTCTGTCATACGTATCCTCCTCACAGATTTAACCTACATACATTATAAAGCTTACCGTACAGAATCAAAAGGAGGCCTGAGAGGATCAGGCAATCAATTAAGACGATTGATATACCGCTTGCAGCCCATGACTCGGCATACTAAGAGTATGTTAACAGAGCCAAGCGATTAAAGTTTATTTGAAAAGTTGGGTGAACAAGGTGAAGAAGTGGTTATCAAACCATGTGAGGCAAATTTTGATTGACAGGCTCGAATCACAAATTAAGTATGAAGAAAATTCCGTACATCGAGAGATATACTTCACATGCTGGTTAGAGCTAGTTACCGAAGATTTCGAGTGAACTTCAGTTTACAGAACAAATTCAAGGAGAGTGTGAAATATGGAATATGTGGGCTAACACGAAATCTCAGTTGATCCGAATTCTTAATGTTAAAGTCGCCATTTGGCGGCTTTTTTTATGGTGATTTGATGAGTGAATTGACAGTTCCTTTATATTGAAGTTATTATAGATATATTAGATCCTTAATTGAAAAGGAGATTATAATCCATGAATAACGGACATTCATCCGGCCAAACGAACGAATCGTGGAGTGGTCATTCCGCTCCTTTTGCTACGTTACAGGAAACACATATCTTATCCTTGCTCCAGCCATCCCAAGGTGAACGAATCCTTGATGTAGGTTGTGGCAATGGGGATCTGACAGCCAAAATTGCAGCCGCAGGAGCGCTACCAACAGGCATAGATTTTTCAGAAGAGACGATTAGGCAAGCTAAACAGAAATACCCTGATATGAATATTAATGTAGCAAATGCTTGTCATTATCGGACAGAAGAACCGTTTGATGCTGTCTTCTCTCATGCCGTTCTGCATTGGATAAAGGATGCTCCAGCTGTAGTACAATCAATACAGTTAGCGCTCAAGACGGGCGGGCGATTCGTGGCTGAGTTTGCTGCAAATGGCAACACCGCTATATTAATTACAGCGGTACAGGAAGAACTGGATGCCCGTGGATACAAATGGGAAGGTCGGAATCCGTGGTATCATCCAACCCTTGGTGAATATGCTAACCTTCTGGAGCAACACGGATTTCGAGTTAGTCTGGTCCAGCACGTGGACCAATTTACTCCGTTCAAGCCAGGTGCCAGAAAGTGGTTGACCAGTTTCGCGGAGTATTTATTCAGTGGTATCACACCTGCGGAACAGGATGTTATTATGGATGCTGTTGAGAAAAGGATACAGCCACAACTGATGCGGGATGGACAGTGGTATCTGGACAGAAGCCGACTGCGAGTTGTAGCTATTAAAGAATAGGGGAATACGGGATGAAAATGGACAAACCCAAGATTCAGGAGCAGTTGCTCGAACCGGAAACGATGGCATTCCTGGAATCCAAAGTGGAGTACAATTACAAACTGATCGAGAACATTACATTGGATCAACAGGAAGCGAGTAAGGTTTCTTTTGAAAATGTTGTATTTAGACATGTGACAATCTCGGAGTCAACCTTGGAACAATTTGAATTCACCGATGTCCGGTTCGAACACTGTGACTTCTCCAATGTCAATCTCTCTGGTGCCTTCATGCATCGGATCGAATGGCTTAACTGCAAGTTTGTCGGAACTGATTTTTCCAATAGCCGATTGCAAAATGTCAGTTTCCTTCATGGTCTAGGTGACTACAGCAATTTCCGTTTTGCCCATCTGAAACAGGTCTCCTTCTCGGAAAGTACCTTGATTGGTGCGGACTTTGCCTATCTGGCGCTGCAAAAAATGGAGTTCAGTCAATGTAACATCGACCAAGCTTCCTTAACGGGGACCAAAATGAAGGATTTGGACCTTAGCGATTGCGAATTTGACTCCTTGGTGCTGACCATGGAAGATCTCAACGGTTGTGTGATTTCACCACATCAAGCCGCCACATTTGTAGGATTAATGGGTTTGATTATCAAATAAATGGCATGATCACATATAAGGGGTTGCCAAGGTAGTGGAAGTGTGTATAATTGGAGACACATTAGAATAAAAACAGGTTTTCTAGGGTTCCGCGATGGATGTGTCGGTCTGGTCCGAGAGAAAACCCGCAACCTGTTGGTTGTGCCACGGAGGGATAAAAGCCTGGGAGATGAACTGCTACATGCAGTTTGTTTCCCGGGCTTTTTTGTTTTTTCGCTAATGAACCTTTACAGGTTGTACAAAAAAATGTAGTAGAGAAGGAGTGTTACATGAATGAATAAAACGTGGATGTCGGTTGTGATTGCTGCGTTGTTTGAAGTGGGTTGGGTCATTGGGTTGAAACATGCCAGTGGTCTGCTGGAATGGGGGGTTACGTTGGTTGCAATTATCATTAGTTTCTCCTTGATGATTGCAGCTTCGCGGACATTGCCTGTGGGAACCGTGTATGCAGTATTTGTTGGCCTGGGTACCGCAGGTACAGTACTTTCAGAGATTGTTCTGTTTAATGCACCTGTCCAAACCGGAAAAATGGTACTCATTGGTGTACTTTTACTCGGCGTAATCGGTCTTAAAATGCTGAGCAAAGAGAAGAATAAGGAGGTGCAGCTATAATGAACTGGGTATTTCTTATCTTGGCAGGGGTATTTGAGATGATCGGAGTGCTGATGATAAACAAGTTGCACAAAGACCGTAATCTCATTTCACTGGTTCTATTGGTAGCCGGGTTTGGTTTAAGCTTCCTGTTCCTATCCATTGCAATGGAAACTCTTCCGATGGGAACAGCATATGCCGTATGGACGGGAATCGGGGCTTCCGGTGGTGCCATTCTGGGCATGGTGTTTTATGGAGAACCTCGAAATGCCCTAAGAATTCTGTTTATCGCTATGGTGCTGGGATCAGCAGTCGGCCTTAAATTGGTCAGTTAAACAAAGTGATATTAAAAAGATAATGTACAGATTACGTTTTTAATGGTATCCTTATACGTTACGTGTGAAATAAAAGATGCGTCTTATTGATAGATGTGCGTAAATGAAGGAGACAACATGACATTTAAGGACTTGAATATTATCCCCTCTATTATGGAAGGGTTAAGCAAAGCAAACTATACTAATCCTACACCTATACAGGAACAGGCCATACCAGCTGTATTAGCTGGCAGAGATCTGCTGGGATGTGCACAGACAGGAACAGGCAAGACGGCAGCATTTTCAGTGCCGATCATTCAATTATTAAGCGAAAGATCCAAAGGACAAGGATCAAAGTCCGTACGACATATTCGCTCATTAATTTTGACACCAACACGAGAGCTAGCTATTCAGATCGCGGATAACATCAAGGTATATAGCCGGTATACGGACATTCGTTGTACGGCAATCGTTGGCGGCGTTTCGCAAAAAGTGCAAGAGCGTGCGCTGAATCAAGGTGCAGATATTATTATCGCAACGCCTGGTAGATTAAACGATCTGATTAACCAGAAACGTATTGATCTGAAGATGGTTGAGATTCTCGTTTTGGATGAAGCAGACCGGATGTTGGACATGGGCTTCATTCATGATGTGAAAAGAATCATTGCCAAAATGCCGAACAAAAAGCAGACACTGTTCTTCTCAGCAACGATGCCTCCTGAAATCACCAAAATGGTTAAAACCCTGCTGGTTGATCCAGTCAAAGTAGAAATCACACCGGTATCTTCCACAGTAGACCGCATTGAGCAGTCTATATATTTGCTGGAGAACGGCAAGAAGCAACAGATGTTGAACCAAATTTTGGAGGATAAATCCATCGTCACGGCATTGGTGTTCACACGAACGAAGCGCGGCGCTGACCGGGTTACACGTGATTTGGCCAAAGTGAATGTTACGGCACAGGCTATTCATGGCAACAAGTCTCAGAACGAGAGACAACGGGCACTGAACAACTTCAAGAGTGGTGCAACACGTGTATTAGTTGCGACGGATATCGCGGCAAGAGGAATTGACGTGGAGGAACTGTCACATGTCATTAACTTTAACCTGCCTAACATTCCAGAAACGTATGTTCACCGTATTGGACGTACAGGTCGAGCAGGCAAAAGCGGGATGGCCATCTCGTTCTGTGAGAAGGATGAACTTCCATTCCTGAAGGATATCGAGAAAGTAATCAAAAAGACGATTCCTGAAGTGAAAGGTCATCCGTATCCAATGACAGGTGTACCTGTGTTTGATAAAACCAGCAAAGCATCAGGCAGTAAACCTTCGTTCAACAAATCGGCTGCAGGCAAACCGGCGAAGTCCAAAGCTAACCCGGCACGCAAGCCCAAGTCCGAATGGTTTGCCAAGAGTGGTAAATCAAACAGTAGTCGTTCAAACGACGGTAGACCCAATAGCAGTAGATCAAACAGCAGTAGCAGTAAATCTAACCATGGCTCATTCAGCCGCAGCAGCAAAACTAGAAATGATAGAGCTAATTAAGATCTAAATAAATCCAGACCAAACCTTCTCCATTCATATGGAGGAGGTTTTATTATGCGCTTTTATGTGTAACAACCTTATTTACATACGAACTTACATTCGGTATCATTATATCGTTCACTGGTGAAAGGGAGGTACTGACTTGAAGGATACGATAATTGAATACGGTTTGAAGAAAAAAGGTGCGACCAAGGATTATCCATTTGGTCCTGATCCTGTAACTATTAAGGTCGGAGGGAAAATATTTGCATTACTTTTCGAAGACAAAGAAGAAAATGGTCTATTAAACTTAAAATGTGATCCTATAATTGCAGAGAACCTGAGAGAGCAGCATGAAGCGGTTCGACCAGGATATCATATGAACAAAAAACACTGGAATACCATTACGCTGGATGGTTCATTGTCCGATGAAGATGTCTACGTCATGATTGATCACTCCTATGATAGGGTTGTCCAATCCCTTCCGAAAAGGATTCGGGATTCTCTGAACGGTAAGAGATAAGAAGAAATAAATGAGGTAGGTAAAAGGCTAATGGTCTGCTTCACTAACAGAATGAATATCCTATGAAAATGAAGACATATTTGAAGTCCATTTGGTTCCATTACCTTGGAAATAAACAAGATCGAACGGCCTTGTATAATGTGGCTTCCCTTGTTATCAATGCTGTAACAGGGATAGGCAAGTTAATCCTGGGCATATATCTGCTTTCGGGATGGTTCATTACAAATGCTGTATATTATCTGATTCTGTGTGTAGCGAAAGGCCAAGTGCTCCATAAATATACAGTTACCAAAAGGATGGACTCTCCCGAAGAAAGATATAGATTAGAGCTTACGGTATATAAGCGCGGAGGTCTGTTCCTGTGTTTACTGGGTGCGTCCTATTCGATGGTCTGCCTGCGAATGTATCTAATCGGCGATGCTTTCATATATGAGGGTATTATCGTGTATATCGTTTCTGCAGTTGCTTTTACCAAGTTGGTTTTTGCCGTGTATGGAACCTGGGCTAACCGTCATCTCCATAACCCGATCATATCTACATTGAAAATGATTAACTTCACCGATGCGATGGTATCCATCGTGGTGACCCAAGCGACATTACTTACCATGCAAGGCTCACCTCTTGCTTTAAAAACCAGTAGCTTGTTTGGCATGGGGTGCAGCGTTTTATTTTGTTTGATGGGTATCTGGATGATGTTCCACAAAAAAAGGGAAACAAGCACGGATCCAAACCGATCTCCTGGAACTGAATGTAAACAATGAAGCATTATTGGCAATCCACTAAAGGAGTGATATCTATGGATCAACAACAACAACTGGCAATGGTACAACGTATGCGTCAAAATGTCGTCGGTACAGGCGCAGCTCTTCAACCCAGTTCCACGTATGCGGTCACAGTAAAAGAAGTCATGATTCCTACAACTAAAGGTGATACACGTGTACTTGTGTATACACCGGATAGGGATCATTCCGCGCCTCTGCCGGTCTTCTTCAATATGCATGGGGGTGGTTTCATCTTGGGACAAGCAGAGATGGATGATCCATGGTGTCGCCTGATCGCTGACCGTGCTGATTGTGTGGTCGTTAATATCGATTACAGTCTTGCACCAGAGCATAAGTTCCCAACAGCAGTCCATGAATGTTACGACGTTGTACAGTGGGTCCACGCCAATCCGCAATCCTTATCGGTTAACCCGTCTCTATTCGCTATCGGGGGGCATAGTGCTGGTGGTAATCTAGCTGCAGCAGTATGTTTATTGAACCAGCAACGTGGAAGCAAGCTGCCCATTGTACTTCAGGTTATCGATTATGCCGTGTTGGATGTGGCTACAGATCCGGCCGAGAAACCGAGTTTTGAAGAAGCCATTCCAGCCGATATCGCCAGAACGTTCAATGCCATGTACCTTGAAACGCCAGAAGATGCGCATGACCCGTTGGCTTCACCTGTGCTCGCAACATCAGTAGAGGGACTTCCGGAAGCATTGATTATTACCGCGGAGAAAGATTCACTGGCCCAAGAAGCAAGAACATATGCAGCAAGGCTGGAAGCAAGCGGTGTGAAGGTGACTCTTAAGGAGTACGAGGGAGCCGCTCATGGATTTACGCATTCTGGGGATCTCCAGATGGCTGAGGATGCCTGGTACGGAATGAGTGACAAGATCAGAGAAGCATTTTCCAAATAACTTGCATCAGAATGACACTTAGAAGGAATATAGTTACCTTGAAGTCGCCTAATGGCGGCTTTTTTTCGTTCATTGGTGTGATTGCTTCAATGGCTTGGTGAAACCAAGCTTCTGAGCTTGCGGATGTGTTAATAAACTAGATTAGGAGCCTTATTGAGATTATAACGATATCGTTAAGGGTAAGAGTTGTTAAATTAGAGGAAATAATGACCAATACAGGAGGTTTATTATGAACCAATATAACAGTCCATCCGATATCGCGATTCTTGGCATGGGAACGTCTCTACCTGCTCACCCCGTAGCACAGTCAGATATTGCAGAATTAATCGCTTCTTCTCTTCAGGATCGGCCAGATTTGGCCCGTTTTGCCAGACGAATATTCAAGTCCTGTGGTGTTGAAACACGATATACCGTGGAACCGAGCTATCTGGGTTCACTGGAAGAATGCCGTTATCTGCCCTCCGGTGAACGATCAGACATCCCGACAACCGAAGAACGAATGAATACATACAAGCGAGAGGCGCTTCCGCTCGGGATTGAGGCTGCAGAGAAAGCCCTGGAGGATTCAGGCGTATCTCCTAAGAGCATCACGCATATCATCACGGTCAGCTGCACCGGTCAATATCTGCCCGGTCTTGATGTTATGCTCATCCGTCATTTGGGTTTGTCTGCCCGAGTTAATCGACTGCCGCTGATCTTTCAGGGGTGTGCCGCAGGGTTGAAAGCCATTCAGATGGCACGAGATGTCGTGCAGGGTGCTCCGGGATCACAGGTCCTTGTTGTCTGTGTAGAGTTGTGCACCATTCATTTTCAGCCTGTACAAGATCGGGAAGCGCTGTTTGCAGCTTCATTCTTCGGAGACGCTGCTTCTTCTTGTGTAGTGGGCACACCAGAACCTCAGCACAAGCATTATTTGAGTCTGGGAACGGGTTATTCTGTGCTTCTTCCGGATTCGACTGAAGATATGACCTGGGAGGTGGGGAATCTGGGGTATGACCTGTATCTATCCCCTCGTATTCCGAAGCTGTTAGGTGTTCATCTGGAAGAGGAACTGCGTCTTTTATTGCAAAGTGAACAGCTGCCTGAACTGTGGGCCATTCATCCGGGAGGACGTGGGATTGTGGACTCTGTGCAGAATGTAATGAAGCTGCGAGACGAGCAAACGAAGTATAGCAGGGATGTCCTCAGAATGTTTGGTAACTTATCCTCCAATACCATTCTGTTTGTACTGAACGCGATGCGTGAGGACATGAAGGTACAGGGTCAATCCTCCACAGATGGTGTAGCCATGGCATTTGGACCGGGACTCACCGCAGAGTTGATGCAATTCACTTATGTACCCTCATTATCTTCAGTGATGGAGGAGCACGATCATGTCCTTTTTTAGAACATTGTCCATTCGGGCCAAGGAAGATGAACTGATGGATGACTTCTCTCTGGGAGGGGAGGAGCTGCGTGAAGCGCTTAGACATCTGAGACGCCTTAACAAAATATTTGCAGCACCTGGCCCAACTCTGGCTGGTGTAGAGAAGTTATGGAACTCCGTCGGTAAGCCGAATAAGCTTACCCTGCTGGATGTGGGCGCAGGTTCAGGAGATGTGAACCAGAAACTACTACAATGGGCGGATCGTCAGGGTGTTCAGCTGGAGATTACACTGGTTGATCTGACGGAAGAGGCGTGTGAGGAAGCGAGACAACTATTCCGTCACGAACCCCGAGTCCAGGTACAACGTGCCGATCTTACGCAACTGCCGGATGCTTCAGCAGATATCGTGACAGGTTCCCAGTTTGTACATCATTTTGACGGAGATCAACTGGTTGATATGGTTTCTCATATGCTGCGAGCATCCAGATACGGTGTCGTTATTAATGATATTCACCGCCATCCCGTATCCTATAAGGCGGTCTGGATTACTACACGGATGATCTCGCGCAATCGGTACATTCGTCATGATGGGCCTCTTTCCGTAGCCAAAGGTTTTACAGGGAGGGATTGGAAGGAACTTAAACAACGTCTCAATCATGATACGATGACCTATGAATGGAAGCCCTTATTCCGTTACTCTGTTGTTATTCCCACGAAAGGCAGGTGATCTTACGTGTCGAAATCGATAGATGTGATTGTCATCGGAGCCGGAATTGCCGGCAGTACATGTGCAATGCAACTGGCAGGGAAAGGACATCGGACCCTTTTGCTGGATCGCCAGGAGTTCCCGCGGCACAAAACCTGCGGTGAGTTCATGTCACCCGAAACCAAAGAGATGTTAGAAGTTCTGGACATTCACCTTCTGGACCAGTCGAAGAAACCCAGCACCATGGATCATGCCAAAATCGTTATGCCACATGGCGGAGTGATCGAAGCACCGCTGCCGGGATTCGCATATGGCATAAGTCGATATGAGCTGGACCAGATTTTGCATCAGAAGGCTCTGGAGGCCGGAGCCCAGATTGTGACCAAAGCGACCATAACGAGCATCGAGCAGCTTGAGGATGCCAGTTATGAGGTTCAGGTGAAACAGGGAGATGAGCGGATCAGCTACAGAGCCAAAGCCGTTATCGGAGCACATGGGACCAAAAAGCCGCGGGGGATGGCTTCCTCACCTGATCTGCGGGACCAAACCATATATGTTGGCGTTAAGTCCCACTTCAGCGGGATAGAGATTCCCGCACGGGTAGAGTTATATTTTTGCGAGGGTGGTTACGTGGGCATTTCTCCGATTGAGGATGGCATTGTGAATGTCGCCGCATTGTTAACACTGGATACCGTTCAGGGAAGTGGCAAGTCTGTAAACGATATTTTACAGGCGGCATCGCTGACAAACGTGAGTTTGGCGGCCCGTTTAGCTGAAGGAAAGCCTGTAGATGGAACGCAAGTGTCGATTGCGCCGCTGCATCTGTCCAACGTTCCTGAGCCGTGGTCTCAATATCCGCATATCGGGGATGCCATGCTGATGATACCGCCCTTATGTGGAGACGGAATGTCCATTGCCCTTCGCTCCTCACTCCTGTGTGCAAGGTGGACTGACAAGTACCTGCAAGGCGATATTGAACATGCCGATTGGCAGAGTAATTACACGCTGGAAGCAAGCCGGGAATTCACCCAATTGCTCAGACGTGCAAGAAGAATTCAAAAGCTGGCTTTTGCCAAGACCAATAAGTTCTATCCTGGTCTGGCTCGGATGATCCCCGGTCTAGCCGCTTATGTTGTGAAGGCCACACGGTTATCTGAGATGAACGCAGTGCGCTAATAGGCTGAAATTTTGCTCAATACTTTTGCGAAAGAGGTTGCTAACGGCGGCCTCTTTTTTGGCGTACAAACATTAATTTTGTGGAGACAGTTTGGAAATTCGGGAAATGCTCGTATAATAGAATCTAATGTAATGATAGAGAGTTAATTCAGATGAAATGTCGGGAGGCACTATTTAAGATGAACTATTCATTTTCCAATCGTATCGCAGCACTGCAACCATCCATTATTCGTGAGATTCTGAAGGCTTCTTCGGGACAAAATGTGATTCCATTCTCCGCGGGAAATCCTGCTCCAGAAACCTTTCCTATCGAGGCGATTCGCACATTCACTCAATCCATTCTGGAGCATGACCCGGTCACAGCTCTGCAATATGGGATAACGGAAGGATATGTTCCCCTCAGGGAAGCATTGACTCAACATTTGAAGACAGGTTTTGATACCGGTAAACCATCCGATCAATTGTTCATCGTATCTGGAGCACAGCAGGGGATTGAACTGGCCTGTAAAGTGTTTTGTAATGAAGGGGACGCGATTATCTGCGAGAGTCCGAGCTTTATCGGTTCCCTGAACTCCTTCCGGGCATCCGGTGCAAAGCTTGCCGGTGTTCCGATGGAGATGGACGGTATGGATATCGAGAAGCTGGAACAGGCGCTGCAAACGGAGCCTAATGTGAAACTGATCTACGTGATCCCAAGTTTCCAGAATCCGACCGGTGTAACAACAAGTCTTGCAAAACGTAAGGCCATATACGAGCTGGCTAAGAAGTATGGCGTTATGATTTTGGAAGATAACCCGTACGGAGAGCTTCGATTCAATGGAGATGATGTGCCAACCATCAAATCTATGGATGATGAGGGTCTGGTTATCTATGTTGGATCATTCTCCAAAATTTTGTCGGCGGGACTGCGCGTTGGTTTTGTACAAGCGCCCCATGAAGTCGTGGAGAAGATGGTTGTTGCCAAACAGGGAGAAGACGTACATACGGCCATGCTTCCACAGATTCTGGCGTACAAGTTCATGACAGAGTATGACTACGCGGGGCATATTAACAGCATTCGTGAGGTATATCGGAGAAAAGCAACATTGATGATGGACAAGCTGCAAGAGCATATGGGTGAGTCCATTACCTATACCCAACCGGATGGTGGACTGTTCCTCTGGTGTGATCTGCCAGCACATGTGCCCATGCTTGATTATGCCAAGACAGCGGCAGCTCAAGGGGTTGCGGTTGTACCGGGAAATGCATTCCTGGTGAACGAGCAAGACCCTTGTAATGCCATCAGACTTAATTTCTCAACTCCGTCAGACGAACAGATTGTCAAGGGTGTAGAGATTTTGGGGCAGGTATTGAAAGGGTATAACGCTTAAAAATGCTTCAATGTGATATATCTACGAAAAGCCGCCAATCGGCGGCTTTTTTGGGCTTTTTCTCGTCCTTAATTATCGATTAATGCACTTAATTCTGCCTGAAATACCTTTTGATTCTTCTGATTGAAAGTACTCAGCAGCACCGTAACAATCCCATTTCCTTTGCGTCTGGGAGACAGTCCAATAACTTCTGCAATGACATGAAGTTCATCATCCGGAAAGACCGGTTTCAGGAATTGAATGTTATTCATTCCGGTGCCCGCCACGACATGCTCTCCATAGACCCCGACCTCAATCCATAATTTAAAGGAGATATTCATCGTTTGCATGCCAGAAGCAATTAAACTGCCGAAGCGGCCTTGCTTGGCCTTTTCCTCATCCAAATGCATGTACTGTGGATCATAGATTGTGGCAAACTCAATAATATCACGCTTGGATAATGCCAAGGATGTGGTTTCGTAGCGCTGACCTATTACATATTCACTAAATCTCATGAAGCACCTCGGTTTCTTTAATATGTTTTTTCGTAGTTGATGTTTTGCTAAGAGACATGACCGAACTGACGTGTTAAAATGCTAGTGAACTATCCATGTGTATTGCTGTGTTACGCCATAATGGACTAAACAGATGAAACTGTCTTTGAGGAGTATATATGATGACAACGATTAAAGATGTAGCCAAGATGGCTGGTGTAGCCAGTTCCACCGTATCTTGCGTACTCAACGATAAAGGGAATGTAAGTGAGCCAACAAGACTCCGAGTACTTGAAGCAGCGAGCCAACTCAATTACGTTAGGCATGGTCCTGCATCGGAATTAAAACGAAATAGTACACAAACCATTGGTATTATTGTCCATGACATGTCCAGCCCGTATTTCTCGGATTTGGTGAACGGAATAGAAACCGTCGTCATGAGTCATGGATACGATATGATCGTATGTAGTTCGTTGGGTGGAGAGAAGTCGACAGCCCATCGTTACATTCGTGAAAGAAGAATTGACGGAGCTATTGTTATCGCTCAGAATATTCAAGATCAATTGCTGATTGAAGCATCTGAAGCAGGGTTTCCAATTGTCGTCATGGATCGGGATCTGGATGCTCAACATATTGTAAAGGTTTTGATGAGTGATACGCAAGGCGGTTACTTGGCTACCCGTTATCTGATCGATAAAGGGCATCGGACAATAGCTTATATTAGTGGCCCGTCACAATCGGAATGTAATCTCCATCGTTATCGAGGTTATTTGAAAGCCTTGAAGGAGGCAGGCATTGAAGAGAACCCCGAATGGAAAATTGGCGGACAATACATGAAGCAAGATGGCTACAATGCAGCCAAGAAACTGCTCGAAGGAGAAGGAGAGTTGCCATCCGCTGTATTTTTTGCCAATGATGAAATGGCGATCGGCGGCTTGGAAGCCTTCAGGGAGCATGATATCTCAATACCTGAGCAGTTATCCGTAATTGGTTTTGACAATATACCTGCATCTCAGTACATGAATCCACCTCTAACCACATTTCGTCAGCCGAAGAGGGATGCAGGCCAGCTTGCAGGTCATGTTCTCTTCCAACTGCTGAACGGAGAGATCGTAGAGAGGTTATATACACTGGACATCCAATGCGTGGAACGTGATTCTGTTCGGCTCCTCAACCTGAGTTGAGGAGTTTTTTCCATTCTATAGAAATTTTAAATGCTTAAAAAGAAAGGAGAGTAGAAATTTATGCATAATATAAAGACGAGGAGTTATTTGCGTTGGAAATAAATGGAGGGTGATACGATGGGTGTACCCACTTTTTTGGAGACAGGCCATATGCAAGAAGGTTTTCCCATTCGGGTAATTCATACAGGAAATCAGTTCAATTATGCTGCACACTGGCATGATGAGGTTGAGCTGGTTCTCGTCAATGGTAAGAGCGCCAGAATTGGTGTGAACGACCACGTGTGTGAGTTGGAAAAAGGGGATGTGCTGCTGATCAAACCAGGGGATGTGCACTGCTTTTTGCCGGGGACAGAACACTTGACCATTATCTTGTTCCGACTCGAATTGTTAACCGGGAGTTTCACGACCGAAGCCGAAATTCAGGATCTCGGGCAACTGTTCAACAAAACAACAGTTATTCCCTCGAATACGGGAAGTCAGAACAATCTGACTCAATATATAGATGACATCATTACCGAGAAGAAAAATCAGAAGCCGGGATACCGATGGCTAATGGTATCCAGGTTGTATGATCTCATCATACTTTTATTGCGTACAAAAGTACCGGTTACCACCGATGAATCTTCATCTTCAGGATGGGCATGTACTTCCTCCAAAAAATTTGAATTCCTTGAATCGGTCTGTGAATACCTGGAGGAGCACTATGCTGAGTCCATTAAGCTGGAACAGGTGGCGGAACATATTAAATTTAGCAAGTTCCATGTCTGCAAGCTGTTCAAAGAGATCAAGGGAGTAACACTGATGGAATACTTGAATCATTTTCGAATTATCAAGTCCGAGTGGGCCTTATTGTTCCGTCAGGATACGATTCTGGAGATTGCGATTGGACATGGATTTAACAATGTTAACTCCTATAATCGTCTTTTCAAAAAATATAATGACTGTACACCCTCCGAATTTCGTAAGAAACATCGGACGAATATCACAAAATATGAAGGGTAATGCACAATATTTATGGAGAAAGCCCTCTCCAAAATCAATATACTCTAATAAATTGTAAGCGTTTCCTTTTTGAAGGAGGGGGCCTATGAAGAAGTGGTTTAAGCCAACTATTGTATTTGTATGTGCAGTGATGTTGTTAGCTGGTTGTCAGTTCAGTCCATCGAATCAAACCAAGCAACAGGAGATTACCGTGTGGAGTTTTACGGATGAAGCAGGGTACGCCATCGAGAAATTCGAACAGAAATATCCTGACATCAAAGTGAACTTTGTCAACATCCCCGGTAATTTCTATATCACCAAGCTGAAATCTGCGCTACAGACAACCTCGAAGGCTCCAGATGTATTTATGATTGAAAATGCGAATATTCGAGAGCTGATTGACGTTCCATATCTGGAGAATTTATCAGCTTCGCCGTATAACGCCAATGAACTTATCCAGGAACAATATGCTTTTGTTCAGGCCAATGAACAGGACAGTGATGGAAATGTCAGAGCGATAGGTTATCAGGGAACACCAGGGGGCATCTACTATCGTCGGGATTTGGCCAAGAAATATCTGGGCACCGATGATCCTGAGCAGGTGGGTTCACAGATCGATACATGGGAGAAGATCTTCGAGATTGGAGAGAAGGTACAGCAACTTAGCGGGAATAAAGTACATGCATTGGCGAATTGGAATGCTATATCGAATTCATATGATGGTATACCTTGGGTGAAGGACGGCAAACTTGTCATCGATCCAACGTACTTGGAAGTGCTCGATCTTGTACGTGAAGCACGTGAGCGGAATGTACTTGCCGAGTATGAAGATGGAAGTGCCGGTTACGCTGCATCCATGCAAAAAGGAGAGGTCATGTTCTATCCCGGGGCAACCTGGGGTTTGCAATATACGTTCAAGGCAAACGCTCCGGATACCGAAGGCATGTGGGGCTTAGCCCAGGGACCTTCAGCCTTTAGTTCAGGTGGAACCTATATCGCGATGTACAGTAAAAGTGAGAAAAAGGATTTGGCCTGGAAGTTTATTGAGTTTTATAATTTTGACCACGATTTTCTGTCCGAGTTAGCAAAAGAACAGGATTATTTCACCAGCAACATGGTTGTGAATGATGAACTTGCCCCGTCTCTCTCATCGTCCTATTTGGGAGGACAGAAGCATTTCGAGTTTTTCTCGGAGGCTGCAAAACGGGTACCTGTATACGAACGCACCAAATATGATGCCACGATTAACAATGATATCTACAAGATTGTACTCCAGTTATATCTCAATAAGGACATTCAGACCAAAGATGAAGTCGTAAAGCGAATCAAACGTGATGTTACCTTGAGATTTCCGGAACTGGAAGTGGATTAGCTTAGGACGTGTCTCAAAACTCGCTGAAGTGCATCTTTTACCGCCTTTTCGCCCCATGCTGTGTCACTTTCCCTTGACGTGCCCCGGCACGCCTGCGGAAAACTTCCTTGCTTGGAACGAAAATTCGGCAAAATCTGCTTCCTTCGGAGTTTTCAGACACGCCCTAGAAGTAAGCGAATGAATATACACATCCGATGATAACTGGGGGGATAGAACATGTTTGCCAAAACGATTCGCAAGGACCATTACGGCTACTACTTCATTGCTCCGTTTTTTATTATTTTCACCACTTTTGGGCTGTATCCCATTTTATATTCCCTCTACATCAGTTTCACCAACTTTGATGGGATCACGACACCTGATTTTGTAGGGATCGGTAACTACGTTGCCGTATTACAAGATCCGTTGTTCTACAAAACCTTGTTTAATACGTTATTCATCTGGGGAGTCTCCGTGGTTCCGCAGCTGACAATCTCACTTGTGTTGGCTTTTATCTTGAATGATAAGCTGCTCAAAGGACGGGACTTTTTCAGAGCCGTATACTTTTTTCCCAACATCGTTACGGCGGCATCACTTGGATTGCTTGTCAGCTTGATTTTTGACTGGCAGTCTGGCGGACTGAATCATTTTTTGGTGCAGACCGGCATAATACAAGATCCAATTAACTGGAAAAATGATCCCTGGTTTATGCGTCTGATTGTATCATCCATTTTGTTTTTTCAATACTTTGGCTATTCGATGGTCATCTACTTAGCTGGTCTTCAGGGCATTGACCCTTCTCTGCTGGAGGCTGCCCAGATGGATGGCGCGAAAAAGAAACATATTTTCATTCATATAATCGTGCCGATGCTCCGTCCAATTATTCTGTTTCAGATGATTACATCCATTATTGGGGGCATCCAGATTTTCGATCAGCCATTTACACTAACCAACGGCAATGGCGGTCCTGACCGGGCAGCCATGACGAGCATTATGTATCTCTATAATGTAGCATTTCAGAGCACACGATTTGGTTACGGTGCTGCCATCGCATTTTGCCTGTTTATTATCATCATATTGTTGTCCGTTGCATCCTTCATCATGACCAAGCGGAAGAGCCGTTCATAGGGAGGGGAGTTCTTATGCAAACTGCAAAATCAGTTGAACAACCAAATGCGGCGATTCAGCAATATGCCAATACAAGGGGGCTGACGGCAGGCAAAATCATCATCTATCTGTTGCTGACAGGTCTTGCCGTGCTATGCATTATTCCATTTTATCTGATGCTTATCTATTCCACACACAATAATGCAACGATTGCTTCAACGTTCACCTTTCTTCCCGGATCATTCTTGATTGATAACTATATGAACATGGTATCCAAAATCAACATATGGCGTGGGTTTGCCAACAGCATATTTATTGCCGGAACATCGACCGTATTGTCTCTGTATATTGGGGCCTTAACTGCGTATGGATTTGCCAAATTTAAATTCAAAGGACGAAACGGATTGTTCCTGTTTCTGTTAGCAACCATGATGGTACCGGGTCAACTGGCTTTGATTGGCGTATATCGACTATTCAGCATGATGGGACTTCTGGATAGTTATGCCGCAATTATTTTGCCTGCTGCGGCTAATGCGTTTAATGTATTTTTTATCAAGCAGTTCATGGAGAGCAGCATCCCGGATGAGATTATTGAATCTGCTCGGGTGGACAGTGCCGGTGAGTTCCGGACGTTCAATCAGATTGTACTGCCTATTCTGGGGCCGGCAATCGCCGCCCTTGGCATATTCACGTTTATCGGATCATGGAATAATTTCCTGACACCGCTTGTGCTGTTTTTCTCCCTGGATAAATATCCGCTTCCAGTATTGGTTGCGCTAGTGCAGGGGTACTACGGGATGGATTATGGGCTCTTGTATTTGGGGGTAGCGATCTCAATCCTGCCTATTATTATTGTATTCTCTATATTTTCCAAACAGATTATTGGGAGTGTTGCTTTGGGTGCTGTGAAAGGATAGTGATTAATAGAAAATAGGGAATTGCAAAGAGCAAGATCAACGGATTCGCAGAAATGATTAACGTTTTATATCATCAGAGTCGCTCATGAGGGCGGCTTTTTTGGCATTCTATATTTTGCGTATATATCCCATCTGATAAGTAAAGGATACCTTTAACTGAGAATATCTGGACGGAGTGTTTACGGAAAGGAGAGGCGTCATGGACACATCAGAGATAACACAACAGGACCTGCCATTAACCGGAAATCTTGCTATTGATCAAGAAATGTTACGCTCCGTTTTTGCGGGTTGCTCGGACGTTGTATTTCATACATTCCAAACCGCGTGTCTTACATCAGCATTATGCGTATATTGTGTTGGTGTATGCGATACGGAGCGGCTGGAACGCCAGGTACTAACGCCCCTTCAGGAAACAGGGATCGAAGCTGCGCAAGTTCCTCTAGCTTCAGTTAAGCATGTTGAAACGACTACTCAGGCAGTACAGGCCATATTAGAAGGAGAAGCTCTGTTACTGCTGGACGGTTCAATAGGCGGAACTACATATCCTCTATACCAAGCTGCAAATCGTTCAACGGAGGAACCGTTAGCTGAATCGACCGTGCGTGGTGCACGGGATGGGTTCACAGAGTCGTTGACCATGAATATGTCTTTACTGCGCAAACGCCTCAAGACACCTGCATTGAAGATTCATACACGTAACATGGGAGAACGTACAAACACCAGTATTTCACTTGTATACATGGAGGGGATTATTGACCCCAAACTTGTTAAGGAAGTGCAGACACGACTTGCCGATTTAAAGCTCCAAGACGTACTGGAGAGTCAATACATTGAAGAAGGGATTGTCGATGAGCGATATTCACCATTTCCACAGATGATTGCGACGGAGCGTCCGGATGTCGTTGCTTCCAACTTGCTGGAAGGTCGGTTTGCTATTCTCGTTGACGGAACGCCGTTTACCCTTATCGCGCCAGTAACCATTTTTTCCATGTTACAATCCCCTGAAGATTATTATCAAAATGTGTTCATGAGTGTTTTTGTACGCTGGCTGCGATACATTTTTTTTGTTTTATCCATGCTGCTTCCATCGGCTTATGTAGCGATTACTACGTTTCATCAGGAGATGATTCCTACCGTATTGCTTCTCAGTATTGCTCGGGCGAGAGAAGAGATCCCTTTTCCCGCACTGGTGGAAGCGCTCATTATGGAAATTGCCTTTGAAGCACTGCGTGAGGCTGGCGTCCGATTGCCAAAGCAGGTCGGATCAGCGGTCAGTATCGTGGGAGCCTTAATTATTGGGCAAGCGGCGACGAGTGCCGGAATTGTCTCAGCCCCCATGATTATCATTGTCGCGATTACTGGTATCGCTTCTTTCATGATCCCTCGCTATGCTGCCAGCATCGCGACCCGTCTGCTACGTTTTCCCATGATGTTTCTGGCAGGAACGCTGGGCCTCACGGGTGTCATGCTGGGAGTCATCTTGGTTGTCATTCATCTAAGCAGTCTTCGTTCATTTGGAACACCTTATCTCTCACCGGTAGCACCTACGATGGCTAAGGAACTTAAGGATGTATGGTGGCGTCCATCCCCAAGGAACAAACCACACTAGAACAATCTACATTCGAGCAAACAGGGAGCGGGATTACATATGTTGACGGACAAAGGGAAAATATCGGTGACTCAATTGGCATTTATGGTCTTTCCCGCCATTATCGCGACGGCTATCTTATCTGTGCCTGGAATTACAATGCACTATGCGGGACATGACATGTGGATGACTCCAATCATAGGTTCTATCGTTGGTTTGGCTGCTATTGGTATTTCCGTTGGACTTGATCGTCTGTACCCAGGAAAAACGCTCATTCAATCCAGTGTATTGATCGTCGGTCGGATTCCGGGCAAGTTATTCGGTCTGATCTATATCGCTTTCTTGCCCCACCTGACGGGCTTGATTATTCGGGAATACGGTGAATTCATTGTCAATAATGCACTTCCGCGTACACCTTTGTTTGTTGTGATGGGTACGATGGTTGTTGTATGTGCGATTAATGTTAGACTCGGAATTGAAGTTGTCGGACGAACCTCTCAGGTGTTTGTTACCCTGCTGATCGTGCTGCTGGCTTTGATCTTTATATTGTTGATTGGTGAATTGAATCCTGCCGAGCTGTTTCCTTTTATGGAGAAAGGTCCAATTCCCATTATTACCGGGGCTGCTGCACCTGCTGCATGGTTTAGTGAGTATATTGTGTTGGCTTTTCTGCTACCTTATGTGAATGAAAAAAAACGAATAACCCGGGTCATGCTGGGTTCCCTTGTATTTACAACAACTGCAATGACAGTTACCAATCTGTTTTGCCTGTTTTTAATTGGTGATTTGACGGATACATTTGTATTTCCAGTCATGATCGCAGCAAGATACATAACCATTGCAGACTTTCTGCAGCATATCGAATCCCTTATTATTGCCATCTGGATTTTCGGTATTTTCGTTAAAATTTCCGTTTTTCTATATATCTTTGCTACATCAACCGCGGAATGGTTTGGTTTGCGGGACTACAAACCTGTGGTTGGTCCACTTTCGTTTCTGTGCATGGTATTTGCTTACTGGGTTGTGTCCGGTGGATCTGGTGTTTCCAGTTTGGTTAGTGCTTCAGCCAATTTGTATACGATCAGCATTTTATTAATCCTTCCGGCTATGATCTATGGTGTTGCATGGCTGAAGAAAGGGTGGGCACATTTTCGGAAGAATCGAGCGAACACCTGATTGATGGGGGGAGGAGCACTTGCGAATATTTAGAGTATTACTAATGCCAATATTGTGTTGTGTGCTTTTAAGTGGATGTTGGGATCGTATCGAGATTAACGATTTGGCTATCGTGCTGGCTACTGGGATAGATTATGAAGATGGCAAAGTACAATTGACTTCACAGATTTTTATTCCGCGAAAGGCGAGTGCAGGAGATAGCAGTGGGAGTGGAGGCAGTCCAAGCGGGGTAACAATGATTCGAACAGCGGAAGGACGTACAATTGCCGAGGCATTGAATCGGTTACAACGTAAAGTTCCACGAAATATGTTCTGGGGCCACTGCGAAGTCATCATCATTAGTGAGCAAGCCGGCAAACGTGGTATCCGCGAGTATATCGATTTTTTCCTGCGTTACCCTCAGTTCAGAGAGCATGCATATGTCTTTTCCAGCGAAAAGGCTGCGAAAGATATCCTTGCGTTACTTGATCCACTGGAGCGAAGTTCTGCCGAATCGCTACGTGAGATGGCCAATCTGAAGTTAGGTACACGTGTTACTGCCCTTGAACTGGCTAAATCTATTGAAGGTCCGAGCAGTTCCGCCATTTTATCTCGCATGTTAATCTTACCCCCGGAGCCCGATCAGGATAAACTGACAACTACGCCATATGTGAAAGGTCTGAGTATGTATAAGAAGGATCGCTATGTCAAGACGGTCAAAGAACCACTAAGCGTAGGTGTATTACTACTTGCAAAAGAACTGAACAACATTATCATGCCTGTTGAGTTTGAGCCGTTAGAGGGTTCTTTCTCGATAAGAATCATTGAAAATAAAACTTCCATGAAGCCGCGAATTGTAAACCAACAGTGGAGTATGAAGGTCGACATCCAAACCAGGGGAGAAGTGGTGTTAAATACGACGGATGCCAATCTGACTGACCCCGCTGTATTAACTAAACTGGAAAAGGAATGGTCGGCTAAGCTCACATCTTTGGCTCATGATGCTTTAGACATGTCCCAGAAAGAGCTGCGCTCCGATTTCTTCAAATTCGCAGTTGAATTCCGCAGATATTATCCAAATCAATGGAAAGCGCAGGAGAAGAACTGGGAAACCATCTATCCTGAATTGGACGTGGAAGTCAAAGTAGATGCACACGTAGAACGTACCGGAAAATCAACAGGACCACAGGGGATACCTGATGAGGACGAAAGTTGAACAGAATCGGCTCCTGTTACAAGCCTGAGAATAGAGGTGATTGCATGAAGCTAGGCTCAATCCTTGGAATATTGATGCTGGCGACTGCGATAGTGTATGGAGAGTGGAAGAGCAGCAAAGAAAAGCGAGCCAGAATAGTGAGCGCGGGATTTACTGCTGTGGCGGCAGTAATTGGGATCATTCTTCTCTTTCAGCCACGTTTGCCTGGTCCTACCCAGTTTGTGAAGCTTATATTTGGAAGTGTGGATAAATTTATAAAGTAAGATGATGGGAAAAAGAAGGACCACTCTCTGCATACCAGAGGCGCGGTCCTTCTTTTAGTTAAGTGAGTAGTGAGTTGCATCCAGTCAGAATGTTTACTCTTTAATCACAGAAGCATTCACGGCATCTTCCATTTTCGTATTGTAGGAACGGAACAGACCCAGACGCCAGAACGCGGCTCCTTTGAGGTTATAACGTTTGGCGAGACCGAGCTTATCATCAACAGAGGACGGCGTTTCACTGCTTAGACTGATTCCGAGCAAAAGCTTGTTCTTTGGGACACCGGCCTGTATGGCTAATTGGATCGCCTGATCCACAAGACTATTTGGCTCAGGTACCTGAGATTTGGTGCCAACCGGATTATACTGATAGGCCATAATGATCAGATCATCTGCGATGGAGGCAAGTGTTTTGTAATCATACCCTTTATAAGCACTATTTAGCGGCGGTACCGCCAGAGATAAAGCTGTGTCCAGGGGCAAGGAGCTTCTTAATTGCTTCACGTAAGCATTGAGCAGCCTCTGTTGTTCTACCGCATCCAGTTTGAAGCCCAGTCCTTCAAAATCCAGAACAACTCCGCCAAAACCATGCTCTGCTACAGCAGCAGTTATACCTTCAATCGATTTCTGCTGCAGACTGCTGTCGCTCAGAACTTTGGTCAGTTCGCCGTTTCCATCCAATGCATACACCATGAGCTGTGGTTGGATCTGTTGATCTGCTGCGTCAGCAACGATAGACTGCGGTGTAACATCACCCGCAGCAGCAGGGAGACGGTACTCATCCCCTTGGAGCGTGAACTGACCTTCACGATCAATGCGGCTCCAGCCAAAGGCCACGGAATTCATGGAAGTAATAAGGTCCTTTTCTTGAAAAGATTGCAATGCATAGAAGGCTCTCAGGTGCATCTCGCGTTGTGGGGAGATAAGGGAGACCGTCTTGGTTGCCTGATTCCAGCTTGCACTTACACCGAATTGATTACTAAAAGAACTGAGTGGAATAAGCACGCGTCCTTCGCGCTGAACGGGTGCTGCAGCAAGTGTAACTTTTTTTCCATTTACGGTCGCTGTGGTGCTGCCAACTTGTAATAGTACCTCAGTAGTTTGTCCTTTCACAGTGTTCGTTGCTTTTACAGTCTGTGATCTGCTGTTCCAGGTAATATCGATACCTAGGGCTTCCCCGACCGTCCGAAACGGGACGTAAGTGACACCTTTATCAACTCGTGGAGCTGCATCAAACTTCAGGGGAACATCATCCAAGTGTACTGAAATGGCTGGGGCAGCATAGGCTCCACCGATATTGGGTGTACTTCCAAGGATAGAGAGAGCAATTACAGTAACCGCGGCGATTTTTCCTACACGTTTAATAAGCATGATTTGTGTCCTCCAACTCCGAACATGATAGTAGAATTTTGTTATGAACAGTAATCTAGTAATCTAGCATAACAAAATTTGCAAGTAGATCCAATATTCAATTGAGATCCTAGTCATAACGGTAGCAGAAAAACGAATATACTTTACTATATATTGCGGAAGGAGTGTGCTTTTTGCCAAACTCTACGGGTTTTATTTACAATCCAACATCGGGTGAAACCCAATCCACTCAACTCATTGTAACGTGCATTAATGATTCCCTTAATGCTCCAGTCAGTATTGAGTTGGAAATTTTCAGATGGGACACCACTCAAACTGCGCGCATACCTATAGGTCATGATCTGTTTGAATTACTACCTCAAGCGACCCGAAGCTTAATCTATCCATTGATCAATGCTGCTTTTTACGAGGTGCAAAGCGATTATTTTAGTGCTACAAGTACGATCATTCATGTATACGGTGTTAATTCTACAGGTCAGATCATCCAACGTGTACTTCAATCGGAGATGATATTAATTGACCGGTTCACAAATATCCCTTAAAGGAATCGAGGTGAGCAGATGGTAGTTGTGAATATTACCGGGGCTTTGGCAGGCAGTCAATTCGAACCCTCAATTGCAGTTAATACGCTGAACCCGAATATTATGTGCGTGGTAGCTGTGGATACCAGTACCGGGCCAACATTGACTGGTTTCTATCGTTCCATTAATGGAGGCAGTACCTGGACCACCACTGTGCTTCCTCAACCGGCAGGGTATGCAGGAGCAGAGGCGCCTACGATAGACTATACGTTTCCGAATACCTTTATCGTTACCGTACATTTGTTTAACGGGATCAATGATGGGACGATTGCGAGTTATACTTCTTTTGATGATGGACTTACGTGGCAGCCACCGGTTATCGTCCAAGCGGGGTTCGGTACTATTGTTCATAATGATGAGCCTTTAATAGCTGTTGATCGTTCTCCAGGTAGCCCTTATCGAGGCCATGCATATGTCGGATATACTCCGCTTGCTACCGCATCTTCCGCTATATTTACGCAAAGATCGCTCACTCAGGGGATAACCTGGGAGCCACCTGACCGACAGTCGAATCCGCGAGGAATTCATGACCGGGCAGCGTTGGCTGTTGGATTCTCGGGTCAAGTCTATGCAGGATATATCATTACGGGTCCTGCCAGTCCGTCCGCTTTATTACGTATTTCGTACGATGGGGGCATTACCTATCAACCTCTTCTGGAAAGACAGGCAACGTTTATTTCATCCGTAGTACCGGCACCTTCGCCTTTACCTGTGCCAAATTATGCTTTTCGAGTGCAGACCAACCTAAGTCTGGGAGCAGATATTTCCGTTGGACCTAACAGTGGAACTGTGTATGCCGTTTGGAATGATGCACGTGCCGGGTATACCGATGTTTTACTCTGTGAATCTCCGGATGGCCTTTTATGGTCAGACCCCATCAGTATCACAGGCGCGCCACCGGGTACACAGAATTTTTTCCCGTCGATAACCGTATCACCTTTTGCAGGGACGATCAGGGTTATTTATTACTCCAATCGAATTGACGGATTCCTGCTGGACGTTTTTGTTGCGGAATCATTTGATGGCGGGACCAGCTTCTCCAATCGACGTATCACAACTACATCTTTTAATCCAAACGGCAACTCTCCGATGCCCACAGTACTCATTGGAGATTATATTACTGCGGCTACAGTTAGTCCGGATAATCTCGCAGCAGTGTGGATGGCCACAACGCCGCCCACGGGTAAGCTGGATGTTTATTTTGGTAACTGATTCAATGTAAACTGGAACACCCCCACACCTTAATCTTTATGAACAAACAGATTAAGAGTATGGGGGTGGAGGTGTTCATTTTAATCCGAAACGACAAATCCGTCGAAACTCTCGGGGCCTACCCGAACCGTTCCGAGCAAGTTGGTACTGATAAATGCGCTGTAGGTTAATTGTGGCACGATCGGTGTGTTAAAGTCATTGGCAGAGAAAACGATCACTTCAGGGTTAAGCAGACCGTTCAGACCGTACGTGTAGTTTCCGGAGTAAACAATCGGATCGGTTGCAACTGTACCTCTTACAATAATAATCCTCACTTGAAATAGGGCAAGTGGTAATTGTACCGTTATGGTTCCTTTTAGGGAGACTCTTAGGTTGGGTCCCGCTCCGGCAGTCTGCAGACCAATCTGGCCGAATAACTGAGGCGTGTTAATCACTGGAATCGGTATGGAAATAGAATTAAACAACGCAGCATTTTGCGATGATCTTGCATCCAGAAATTGTGTCAACATATATACCTCCTATCCGTTCAGATAGAATAATATATTCATCATTCAGATTTTCGCATGGACGGAGGGTGCAGCGCTGGAGATATTAAAGACAAACCGACTGCCCGTAGGACTGGACTCTTTAAGCCATACAACGCCACCCATTAATTCAGCGAGTTGTTTACAGATGGACAAGCCCAGCCCCGCTCCGCCATACTTTCCTGAATTACCATGAATCTGGGAATAGGATTTGAACAACAGATCCTGACGATCCTGCGGGATACCGATGCCCGTATCTCTTATCTCGTAGGATGCATGGAGAGTACCTTTTGTATCAGCAGATACCTCAGTAGAGATGCATACTTCCCCTTTTTCAGTGAATTTAAGCGCATTCCCAACGAGATTGATTAGAATCTGACGAACTTTGTGCTGATCACCCATAAGCATCAGATGATCAGTAATATTGTATTCTGCGTACAACCTAATTCCTTTTTTCTGTGCTTCAGAAGAGAATAATTGTAATACATGTTCAACTGTTTCAGTGACACTATAAGATTTGATCTCCAGAGAGATCGCACCAGCTTCTGCTTTGGAGTAGTCTAGAATTTGATCCATCATCGACAGAAGGCTGGTACCACTTGACTCAATGACATTAACATATAACGATTGATCCTCACTCAGCCTGGTCGATTGCAACAGATTGGCCATTGCAAGAACACCATTCATTGGCGTCCGGATTTCGTGGCTGAGAACGGCCAGCAAATTTTTCTTTTCTTCAAGCACTTTTGCAGCGGTCTCTTCCGCCTGTTTTAACTGTTGCAGAGTTGTTTCCATCTCAAGAAGACTCGTGAAAAATGAAGACAAGGCCAGAAGCAGATCCACGTCCTTTTGTTGATAGGAATAGAAATCCTGATCAAATGAGCAGAGGGAGCCGTAAATTTCTCCGTTCTCATTATGTATGGGCACACCGACAAATGAGCATCCACCTACGAATTCGGTTGCGTCCATATGTCTGGTTAGTGGATGGGTTAGATTATTATTGATTACTAACGGGCCTTGGGAATGTTCAGTCACAAGTGCACAGTATGACTCGGCGTTATCAACGACCAGCCCCTCACCCAGAATTAGTTTGTCACGATTATATACGTTCAGAACTTTGGTAGATAGATGATCCAACTGGGCAATACAAAACGTATTTGCAGGAATTAACCTGCTTGCCGTGTCCATGACGTTAGCAGCCGAATCATATAATTTATGTGAGACAATGGATAGTACATCAATGAATTCTGTTTTCAACATATTGATTTGACTCCTCCTGATTGTAGAAATTCGTTGTGCACTGTATTCAGTATATATGAATTGTAAGAAGAGAGCATGGTTGGTTTTGACAGTGGAAGACGGAAATGAGAAAATATATTGCTGTGGAACATGTATATATTAATAAAGTTTTGGAGGCAAATCAATGAATCAGCGTTTTCGAATTACCCGATCCATGCAAGAAAGCAATGCGGAACAATCCATCTCGCTGGAAGAGTGCAAACTCTACTTCGAATCCCAACCCGATTTTACCTATTCACCGGTTCTTAACATTGTAGGAGCTGAGAGCACCATGACCATCGAGGGGGACTTTTTTATGTGGGACCTTGAGGGTGCACAGATTGCTTTTCGTTTGTACATGGGGGATCTGTATGTAGCTATTTCTAACGAAGCTATTGTTCCCAAAATGATTGAGATTGCAACGGATCTACGTGCAGATATCGTTGAAGGATAAGAAGTACAGAACTAGAGTTTGATAAAAGCATAATCATGTTGGTTGTAGTCTGCTTTAGACACTCCTGTAAAAATGAGACTAAAGGTTCATTTATATTCCATATGTTAGATTGTAATATATGGAATATAAAACATTTTACAGGAGAGTGAATGAAGTGAAAAAGACCAAATTAATACTTGTTGTATTCATGAGTATGATCCTTGCCTTATCAATAACTGGAATAGGATCGAGTTCAAAGGCTTCTGCAGCTACGGCACGTACACCCATTGTATTGGTACATGGATTGACTGGTTCAGATAGCAATTTTACAGCAATTGAGAGTTATTTGCGTAGCCAAGGGTGGACAAGAGACGAATTATTCGCAATTGACCTTCCTAGCAAACAAGGAAACCAGCTGTTGAACTCCGCAGCAATTAGTCGATTCGTAGATGATGTTCTGCGCGAAACGGGTCATACAAAAGTCAATATTATAGCTCATAGCATGGGTGGAGCTAATAGTCTCTATTACATACTTAACCGTGGAGGCGCTTCCAAAGTGGATAAGTTGATTACCCTTGGCGGGGCTAATCGATTGACCACAACGACAGCTCCGAGTGGAATAAAGGTGACTTCGATCTATTCCACCAGTGACACGATTGTGTCCCCGGTACTTTCCCGGTTGAACGGGGCGAACAACGTTTCGGTTTCCCTCGTATCCCATATCGGTCTGCTGTTTAACTCGCGGGTGAATGCCCTGATCAAAACTGCGTTGAATGAGTAGCTGAACATACAAAATGTGCATTCTTTCATAATATTCTGAATGATTGACTTGAACACGACTGACCATTCATGGGCAGTCGTGTTTGCGTATTACCCGGAAATGGCTCGCTGAGGTAAGTTTCAAAAATAGGTACATCCATTCTATAATTAGAAATCAGAATAAAAATGGAACAAGTTAAAGGAGTCTGTATATATGCAACCTCAACCGAATGATCGAATTAAAGTTCATCCAGGCTTTTGGGCTGGATTACATCAATTAGGGATTGGTGCTGATGACATCGCTCGGACAGCACAACTATCTCTTGAGACAATAAATCAACCTGTAGTGACCCAATCTCAATACTTCGCAATCTGGCAGGCCTACTCTGATCTAAATAGGAACACCGCCGAGGGCATCATCAAACTTGCAACCGGATATGAAATATCGAAGTATCCTCCGCCTGTACTGGCGATGTATCATGCTCGTGATTATCGTGATGCGTTGAATCGCATGGTGCGTTACAAGCAAATGTGTCCTCCCGAGAGTTTGCAGATTACCGAAGCAGGTGAGGAATGGTTCATTGAACTAGGATGGTTACATAAGGAGCAACCAGGTCCGCCATTACTGGTGGGTATTACGCTGGCATTTCTGATCGAACTTGGACGGAGGGGTACAGGGCAACCTTTGACTGCAAAACGGGTTGAGTTCTCCCAACCGATGGGTGACGTAGCCACCCTTGAGGATTACTTCGGCTGCCGAGTCGATACGAATTCCAACTATAATCGGCTGACGCTGGAACGGAAAGATCTGAGTCTTCCATTTCTATCGTATAACGAGGAGTTACTGGAGATTCTGACCCCGGCACTGGATCGGTCGCTCGACGAACAAGAGAGCAATCGTTCCGTTACTGAAGTGGTCAAATGGATTATGAAACGCAGCCTCACAGGAAAGCGCCCTGACATCCAGACGGTCGCCAAAGAGCTTCGCATGAGTGAGCGCAGCTTGCAGCGGCGACTGACGGAGGAGAACACAAACTTCAAGCAATTATTAACCGAGGCCAGACGTGAGCAGGCCCGAGCGTATCTTGCAGATCCTTCACTTGATATCAAAGAAGTGGCATTTCTGGTTGGATATGAAGACCAGAATTCGTTCTATCGTGCTTTCAAGACCTGGGAAGGGGATACACCTTCAAATTGGCGTGTAAGGCAATAATTCTGGCGCAAAGTGCTAGTTACTAGACTCTTCAGACTGCTTAATATTATATCTATCCGGTGCTGCCGGATAGTTGTAATCAAGAAGGAGAAATGCAGGATGGATATGGGACTAAAAGAGAAAACAGCCTTAGTTACAGGATCAACAAAAGGGATCGGTAAAGCGATTGCTATAGAACTCGCCCGAGAAGGGGTAAATGTTCTGATTAATGGACGTAATGATGAAGAGGTGGAACGAACAGTTCGCGAAATCAAGTCCACTTTTCCAGAGATCTCTCCGCAAAAGGCTACCGCTGATCTTGTGGATCTGGCGCAACGCCAAGCTTTATTCGAGAAATTTCCTGAAGTTGATATATTAATCAATAACATGGGGATATATGAAATCATGAGTTATGAAGACATAAATGATGAAGTGTGGGAGAAATATTTCCGTACTAATGTACTTGCTGCCAATGGCTTGTCTCAATTTTATTTACCTAAAATGGTGAAGAACAATGACGGGCGTATTATTTTCATCGCAAGTGAAGAAGCTCTTATGCCTTCAGGCCAGATGCCCCAGTATTGCATGACCAAGTCAATGCTGTTGTCATTATCCAAAAGTTTGTCCAAACTGACAGCAGGGACCGAGGTTACCATTAATACGATCCTGCCAGGACCAACACTGTCTGAAAACGTACAAGAAATTATTGAGGGCATATATCCTGATGAGACGTTGACTTTCGAGGAAAAAGAGAAAGATTTTATGAAGAGTAATCTGCCACAGTCCGAATTACAGCGATTCATCAAGCCAAGTGAAATAGGCAGACTCGCTGCATTTGTGTGCAGCCCATATGCTTCAGCCTTCAGAGGCTCTCCCATCCGGATGGACGGGGGCATGGTTCCCACCATATTTTAAAATTGTTCAGGATACAGGATAGTATCCATAAGATGTCGCCAGCATTGGCGGCTTTTTTATTTGTAAATGATCTATGCGAGGGCGTCAATCGAGTTTATAATACAGGTATGATTTCTCGAAAACGATTTCTGTTTTATTGGAAGCGATTACTTGTATCGATTATATGAATCTTAAAGGGGACAATATCATGATAGAAGCAATAAATCTGGAAGGCATATGGAAACTCCAACTCGATGAACATAAGGTAGAACGTGGTCTGGATTTCTCAGACGTTATTACATTGCCAAATACTACATCTCATGCGGCCAAGGGCAAGAAAAACGAGAATGTGTTAATCGGTGCGCTGACGGATGAGTACTTATTTGAGGGTTATGCCTGGTTTTCACGAGAGATTGAAATTCCCGAACACTTGGCTGGCAAACGTTGTTTCTTGCATCTGGAACGAACACGAGTAACCACAGTTTGGATCGATGGGGTGGAATGCGGAACACAAAACAGTCTGAACACACCTCACCGTTACGAGATTGAGGCAGGGCTAACCGCTGGGACTCATACAATTACCATACGAGTGGACAATACCAATTATCCAACCAAAGGTGGTCATCTTACATCCGAAGACACGCAGACGAATTGGAACGGCATCACCGGGAAATTGGAACTTCAATTTTTCGAGCGTGTTTTCCTGGATAATGTTCAGGTCTATCCCGATCTTGCGACTCGATCTTTCGAGATCAAGGCAGCACTTGTTGGTGACCTGCAAGAAGTACGAATCGTGGTATCAGCTGTTGCTGTCAGTGCAGATCCAGTTCATACGACCGAGGAACAGATTTTCGCCCCGGATTCGCAGGAAATCCAGCTGACGTACAAGATTGGCGAAGATGCGATGTTATGGAGTGATGATGAACCTAACCTGTACCAACTTCATATTCATCTGCAAGATCAGGACGGCGAAGTGCTGGATTCCACCGAAGTATGGACGGGATTAAGGGAATTCCGGGCTGCCGGAGACAAATTCACCATTAATGGTCGCAAAACTTTTCTTCGAGGCAAACATGACGGGCTGATCTTTCCGCTCACGGGATACGCGCCAACAGATGTGGATGAATGGGTTCGTATCCTCGCTATCTCCAAGTCCTACGGTATCAATCACTACCGTTTCCATACCTGTTGTCCTCCGGAGGCTGCTTTTATTGCAGCGGATCTGCTCGGCATCTACATGGAGCCTGAACTTCCGTTCTGGGGAACCATTACGGATGAATCTTCGGATGGACATAATCAAGCCGAGCAGGATTACTTGATTAGCGAAGGATTTGCGATGCTGCGTGCTTTTGGTAATCATCCTTCGTTTGTCATGATGTCCATGGGGAATGAACTATGGGGAAGCAAGGACAGATTGAATTCGATCCTGAAGGCATACAAAGCATATGATCATCGTCATCTATACACCGAGGGTTCGAATAACTTTCAGTTTGTGCCGGACATTCTGGAGGAAAGTGAATTCTTCTGCGGGGTTCGTTTCTCGAAAGAACGCCTGTTCAGAGGTTCGTATGCGATGTGTGATGCTCCGCTCGGTCACGTGCAGACCGACCTGCCAAATACATTGAAAGATTACGATTCAAACATTGTACCTGAGCAAGGCAGCGATGCTGACCCTTCTGGTCAGACTGGGGACAAAGAGATTCAGATTCAGTATGGGACAGGTTCCAAAACAGTACAGGCCGAAGCTGGAAGTGACCAACTTGTCTCACACGTACCAATCATCTCGCATGAAATTGGACAGTACGCCACGTTTCCTAATTTCGAGGAGATCAACAAGTATACGGGTTCTCTCAAAGCCAAGAATTTCGAAGTATTTCGAGAGCGTCTGAATGCCAAAGGACTGGGACATCTGGCGGAAGCATACTTCAGAGCTTCTGGTAAACTCGCGGTCGCATGTTACAAGGAAGAACTGGAAGCTGCTTTTCGTTCGCAGCAACTAGCCGGGTTCCAGCTGCTGGATCTTCAGGATTTCAGTGGTCAGGGAACAGCGCTTGTGGGTGTACTGGACGCATTCATGGATTCCAAAGGCATGATTACACCTGAGGAGTGGAGAACGTTTTGTTCCGACGCTGTGTTGTTGGCGAGATTCCCCAAATATAATTATCAAGCGGGTGAATTGTTCGAAGCACGCATTGAACTAAGTTACTTCCGGAGACAAGCATTGGATGGACTTCAATTGAAGTGGGAAATTCAAAGCGAGCAGATCGAAGGAAGCGTCCTATTGGAAGGGAAAGCAGACCTGCCAGCGACCCATGGAGAACATTATGTGAATGTCGCGGATCTCAGCATTCGCATTCCTGAAGTCTCCAATATGACCAAAGTGGAGCTTAGACTGTCCATTCCGGGTACGGATATCCGTAAGTCTTACGACCTGTGGATCTATCCGAGCCAACTGGACGTGGAATTGACCGGATTAAATCTCTTTACCGAACTTTCCGAAGCAGCGCTGGTGTTGCTAGAGCAGGGAGAGGATATCATGCTTTTCCCAAATCCCGACCAGATTCAACATGCGATTCAAGGTTTCTATAGCACCGATTTCTGGTCTTATCCTATGTTTCGTTCCATATCAGAGAATATGAAAAGAGAGGTTCCCGTGGGCACAATGGGATTGTTGATTCAGAGGGATCATCCAGCATTCGAACATTTTGTCACGGAAGATTACTCGACCTATCCGTGGTGGAATATCGTATCCAACTCGTCCTCGATGATTTTGGATGAACTTGGGCCAGAAATTACGCCGATCGTGCAGACCATTGACAATTTTGAGCGAAACCACAAGCTCGGCTTGTTGATGGAGTGTCGGGTCCGGAAGGGGAGAGTGCTGATGGGAGCGCTGAATCTGGAGCGTCTGATGACTACATTGGAGGGCAGACAGTTGTTATACAGCTTCCAGCGTTATGTACAAAGTTCCGCTTACCAGCCAGTTGCACGTCTGGAAGTAGAGGAACTTCGCAAGTTGTTTAACTAAGATATAGGGAGAAGAAGTGTCAGGTTTCCCTTAAATATGCCAATGAGCCCCTTCCGCGAATGGAAGGGGCTATAAGACATGCAGAATGAATCGGTTCATTTTCCCATTAAGCGTTAGATGAACCTGCACTTTTTAGGATTACATTCCAATCTTCTTCTTCAAAAAGTATGTTGTCTTTATCCTCTGTTACTCCGATCCGGACCTCAAGGATCACCATCCTGGCTTCAGCCAGAATAGAAAAGAGACTCTCCTTGGTAATCGCGAACTGATTGCCCATATTCACTTGCATGACCTTTCCGTTGACAAGCACTTGCCCACTGCCTGCAAGCACGGTCCATGCTCTACACCCAGTTCTATGCCAGTTCAACCCGATATGTTTGCCCGGTAGAACCGTTATGTTTAATGTGGTTACAGTTGTATTCTCATCTTCTAACGAACTCTCAATGACACGATAACTGCCCCAGGTTGCTTCACCATACATCGGTTTTAATGGCAAGCTACCCAATTGCGCTTTAATTTCATTTGAATTATTTTTGTTGGCAATGAGAATGCCATCCGGACTTGCGGCAGCGATAATACCTGGCACGCCAATGACTTGGATGGGGTAGGGAAGCTCGTTAATAATATAGGAATTGGAGGAAGAACCCGAGATTCCACCGTGTCCGATTACATGTGTATCTAACTGTGCGCACAGCGTATCCCAGCTTCCGATATCCTGCCATAATCCCTTATAAGGCAGGACTACGGCCCGCTGTGCCTTCTCTGCAACATGCTTGTCAAAACTTCGTTCAGGCAACGCTTCATACAGGGACGACAATTGATCATAATGAACCGGAAGCCCCATTTTTTTAATATGGGATATCATAAACGCGACGGTGAATGCGTACACACCGCAGTTCCATAGTGCCCCACGTTGTAGCAGAGTTTCAGCAATGGTGGCTTCGGGTTTTTCTATAAATTGTGTTATGGGCGCATAAATATTACGTTCTTGCCCACCCGGCAGGATGTATCCATACTGTTCTGAAGCATGTGTAGGCCTTGTCCCAATTAAAGCGATATCGGCTTGAGAATGTTTCAATATGTCCGGCAGTAATTGGAAGTTGCTGAAAAAATCTTCACCTGCGAACACATCAGCTGGCGCGATACAGATCACATCGTCATCTTTGGCCATTCGGAAGGATTGCAGATATAAGGTCGCTAAGGCCGCCGCAGTAAAAGTGCCTCGTTTATAAGGTTCCCCGATGACTGGTATTTTGCCTTGAGTATGTCGAGCCGTAATATTAGCCTGGTCCTGATGTGAAATAATGAGTGTTGAATCCGTTAGGCATGAACTGTCAAGCTGGCGGCATACTCTGCTGATCATGGATTCCCTACCTCCAGCGGGTGATGGAAGTATATCTATGAACAGCTTGGAGCGAAGCTCATTGGATAACGGCCAGAGCCTTTTGCCAGAGCCGCCGCACAGCAGTACGATATGCATGGGCTTCCTCCTTAAGCTCGGGGAGCTTTACTATAGATTTTCCGTTTATGAAAGGAAAGAGATCGGTATTTAAGAGCCAGATTACGGATTTGTTGCTCGTTTAACGAAGAAGCGTTCACATTCAGACTTTTATTCTTGGAACTTCTAAGGACCATGCTGCCTGGGTTTTTCGTATACATAAAATTGGCATACGTTTCATATTCGGAGAAACCAAACTGCTTTTTCTTATTAATATTGGAGATGATCGCTTTGTACCATGGCAGCTTATGAACCGCTTCAATTTTCTGTTTTAAGGCAGCGAGTTTCGATTTGTCGAACAGCATATAATGGGTGACAAAAGAGCGGGGACGTGGAGCTTTCATGCCTAACAACTTGCGGTAGGTATTGAAATATTCCGGCTGGCTCCAGTCACGGCAGTAAAAGGCTGTTTTGCCTTCTACAATAAATGTATGAGGTTTAATCAGTACAGTATCCGCATCCATGACTAGAAAGTGCTTTGCCTTTACAATGGAATCTCCGTTCATTTTGAGCAGCTGCTGATATAACCAGCCTGACCGATTCCATCGGGAGGACTGGTAGTGTATCTCGTTTTTGGTTATAGGCAGGACGGATCGCTCATTAACAAAAATGCAGTTTTTAAGGGAACAAAGTTTTCTGATTTTGGTGCTGACCGGAGAAACAATATATATGCTTCCAATGGGATGTTTTACATAACGGCGAATGTTATCAATGACGAGGGGAAGGGTAGCCAAATCTTTCTCGATCGCGGGTATAAGAACATCAATCTTAGGCGCATTATTCAATCGGATTCCAGGCTGGACGGACATCTTCTCAACTCCTTGCACAAATCGTGATGACTCATTATATGTTATGTGTGCAAAAGTGTTTTGGTCAGGGCATGTGCAAATATACATTTTTACGAATAGGGGCTTTTGTTGAGGGTTCCTTTATCGGTATTACATATAATGCTTGCAGGATCTTGATCAATCAGCAGGCTTTGATGCGGTTGCTGAAGGGAGAGTTTACGACATGGGAGTTGATAAATTGCAGCCGTTAAGAAGCAAGTGGTTAAAAACAAAATTGATCATTAATAATGAATCAATTAAACCGTTTATCCCCGACACACAGAAATATAACAAATCGAATCTGAAATCCATGATCAGTAAATATGGAATGGTCTATGTCAAACCCGAGAGAGGTACTTTCGGGATGGGTGTTATTAAGGCAGAGATGGAAAGTCAGCAACATTTTGTCTATCAGATAGAGCAAAAACGCCTGACGTTTGACAGCTTTGAATCGTTTTATAGCAGTCTGACTCGTTTGGTGCATAAAAGAAGTTATCTGATTCAGAGAGGAATCCATCTGCTTAAGCATAATAACAGACGTTTTGACATCCGAGTCATGATACAGCTAAGCCCGACCAAACAGTGGGAAGCTACCGGAATCATCGGCCGACTGGGTCATCCAAAGAAAATCGTAACCAATTATCATAGTGGTGGTACACCGATGGATATTCACAAGCTGCTACAATCACATGCATCCACTAAACGCAGGAATGAACTGGTTCAGGAGATGAATGAGCTTAGCCTTCGCATAGCTCGTCATATGAAAAAAAAGTACCCGCATCTTAAGCAAATTGGTGTAGATATCGGCCTTGACCACAGTCTGAAACCCTGGATTATTGAGGTGAATGTCAAACCTGACCCATATATATTCAATCAATTAAAGGACAAGACGATGTATCGCAAGGTAATACGATATTACCGCCACGCTGTGCCCAAAAAATCAGAATAACAGACCGCACTTTTCATAGAAATGGCTGGAGAAGGTTTCAAGTTCAAGAGTCGCCAATGTGGCGACTTTTTTTGTTGATCTGCGTTTGAGGGTCGGAATAATGCATTTCATCCCAATTCGACTCCCAAACCTATGCTAAAATAGTATATTCGAGAGTGAAATTCAGAGTCGATGTCGATGAAAGGCGGATGTTCCCCCATGTTCAATATTGCAATCTGTGATGATGAGGAGCAGCAACGAGAACGTGTGAAATCCATGCTGGTCTCCTTATCTCTAAAAACCAATTTTGATTTTCAAATTAGCCTATTCACATCTGGTGAACAACTGCTCTCACACTACAGAGAGGTTGGGGATACATTCAATATTCTCATCTTGGATGTGGAGATGGGCGGAATGAACGGGATTCAGACCGCTAAAGAGATCAGGAACATGAAGTTTCTGGATGTACAGATTATGTTTCTGACCAGTTACCCGGAATATATGGTGGAGAGCTTTGATGTCATCACCTTTCAATATCTGATCAAGCCAATCCAGCCGCAAGTTTTCGAGGAAAAGATGATTAAGCTGTGTCAATATTTTCAGGCATTGGACAAAAAGTATATATTAATCAAATCAGATTATGATGAACTGCTTTTGAAATATGATGATATTCTCTGGATTGAGGTCGTCAAAAGTTTAACGATCAAGAACAAGTTGAATTTTGTGACTCAGGAAAATGTATATGAGACCAAAGGCATTTTATCCAGCTACGCTACCGGTTTGAAAGACCATGGTTTCTTGCAGATTCATCGCTCAATTATCATTAACCTGATGCATGTTCAGAAGTTTTCCGGCACCCAAGTCGTCATGTTGAATGGAACGGAACTGCCCATAGGTCGCTCCAAGGTCAAGGAAGTCAAGGATGCCTATACCAAATACATGATTATGAGGATTCAATGACATGGATACGTATATGATATTTTCTATCTTCTTCGTGACTTTACTTATGGCATTTCAGGCGAATTTTTATTTTGATTCTGTGTTGGGCAAGTCCAACCGTAAACCGCGTAGAGCGATCTATTTCTTGGTATTTGTCATGTTGGGTTATTTTTATTGGGTTTCTTCCTTCTCTGATATTGGTTCCACTGCGGTTGCTCTGCTATTAATCTTCAGTCTGGCACAATCCTATGAAGTAGAGTTTAAAATCAAGCTTGTTTTTACCATCCTGTATGGGGTTCTAATTACTATGGCAAATGCCATCGCTGTATATATTCTCGGTGTTCTGGAATCCGCGGATTACAGTTCAATGGATCAGTTTAACGGAGAAGACCACTGGGTTCTCTCCAAGGTTATGCTGCTTGGTTGCAGCATCATGTTCGTTGTCATTCAAGTTGTCCGTCTCGTCGCCAAACGTAGAAGTTTTGCCGTTCACTATCGGTATTATTTGCTGTTTCTCATCGTACCGATCATTACGATCTATCAGATCAATGTGGCCTCCATATACAGTGAAAAGAACATATTTTACGTCTTTTCTGTACTGGGCTCTCTTTTTCTCAATGTGTTCATAGTCTATGTGTTCGATAATATGGTGGAAAAGGTACAGCTTGTGCATGCAAATGCCCAGTTACAGCGTCAGATGGATCATCAGGATGCCAACTATGAGAAGACCGTTCACAGTTTCAAAAACATTAAAAGCATCATCCATGATATTAACCAGCAGTTTCTGTATATTGATGAATGTATCCAACGTAACGAACTGGCGGCGGCAGGTGACCATATCAAGTCTACACTGAATACGATTGAAGGTGCTTACCAGCGGGTGAACTCCGGCAATCTAGTCATTGATGCACTCGTTACAAATACCTTGGCTATGGGGCAGGCAAACGGGATCAAAATCGACACCAAAATCCAGCTTCACTCGCAACATGTGCAGATTGATCGATATGATCTGTGCGTGGTGCTCGGTAACATGCTCGATAATGCGATCGAGGCTTCCAAGAAGGTCAGACAAGCCGAGGATCGATATATCCTGATTGCCATTCACTCCACATCATCTGCACTTGTCATCCAGATTATGAATCATGTGGAGCAACCGATAGTTGACTTGAAAAGTGACAAGCCCAATCCGGAGTACCATGGGATCGGTCTAACCAATATATCGAGAATGTGCGAGAAATATGGTGGACATATGAGTATTGAGCATCAGCATCGGAAATTTAACAACATGGTCGTACTTCCGTTCCACACCGACAACCCCTGAATCTACCATTCAGGGGTTGTTTTTTTCCATTCAGGGTCCGTTTGCGTTCGAACAGTCTCTTCCCGGATATGATGAATTCATTCATAAGAACATTTGAGGGAGGACATAGGATGAAGAAATTAATTAGTCTTTTATGTACAGCGGTGCTTGTAATTACGCCGCTGACATCTGTCAGCGCAGAGGTGAATAACAGTGCAACGATTGAGGCACGGGCGGAGCAGATCGCCAAGGAGATGGTGCAAACCTACGGTGTCACCAGTGTGCAATATGCGATCATGGATGAAGGGGAATATATTTTATCAGATAGTGTCGGATTGCACGATAAGGCATCACAGAAGCCAATAGACACGGATAGCATGTATGGCATAGGCTCGGTTAGCAAAATGGTTGTTACAGCAGCCGCTATGAAGCTGGTCGATTCCGGTAAAGTAGATCTTGATGAGCCGCTTACTTCGTATATCAAAGAATTTAAAATGGCAGATGCGCGATATACTCAAATCACACCACGCATGTTGATGAATCATTCATCCGGTCTTTACGGTACACATTATGGAAACAGCATGTTGTTTGACGATAACGACACCCGCAATCATGATGAGTTATTGCTCAAGCTTCAGTCCGAAAAACTGAAATCCAAACCTGGCGCATACTCCGTCTACGCCAATGACGGTTTTCAATTGCTTGAAATCCTGGTTGAACGGGTGAGTGGTTTGAGCTACAGCGAATATATCGCCAAGTATATCAGCGAGCCGTTGAAGTTGGAATCAACGAAGACACCACTAGATTCCTTTGACAGAGCACAGTTATCCGAAACCTATTGGCCTACACTTGAGATGAAGATGCCTACCGAAAATGCTAACATTATCGGCACCGGCGGAGTGTACTCTACCGCAGAAGAATTGAGTCAATTCGGAGAGGTTTTAATGGGGAACAGACCGGATATTCTGTCCGAATCTGCTGTGAAGGCCATGCAATCTCATGAATATCGTAATGGCATATGGGTATCAGATGAACAAAATACGATCAATTATGGCTTGGGCTGGGACGCGGTTGACCTTGCACCGTTCAGCGATTATGGGATTACCGCGCTTGCCAAGGGCGGAGACACCATGCTATATCATGCCGTGTTAATCACCATACCGGAACATGATATTTCAATGGCGGTTCTATCCTCTGGCGGATCTTCCGTCTACAATCAGATGTTTGCCAGCAAAGTGCTGCTGGACGTTCTGGAGGATCAGGGCATCATCGACGATGTTCAGCCTGATCAGACATTCTCACCACCTGTCAAAGTGAAGATGCCGACGAAGTTGAATGCTTACTCAGGTCTGTATGGTACGGTAGGTGCAACGCTGGACATAAAGATCAATGATGGTGAGATGCAACTGCCTGCCTTGCTGGGAGGAATTATTCCTGAGCAGACCTATGTGTACACAGGCGACGAACATTTTACAAGTGCGGATGGCAGTGTAAAAGCTAGCTTTGTGAAGGAACGTAATGACAAGGTGTATGTTAAAGTTCAGGGCATGATTACGTTACCCGGCATAGGCCAAACGGTAATGAACACGTATGATTATCAAAAACTGGATCATAATGCACTGGATGTAGCAACAAAAGAGAAATGGACAGCTCGTGACGGCTCGAAATATTACGCGTTGGATGAAAAAATAACATCGATCTTTTATCTGCTTCCATCGATGCTGATCAAGAACCTTTCCGTTGATGCCAAAAATGGCTATGCTAATGGCACGCAAATTATGGATGCGAACAACGCAGAGAATATCGCCGAGATTCCTGTGATGAATGGAAGAGACGCGTTTGATCTGAAATTTTACACGAAGAATGGCGCCGAGATTATGCTCCAGGATGGGCAGGAATACATTGCCGAGGATGCGATTACTCCAATCTTTGGTGGAAAGAAAGGAATTACAACTATTCCGGCAAACGGTCAAGCCCGGTGGTATGCGATCGATGCCCGATCGGGTAACAAATCCATCACGGTGGATTCTCCGAAGACCGGAGGTTATGCAGTGTATAATGATAAAGGGGAAATGGTTGACTTCTCTGTAGCAACCAATCAGGAATCGACGAAGCTCCCGAAAAGTGGTTTTATCGTTTTTGGTGGGGATGCCGGTGATGTATTCCAGATTGAATTAAAGTAAAGTAGGGACTGCGTTACAAAATCACATTTGTAACTTGTCACATAAATAATGTCGTATTCAGAAAGTCGCCGTATGGCGGCTTTTTTTGATTTCAGTTTTAGAATAATTTAACAATCTGGTAACTATTTGGCCCCACCACGCGTTATGTTTATGTAGTTATATATCAGGCTAATTTTTCAACTGGAGGAATCACTATCTATGATCAATAGACATAAACGTCAAATGACTATGCAATGGAAAAAAAGAGCAGGAAGACCCATCATTGCAGGCCTTACTGCCGGAATGCTGATGGTTCACGGCGTTATCGGCGTGTTGCCATCGCAGGCACATGCTGAAGCATCGGATGTATCCATCCGTAACTGGTATTCGTATCAACGAATCACTGTACCTGAACTGAAACCTTCTTGGACAGCGAAAGTAGATAACTATCTGAATATGAACGAGACGTATGTTGGAGTTAATGCCATCGCAGAAGAAGGAAAAGTATTCACGTTTGCTGGATCAAAGCTGATTGCATTTGATGCGACAACAGGTAAACGGTTGTGGACTTACGGCAAAGAACTGACTCCTTATATTACCTATCAAAGCGGGATTCTCTACGGACTGACCATTGATCACAAGCCATATGCCTTGAATGCGAAGACAGGCAAAGCAAAATGGCAGTCAGGCACATCCACCTGGATTGATACGTATAACCGTACGGAAGCTCTGATTCCAACGGTAGATACCCTCTACGTGATTAAGGGGAGTACAACGTTTGCACTGGATATCCAGTCAGGCAAACTGCGCTGGGAAGCAGATGAACCATTAGGCGAAGGTCAAGGTACTGAGTATCTGAGAGAATCTAATGGTGTGGTGCTGAGAACCTTTTTTGTCCAAGGGGCACTTACATCCTTACAGCTTAATGCATATGACAAGAAAACGGGTAAGAAGTTATGGGGTCATTTTGGTCAGGGGGAAGCTATTCAGATCAAAGACGGTCTTGTATACTCAGCGGACTACTATTCTTCGATGTTGGAAAATGACGAGTCTTCACCAGAACGCAAATGGAAAGTTAATGCGTACAACTTGAAGACCGGTGTGTTGAAAGGAAGTCAGGAGTATAAGTGGACCATGCCGGGGGATCCACCGTATGTGAATGGGTATGGAGGGATATTTTCCAATAAAGACAAACTATACATTTTACAAGGGGATAAGATAGCGGAGTATTCGTTAACTTCAACCAAGCCGGGTCCCGCGCCACTTCGAACGTTTCAGCGCCCTTACGGAGAAAATATGTTGTGGCTTGGCATTACACTGGAAAGGTTGATCTTCAAAAACGACAACACGGGAGAACTCACAGGCATTAAGCTGGCTAATGGTCAGGAGGTTCAGTGGCATGGTGATGCTCCTGTTTCTCAGATCGATGTTTACGGTAAAGGAATGTATCGAGCGCAACGTAACGGCACCCTGCTTGCCCTCAACATGATGACGGGTCAGTCAGCTTTTCGAGTCGCTACCGGGGGAGATCTGCATAACACGACATTGAAGACAAACGGAATGATCATCATCCAAGCCGAAGGCAAACTTCTCGGCGTTAAGCTGCCAGCGTCGCTGAAATAAGTGATTCAGAATGAAAAATATGGGAGAAGACCGGATTACGTCATGGCTTGCTCATAATCCGGTCTTTTTTATTTTTGCGCATAAAACACTGCAAAGTCCAAGTATATGTACATGCAATCTGCCACGCGAAACCCCGCCTCCTCCAACCACATCAATTGATCCTCCAGCGTGGCATTGATATCCACCTTGCGTCTTTCGATCGAAGCCAAGATGGCTTCCTCAGACAAACCACTTTGTTGAATCGCTTCTAACCAGCGCTGGCGGTAATAGGCGTCCGTATCGGGGGTTCTTCCCTGAACCTGATCTGCGTTGATGAAGCATCCGCCTGGTTCTAACAGCTTATGTACAGAGTCAAACACCTTTTTTTTGTCAGCGTGGGTCAGATGGTGAATAGACAGGGAGGAGATAATCATATCGTAGGAACTGGTGAAATCGTACTTGGAGTAATCCCCGACCACATACTGCACTTGTGTAGCATCAGCAAACCTTCGACGTGCCCCTTCGAGCATTTGATCACTAATATCGATCAGGGTTAATCGCGCGTTGGGATACTTTTGCAGGACCAATCCGGAGAGCAGTCCCGTTCCTGCACCCAGATCAAGAATACGTGGAGAATCGAGCGGGCTTTCCATTAGATTCAGAGCCATTCCATAAAAATCATCAAAACAAGGGATAAGCTGCTTTCGCTGCACATCATAATCTTGGGCTACCTTATCAAACAGCTGCTTTACTGAGAATTCCATGTGCTCATCACTCCTTGATGTTTTCTCCATATTTTACAAACTGGAAGGGATCAAGGGAAATACTGATTATGGATAAACTCATAGGTTGGACCTATGGGTTCCGAGTCTTTGCCATGGGTAATAACATGTAAGCGCAGAATATAGACAGGGAGGAATGAACCTGATGATTCAACCACGTTCTATTATGATGAGCATCTCGTTAATCGTTATAGTTCTAACACTTGCAGCTTGCTCTGGTAGTAATGAACCTTCGGCTATCCCGGAACCATCAACGCCAGTAGGTGGAACAGAAGAAGCGAATGAAACGAAGCGTCCACAGACCGAAAGTTTTGAAATGTTGACCGCAGATGGCAATCAATCACTAGAGGCGACCTTACAACAAGGAGGAGAATTTTCCTTGTACGTATTCGAGAAATTCACATTTGATGCTGCTCAAGGCCGTCTGTCACTGACTAGTAACGGTGACTATTATGTGGATATTGAACCACTGCCTTCGGATTATAATCTGGCAGAATTGGAGACAGCGGGTAAAGAAGAATTAGAAAAAACCGGTAAGGTATCCGATTATAGTGGAGAACTGGTAGAACACCCGCTTGGTTATGCCGAGCTCTATCTTCAGGCCTCAGGTGAAGAAGGAATTAGTGATTATATGGTCTGGAAATCAGAAGAAGGGAACGCGTTTTTATTCCGTCTTCATAATCCAAAAGGAGAAGAGGCCTCTGATTTCGCCAGCCCGGTCCTTGTTTCGTTATCCACCGTTCAGGGTGATTCGTAACTAGATGACCATAATATTTTCAACGAAAGTCGCCAACTGGCGGCTTTTTTACTTTTGCAGATTGCATGGAGAAGTTGCGAGATGAAATATTCACTTCCATTTGACTTAGAGCACACTCTAAGGTGTAGACTAACATCAGCAACGATCCCAAAGGAGATGAACAGAATGACACAGGAAAATAATACTAGAACTTTACAACATAAAATGGGCTCTGGCTTCAACTATAACAGTACAGCGGAGGATGTATTGAGAGATCTGGACTTGTCAGGACAGCTTGCTATTGTAACGGGTGGATATTCCGGCCTCGGGTTGGAGACGACACGTGCGCTTGTTAACGCGGGAGCCCGTGTAGTGGTGACTGCGCGTCGTCCAGCGGTTGCGAAGGAAACACTTTCTGGTCTGGAAGGTGTTGAAATAGATGCATTGGACCTCGCTGATTTATCCAGCGTTCGTGCTTTTGCCGAGCGGTTTCTGGCGAGTGATCGGAACATTGACATGCTGATTCTTAATGCGGGCATCATGGCTTGCCCGGAGACGCGGGTTGGTCCTGGCTGGGAAGCTCAATTTGCAACCAATCATCTGGGCCACTTTGCCCTGACTAATCTGTTATGGCCAGCACTTGCAAGTCAGGGGGGAGCACGTGTTGTTTCCTTGGCATCAGCGGGACATCATTTCTCACCGATTCGTTGGGATGACATCCAATATGAACATGGCTATGAGAAATTCCCTGCCTATGGACAGTCCAAAACAGCAACGATTTTATTCAGCGTTGAGCTTGATCGTCGAGGTGCGGAGCACGGAGTACGGGCTTTCTCCGTTCATCCAGGCGGAATTATGACACCACTACAGCGTCATATGCCAAAAGAGGAAATGATTGCTCTGGGCTGGATTGATGAATCTGGACAAGTGGCCAACCCTGCGTTCAAAACACCTGAGCAGGGGGCAGCAACGCAAGTCTGGGCAGCAACTTCACCTCAGCTTGAGGGAAAAGGCGGTGTCTACTGCGAGGATTGTGACATCAGTGAAATGGCTCCAGAGGATGGAGGTTTCTACGGGGTCAAGAAGTATGCTATCGACCCTGAGCAAGCTATTCGTTTATGGGAGCTATCGGCCAAGCTGACTCAAACAGACATAGAACTCTCATAATCATGTAGTTGCGGCAACAAAGCAACGGCTTGCTTCCATGCAGGAGCTCACGGAAAAGTTCAAAATCTAAAGAGAATACGATTAATTATAATGAAAACAACATAATTTCAAACAAAATCTCCTATTTAGCATATAATAAAGAAGGAGCATCTCATTTTCGCGATGGTGCAATCATTTCTTTATGAATTCAGGGAGAGAAAATCATGAATATTTTTGAGCATCAGATACCTTTGGAAAAAGTGAAATTCAATGAACCGCTAAAAAATCATACGTTTATTAAAATAGGTGGCAACGCAGATATTCTCATCCATCCAACAACGATAGACGAAATCACTAAAATCGTGGAAATTGCCAACTTACATCAGTTACCTCTGACGGTTATTGGGAAAGGCTCAAACGTCATTATTAAAGACGGGGGCATCCGGGGAGTAACGATTTCTCTTAGCCACTTCGATCAAATTAAAGTGAGTGAGGACAGCATGATTGCGCAGAGCGGCGTTGATATCATTGATGTCTCCAGGCTTGCTTTGGAGCATAGCTTGACCGGTTTGGAGTTTGCTTGCGGTATTCCCGGCAGCACGGGGGGCGCACTTTACATGAATGCCGGTGCTTATGGCGGTCAGATCGCCGATGTTGTTGAACGTGCGACTGTGATCACCAAAGACGGTACAGTGTTGGAGATCCCGCGAGAGGAGATGAAGTTTGGTTATCGAAATAGTCTCTTCAAAATGGATCACTATATCATACTGGAGGCCGAATTCGGGCTCAAAAAAGGAAACAAGGAAGATATTGCGAGCAAAATGAAGGAATTAACGTTCCTGAGAGAATCCAAGCAGCCGCTTGAATTCCCCTCTTGTGGAAGTGTATTTAAACGACCCGAGGGACATTTTGCAGGGAAACTGATTCAGGATTGCAACTTGCAGGGCACTCGCATTGGAGGTGCTGAAATCTCCATGAAGCATGCAGGTTTTATCGTAAATGTGGATCACGCTACTGCCCAGGATTATATGGATCTGATCCAATTTATTCAGAAGAAAGTATATGATACGTTCCAAGTTGAATTGGAAACCGAAGTAATCTTTCTGGGAGAGTAACTTCATTGGAATCATTAGGAGGTCGCCTTTGGCGGCCTTTTTTTGTTGCCAATGTAGTACCAACCATTCCGCCAGTGAATGAACCGATCCTGCAAACCCGCGTCACGCAAGCGATTGGCTCATGCTATGGCTGATTGAACGATTGTTGCTGACCCCGCTCTCCCTTAACATGTGAACAGAGGAGTCTGCTCGTCATTCACCATCATTCTGTCAAAGGGGGCCCGCGATCGTATGGCTGAGCTGTCGGAAACATCAACGTTGCAACCCAGGGTTACAGTCAACAAACCCGTCAAACCAAGTTATCTGCGTAACATTCGAAAACACTGGATGTTGTATGTCATGATCCTGCCCGGCATTTTGTTCTATATTATTTTCAAGTACATTCCACTTGGCGGAAGCGTGATTGCATTTCAGAACTTTCAGATTATGAAAGGCATATGGAGCAGCCCATGGGTTGGCCTGGATAACTTCAAGTTTATTTTTACGTATCAGGATTTCTATCATGTGCTTCGGAATACAGCTCTGATTGCCTTATACAAACTGGTGATCGGATTTCCTGCTCCCATTCTGCTAGCGCTATTGTTCAACGAAGTGAGAAAAATGCTTGCCAAACGCTTTTTGCAGAGTCTGTTTTATCTGCCTCATTTTCTCTCCTGGGTTGTTGTCGGGGGGATCGTGTTTGAGGTGCTAGCCTCGGGTGGTTTTGTAAATGCTGTCCGTGGATGGTTCGGGTTCGAGCCGATCCTGTATATGCAGCAGGAGCAATATTTCCGACCTATTGTTGTCCTGTCCTCCATCTGGAAAGAGGTAGGTTGGGGAACGATTATATACCTCGCTGCGGTAAGTGGCATTGACCCCACGCAATATGAAGCGGCTGTGATGGATGGAGCAAATCGCTGGAAGCAAACGATCTACATTACATTGCCTGCGTTGTTCCCGACGATCTTAACCCTGTTCCTGCTGAATATCGGCAATTTCCTGGAACTTGGCTTTGATCAGATCTACAACCTGCTGACACCGATGACCTACTCGGTAGGGGATATCATTGAAACGTATGTATACCGCTCTGGTGTCCTGCAAGGGCAATATAGCGTAACAACAGCGATTGGTCTATTTCAGTCGGTGATTGGCTTCATTCTGCTCTGGGTCTTCAATCGGCTTGCGAGAAAATCAGGAGAGGGGTTGTGGTAATGATCAAGCAGACGATTGGAGAAAAGCTGTTCCAAACCGCCAACTACATTTTCCTGACACTTGCGGCCTTTACGATGCTCCTTCCATTGCTACATCTGCTTGCGGTTTCCCTGAGTTCGCCGGTTGCGGCAGACTCCAAAGAAGTATTTCTGTGGCCCGTTGGCTTTACTTTCGCGTCATGGAAACACATTCTACAAAGCTCGGGCTTATGGCAATCGTTTGGTGTAACCGTATTTATTACGGTAGTGGGTACTGCGCTTAGTATGTTATTTTCAGTGTTGACCGCTTTTCCGTTATCGCGCAGAGAATTCATGATCCGCAAACAAGTGATGCTGGGCATCGTAATTACGATGATTTTCAATGCACCGATGATTCCGTTCTTTCTGACGGTGAGGGAGCTGGGCATGATGAATTCCATCTGGTCCCTGATTATTCCTGGTGTAATTGGCACATTTAATATGGTCATTCTGCGTACCTTTTTCATGAGCTTGCCCAAAGAACTTGATGACACGGCCCGAATCGACGGTTGCCATGACTTCCGAATTCTGTTTCAGATTTATTTGCCGCTATCCAAGCCGGTTCTGGCTACGGTCAGTCTGTTCTATGCGGTGGGATACTGGAACACGTTCCAGCGGGCGGTACTGTTTCTACGTGATCCAGGGCTCTGGCCTTTGCAGATGAAGCTGCGAGCGTATTTAACCAGCCCGGAGGAACTGGCCCAGGTAAATATGTTTCTTGGGGATTACAACTTCAATACAACCACGTTAAAGGCAGCGACGATACTTTTTGCAAGCGTTCCCATTATTTTGGTGTATCCTTATCTACAGAAGTATTTTGTGAAAGGTTCATTGCTCGGATCACTGAAAGAATAAACCATGTTCAGGGGGATGATTCCATGAGAAAACAACTGAGTCGCAAGATGATGCCGCTAATGCTCAGTCTAGCCATGCTGTTGGTCGCTGGTTGTGGCTCTACTACTACAAGTTCCGGAAATGACGTTGGTAACGGCGAAGGCAGTGGTGGAGCTGTAAAAGTCAAAGTATTCAAAAGCCATATGGGCGTTGGCAGCTTGCCAACTGCGGATAATCCGCATGTGAAATACATTGCTGAACAGACGGGGGTCCAGTATGAGCTCATTACAACGCCTCCCGGTTCGGAGCCATCCGAATACTTGAACCTGATGATTGCCTCCGATGAACTGCCAGATATCCTGCGTCCGATTGGAGGCATTGAGCAGACACTGATTCAGCAGGGAGGCGCGTTACCACTGGATGAACTCCTGCCTGAATATGCACCCCATGTGTGGGAGAGTATTCCTCAGGAAGCTTGGGATATCGTTCGCTCTGCTTCCCCTGATGGCAAAATCTATTATGTACCCAAGGTATTCCTTGTGCCTGAACGTGCACCGTTAATTCGTCAGGATTGGGTGGATAAGGTGGGCATGGAGATGCCAAAGACCACTGATGATTATGTCGAGCTGCTCACAGCTTTCCGTGACAAGGACCCGAATGGCAACGGCAAACCGGATGAACTGCCAACAAGCGGCAGGGAATTCGGCAGATGGATGGACCATTTGTTTGCGATGTACGGGGTAGCGATGTGGGAAGGTTATCCCGAATGGGATGAATACGATGGAAAGATCCAGTACGCAGGAACTACCGACAATATGCGGGAAGCAATCAAGTTCATTCGCATGTTATATGTGGAAAAACTGCTGGACAATGAAACCTTCCTGAACAAAGGGGAAGTGTGGCAGGCCAAAATCAATAATAACCTCGTAGGCAGCTGGTACCATTTGCCTGCAAATGTGCGAGATCGGTACAATGCGATGCTGACCCAGGCACCAGATGCCTACATTGCAGCGATGCCGTTACCCAAAGCCGCAGGGTTTGAAGCTTTTGTCACCCAGAAGAGCATGGGTGAACCGGAATGGATGATCCCAGCCACCAAACAGGATAATGCGCCAAATGCGCTGAAGCTGCTGGACTTCTTCTATAATCCTGAAAATGATGAGTTCGGTCGCTTTGGTCTTGAAGGTGAGCAGCATGAAGTCAAGGATGGACGCAAAGTCATTCTCCCACCTGCTGACAACAAACCGCTTGCCTTGGGTATGAAGAATCTCACTACAGCAGAAGACATGAATAAGCGAATTGAAGAGACATATCCGGAAGATCAGCAGCAAATGGTCAAAGACATGTTCGAAGTCAGTACTGCCGATGCACGGCAAATTGCGGGTGACGGTCTGCCAGCCTCTGTGTATGAAGGTTTTCCTGATATCCAGTCTCACAAGTTGTTTCAAGAGGTATTGACCAAGATTGTCATCGGCGAGCTGCCAATCGAGGCTTATGATGAATATGTGAAGAAATGGAATGCTTCCGGGGGCGAAGTGGTCACCCAGCGTGTACAGGAATGGTATGAGAAGGTGAGAAAATGAAAAAGAGATATGCCCTATGTGGGGTCAGCGGCAGAGCATTGGGACAATTTGCAAAACCAATTCATGAGCTGTTCTCTCATAATTCAGAGGTTGTCGCCCTGCTGGATAGAGATCCTGCACGGTTTGAAGTCTATCGTACCCGTTTTCCTGAGCACACAGAAGTATCGGTATATGGCGCTTCGGATTTCGGGGTCATGGTCGATGAGACTCGGCCTGACTGTATCATCGTGGCTGGCAGGGACGATACTCATGCCCACTATATTGTTGCCGCGTTGGAGCGGGATCTCGATGTTATCACCGAAAAGCCGATGACGACTACAGGCGCTGATGCCAGACGCATTCTTGAAGCAGAAGCAAGGAGTAAGGGCAGCGTCATCGTAACGTTCAATTATCGGTACATGCCGATCCACATGCGCATCAAGGAATTGATTCAGGAGGGGAAACTCGGTCGCGTCACTTCCATCGATCTTAACTGGTATATCGATACCCATCACGGCTCCAGTTATTTTAAACGGTGGAACCGTGAACGGGCATTCTCGGGCGGTCTGTCGGTCCATAAAAGTACTCACCATTTTGATCTGGTCCAGTGGTGGATCAATCAAAAGCCAGTTGAAGTTTTTGCCTATGGAGCACTGAACTATTACGGGGCTGAAGGCGAATGGAATCCGGCACAGGAGGACGGAAGACATTGCCGTACATGCCATGTCTCAGAAGATTGCGCCTATTATTCCCGCTGGACGTCCCGGAGTCGTCAGATTCGGGTACCGGATGACCATCTGAACCAACTCGGTACAGCAAGCCAGCAGGAGTTTCCCTACACTTCATACCGTCCCGACCAGTGTATCTTCGATTCCACCATTGAGATTGAAGACACGTATGCCGCAACCGTGAAATATAGCGGCGGCGCGCTGATGAGTTATTCGGTCAATTTCTCACTTCCATACGAAGGGTACCGTTTGGCGGTAAATGGCACGAAGGGCAGGCTAGAAACATTGGAGTATCACATGCCGGCCCGGACGCCTTTTCCCACACCCGTCCAGACGATCGATTACTTTCCGCTCTTTGGTTCAAAAGAAACGATCCATGTTGTTCATCGTGAAGGCGGACATGGAGGAGGAGATCCACTGCTGCTGGAGGATATTTTCCTCGGCGAAGATAAGAGACGCCCTTACCGAATTCTGTCTGGCGCTGAAGACGGCGCTTATTCCGTTGCCGCTGGAGAAGCAGTGTGGCGATCTGTGGAAGAGCATCGGCCTATTTCCATAGACGAAGTGCTTGGTGGTTGGAACAGCAGAGTGCCCACGCACAAAGGGAGGGAGAAGTGACATGAGCAGAGCTGTGTATTTTGAACCGGAGGAGAGCATGGCTTATCACAGTGGTGAAGACGTTATGCACGCCCTGATGAGCATTGCGGGAAGATATATTGGAGCCAATCCTCCGCATCCCCCGGTCTACAGAGTGAGTAGGCCAGGACTTGTGCGCAAGTCCAATGATCACCGCTATGATTTTCCATTGGAGGATCTATTCCCCGACATGCAGAGAGGACAACAGGTCTATGCATGGGCCAAACTGTGGAGTGACAGTGATCAGGAATTTATTTTTCATATCACCTGCTTCGGACCTGTTAGGCTATATCATAATGGTGTGCTGATCTACGGTTCTGCACCTGAAGAGGAATATCCAGCTATACCTGTTCTGAAACTGAAATGTGGAATGGTCAGAGGCTGGAATCATTTCGTTCTTGAATTCAAATTAGGGGAAAAGGGGGTAGGTGGCCAGTTTGGCACTGGCTCCCGGAAGAACAAACCACTCCACTTCATTGTGCCTTCGCTCGAACGAGATGGGGAAGAAGGCTGGCTCTACAGCGAGCCGTTGGATTTTCCGTTGTCGGAAATTCCTTCTGGCCCCATGCGAGAGAAGGCCACTGGCGTTAACTGGTTGCCACGGGAGGAAGCCCCCGAGAAGGCATCGCCTTATGGACAGTTGGCACGGATGTATGGACTGACCCGTGGCATGTCTGCGTATGCATGGACGAAGATAAGTGGTACGAAATGTGGCAAGGAGACTGTGCTAATCTCTGGTGAGGCTTACAGCCCGATTGAATTCTCGGTGGAGGGTAAGGTGGTATTCCACCAAGAGCAGGCCGGACGCTTTTGCTTGGAACTGCCATTGTCTGCTGCCGCGCAAGATCTGACAGCGAACTGTGTATGTGGAGACCGGGATTGGGGATTCCGTATGGATGCAACTACAGATGAGATGTTGACACCCGCACTGGATGTGAAAGGGCACAGAGGCAAGTGGCTGTACCTGGGTTCTTTTCAAGCGGAACAGGAGATTGATCTGGCTTCCTGCCAGAAGATGAAGCGGACTGCTCGTAGCGGAACAGGTGAAGACGTATACTGGCGAACAGAGTTGCCAGACGGAGAGGTACGTCCATTTCTGGAAAATGAATGGTTCGGCCGATGGAACTATCCCCTAGGCGTCACATTATACGGATTGCTTCAGCTCGGCAAAGCAGGTCAGCGATCGGATATTCGAGATTACGTGCTGAATCACATTGAATTTGCCTCTTCACGTTTCAGCTACTCCTTATGGGACAGAGAGCGTTATGGTGCAGCTGGGCTGAATAATCAGCTCTCCCATATCGACAGCCTGGACGACTGTGGATCTTTCGGCGCCACCATGCTGTTTGCCGATCGGGAACGCAAGTTGGACGGCGTTTCAGAGACGGCAGCTCATATCGCTGACTATATTTTGCATCAACAGTCCCGTCTGGAAGATGGCACTTTATACCGCAAGATTGGTGTCTCCAGATCAATGGATAACACGATGTGGTGTGATGATCTGTATATGAGCATCCCGTTCCTGTGTAGATACGCCGAATGGTCGGGTGACGATAAGCTGCTGGATGAAGCGGCAAGACAGGTTCTTTTGTATAAAAAGTATCTGTATATTCCAGAGCGTCAAATCATGTCCCATGTATTCGATGTGGAGCGAGGTGAGCCAACACGGACCCCGTGGGGTCGGGGCAACGGCTGGGTGTTGTTCTCTATATCGGAGCTGCTGACGGCCCTTCCTCAAGAGCATCCATCCTATACAGTTCTCATTCAGTTCTACAGGGAATTGTGTGAAGGGTACTTGGCATTGCAGGGCAGAAACGGACTGTGGCATCAGGTATTAACGGACCCGGAGTCGTATGAGGAAACATCCTGTACCTCCATGTTCATCTATGCGTATGCCCGAGGGGTGCGAAAGGGCTGGCTTTTGGATCCGAAACCCTATGCACAAGCGGCGTATCAAGGGTGGAAGGGGATTTCGGAGCGCACAATTGATAAAAGAGGCAATGTATACAGTGTATGTCGTGGCTCCAGCTACTCCTTCACGAATCACTATTACAAGCATGAACTGGGTTGGAATCTGAATGATACCCATGGGATCGGCATTGTACTTCTTGCTGGGCTTGAAACTATTTCCATGCAAGAATGGCAGATAAACACGCCGGTTTTCGCTATGGAAAGGGTTGGAACACCGGAGAAATTGGAGAAATCATCTTTTTAGAGGGAGAAAATAGGCTGTTGGACCGGGTCGTATTGGGCATATGGGAACGGTATAATATCGGTATATTGCATATGAGGTGGGATAATTGTGACCCTTTCCTTCTTAAAGTGGCTAAAATTCAATGTCACCAATACCCAGACCCGGCTGCTGCTGATTCTGACTGTTGTTGTCTTCATGATTATTATTGCGGTGGGGATGACGACGTATTATTCTTCCAAATCGGTGTTACAGCAGGAATTAAGTGAGCCGCAACACCAGATGCTGCGTATCAGCATGAATGATATTGATGAAGTGATCCGGGAAAGTGATCAGATTGCAGTGAAAATTGCACTGAACAGTAATGTATACCGATTTCTCACCAATGAAGTACAGGGATCATACCGCAATATTACGGAACTGGTACAATTTCTGGAAACCTTAATCAGTAGTACGTCCTTTATTAAGAGCGCTTACATTTTTGATATGAATCGAGAGAGCATTGTTTCCTTCCCACAAGGCTACAGCTCCAGCAAGGTTAATTTCCCGGATTCGGATTGGGTTAGCGTTGCCGATGAACTTGAAGAGCGTCCCATGCTGGTCAAACAACGTGAGATTTCCACATCTTCTGGTGCGTCCATGCCGCAAATTACACTTTACCGAAAAATAATGATCGCTGGCGAGTTGAAAGGGATTATCGCAGTTAATTTCAAGACAGAGAAGATGTTCGAGCACATGCTGCTCTCATCCGTCTCCGACCTTGACAGCCATCGGTTCATCCTCGACACCAACAACCAGCCTTTATATGATCTCGGCAATTATGCCGTCGGAGAGGAAGCGGTCAGTCATGTACTCACCCAATTGGATGGTGAAAAGCTTGGTGAGTTTAAACATGAAGGTAAGCTTTTACTGGCTTCACAGACCATTTCACCGTACACCGGATGGCGTTATCTGTCCGTGATATCACAAGACAGTCTCCTGGCTAATGCACAGAAGATCCGCAATATTGTTTTTATCGTATCTTTGTTGGCTCTTGTAGCAGGAGCGGTTACGATCACAGTTTACAATGCAGCTGCTTTTAGACCGGTAAGACGCATGAGACAACTGCTCAGCGGATACGACCAGGAGAGAATCCATCCGGAGCAGATTGATCTGGAGAAAATAACGGGTCAACTGCTAACGGATCATGCTCAGCAGGCCATCAATCTCAGGCAGACCCTTCCGGAAGCTTCATCCAAATTTCTGACGGATATCTATAACGGACATATGACAGGAAGTCGGGAAATTAGCGAGAAATGGTGCCGTTATTTCAAGGATTGGAGCGATGAGCCACTCTCTATTGCCATGTTGTCGATTGACAATTATAAGGCCTGGTGTGAGCGCTTTAGGAAGTCAGATCACTCCCTGCTGAAATTTGCCATTGGTAATATCATAGCTGAACTGTTGTCTGGACAATGGCGAGTGTTATCAGCCGATCTGGGCAGAGACCGGATGCTCGTGATGCTGCAACCGCTTCATTCTGGCGGTAGCAAGAGCATAACGACAGCAATAAGAGAGACCATTGGCATGATTCCTCGTTTACTCAAGTTTCAGGTGTCGAGCGGCGTAAGCGGGGGGCACGACGGATTCATGCGACTTCAGCGAGCCATGCATGAGGCGGAGAGTGCGCTGGATTACAGATTCTACCAGGGGTATGAACGAGTTATTTCATTTGACGAGATCTCGGGTCTGCAACCGACCGAGAACACATTGGAAGAACATGAATTCATGACTCAACTGGCGGAGACCGTCGAAGCAGGCAGGGGTGAAGAAGCCCTGAGGACTTTTGACAAGATAGTCGGTCGAATGACCCACGAGCAATGGCATCCTTCATCAGCGCTGGCCTTTCTTGAAGCTGTTGCAGCTACACTTGAACGAATTCGCCTGAAGCGCGAGACAGAAGGTTTCGGACTCGAAATGGTGGATATGCAGACCATGCATCTGGAGGCTGTCTGTGAAGTGCTGCGAAGCCAGATCGAAGGTTTGGCAGAATGGTTCGGTAGTCTTATGCTCAGCAAGGATTTCATACTGTGTCAACAGATGATTGCATTTATGAACAACCACCTGGAAGACCCGGTAAGCATTCAGGAGATTGCCGAGCATGCCGGGATCGGAAGCAGTTTGGCAAGCCAGTTGTTCAAGCAGGAAATAGGTGATACCATCCACGGATATTTCACTAAGCTTCGGATGGAACGTGCCTGTGAACTATTGCTGGATACGGATTATAGAATTTCCGAGATCGCAACGATGGTGGGTTATCAGCATGAGAACAGCTTTATTCGTGTGTATCGAAAATACAAAGACATTACACCGGGCAAGTACAGGGAGATAATGCGAAGCCGCAGGGGTGTACTACGGGAATCTTGACCCATAGAATGACAAGGAGGCAGAGCCATTGATGGATCGACAATCGGTCGTCACCAGGAATCATCCGGTATTAACGCAGATTGAGCCGAGATCGCCTTTATCTGTAGGTAATGGAGAATTTGCATTCAGTGCTGATTTTACGGGACTACAGACATATCCAGATCTGTATGAAATACCTCTTGGTACCCAATCCAACTGGGGTTGGCATTATACGGGCGGTCATCATGTATTCGGAGATGAGGATATTGTCTATCAGGCATTTGAGACATATGGCCGCAAAGTGCCATACCCCATGAAGCCCGAAGACAAGGAAGAAGCCTATCACTGGCTTAGGCAGAACCCGCATCGACTTCAGCTTGGACGCATTTCATTTCGTTTGCTAGGAGAAGATGGTCAGGAGACGGATGTCACCCATGTCGTCCCGGTACGTCAGGAATTGAATCTATGGACCGGAATTCTGCACAGTGAATTTACCGTGCAGGGGGAAGAAGTGCGTGTAGAGACAGCCTGTGACCCACGGCTCGATTGTATCGCCATTCGTGTACAATCCGAATTAATCCGTGAGCAGCGTCTGCAACTGTTTGTTGTATTTCCATCGCCCGATATGACACACCGGAGCTGGTCAAAATCAGTATTCCCCGACTGGAAGCAACATGACAGACATTCTACTGTGCTGACATCGGTCACTTCAACTTCCGCATCATTGAAACGTGTGCTGGATGAAGATGAGTATGCATTAGAATGGATCTGGGACGCAGGCCAACTGGAACAGACGGGAACTCATGAATTCACACTATCTCCCAAGGCCGTACCAGACTCGGACATTTGGTCGTGCAGTGTATCTTTTGCTGCACATAAGCCGGAAACCGTGCTAGCAAATACAGTGTTGCGATCAAGCTCGGTCCACTGGAATCATTTCTGGAATGATGGCGGAGTGATAGATTTTGAAGGCAGTTCAGATCCGCGTGCCGCTGAACTGGAGCGTAGAGTGGTCCTATCCCAGTTTCTGAGTGCGGTGCACAGTGGTGGGTCCATGCCACCACAAGAGACCGGATATATGTATAACAGCTGGTTCGGCAAAATGCATCTGGAGATGCATTGGTGGCATGCAGCGCATTTTCCGCTCTGGAATCGGACCGATCTGTTGTGCAAGAGTATGGACTGGTACCTGACCATCCTGCCAGAAGCACACGAACTGGCACGCTCTCAAGGTTATGTCGGTGCGCGATGGCCCAAAATGGTGGGTTATAACGGGCATCAGACTCCGTCGCCGGTAGCTCCAGGATTGATCTGGCAGCAACCACATCCCATGGCACTAGCTGAGATGTGTTATCTGTCCCGGCCTGACCCTGCCATGTTAACAAGGTATAAGGATATCGTATTTGAAGCGGCTGAATTTATGGTGTCCTATGCCCATTGGGATGGGAAAAGGCAAGCGTATGTGCTAGGTCCGCCGCTTATCCCTGCGCAGGAGAATCACGCGATGAACGATAGTTTGAATCCGCCCTATGAACTGGAGTACTGGAAATTCGGTTTGGAGATAGCCATCCTGTGGGCAGAGCGTTTGAATCATCCAGCCAATCCAGACTGGCGAAGAGTGGCTTCGCACATGGCTAAACCTCGACATGAGAACGGAGTTTATCTCGCACACGAGAATTGTCCGGACACTTACACCGTTAAAAACCATGATCATCCCTCGATGGTTGGAGCACTTGGACTATTGCCAGGTTCATTAATCGATCCGGAGATCATGAGAAATACGTTGCTCAAGGTCAAAGAATGCTGGGACTGGGAATCCGCCTGGGGTTGGGATTTTCCGATGTGCGCGATGACCGCAGCCAGATTGAATGAACCAGAGCTTGCAGTGGATTTCCTGATGATGGATGCCACGAAGAACACGTATATGCCTAATGGACACAACTATCAGAGAGCAGGGTTGTGGGCATATCTTCCCGGGAACGGTGGTCTCCTAACCGCTGTCGCCATGATGGCCGCCGGCTGGACAGGGGCAGGAGAACAAGCGAATCCGGGATTTCCACGGGATGGAAGCTGGACTGTGAAGTGGGAAGGCCTTCATCCATTGATGTAATCATCAGAACGTTAAACCCCGAATGAACGGTACAGATGGCATAATCCATCAGAAGGAGGATTTTGATATGGTTGGAACTTCGACAAAGGCAGTGACACAGGAACGCAGAATGTCTGTCAAAATAGCAGATACCTTGCTTTCCGAATGCCAGAATGGCAATCATCCCAAGATTGCAGGCAAATGGGGCTACGTTGGCGGGATGACGCTGATGGCATTGGAACGCGCCGCCGAATGGAATCAAGAATCTCGCTATGCGGAATTTGTCCAGCGTCACATGGATGACCTCATCGAGAATGACGGTACCATTCGGACCTATCGGTTGAATGATTACAACCTGGACATGATCAATGAAGGCAAAAATCTGTTCAGCCAGTGGAAGAGCTCAGGCAATGACAAATATGCTAAGGCAATTCAACACCTGGTTGACCAGCTTAAAGGACAGCCTCGGACAAGTGAAGGTGGATTCTGGCATAAGAAAATATATCCGTTTCAGATGTGGCTGGATGGTATTTATATGTCTTCACCCTTTCTGGCGGAATATGCGAGCACCTTCGATCATCCCGAGAGCTTCGATGAAGTGGCACGACAGATTTTGTTGATCGAGCGAAAGACCCGTAATCCGCGTAATGGCCTACTCCACCATGCCTGGGATGAGAGCAGGGAACAACGCTGGTGCGCTCAAGATACTGGTCGATCCGTTCATGTGTGGGGCCGGGCCATGGGATGGTATGCAATGGCCGTTGTGGATGCACTGGAGCACTTTCCCGTGGATCACCCACAGCGCGGACAGATTATGGGCATATTTGAACGAATGGCATACGCTATTGCTCATGTTCAGGATCATGATAGTGGACTCTGGCACCAAGTGATGGATCAGAACGGAAGAGCGGGCAATTATCTGGAAGCCTCTGCTTCCTGTATGCTGACCTATGCACTCGCGAAAGGCCTCCGGTTACATTATCTGGCTGAACTGGACCGTGAAGTCGTTGATCAGGCCTATGCAGGAATATTGAAGCGGTTAGTCACTGAAGATGAAAAAGGGGTGCATCTGCACCACATCTGTCATGGTGCCGGACTCGGTGGGAAGAAGTATCGAGACGGTTCTTATGAATATTACATCAGTGAACAGGTCGTTAGCGATGTGCAAATGGGCGTAGCCCCGTTCTTGCTAGCCAGTATTGAGATGGAGAGACTTGGGGCGGAAGAAGCGTGAACCAACACAAGGACCAGACAGACACTACAGGCATACGGCCGGACAGGAACAAGTTGTTGATGAAATATCCCTCTTCTTGGTGGCAAGGGATGTGGCGAGAAGCGCTACCTTCTGGAAACGGTAAACTTGGTGCTTCAGTGCAAGGCGGAATTCAGGCGGAAACTGTGCTCTTGCAGCACAGTGAATTATGGCATTGGGGGCGCAAAGATGAGCTGCCCGATGTCAGTCATACCTTATCAGAAACCCGTAAGTTAATGGATGAGGAACGATATTTAGAAGCAAGCTGGCATCTGACCCGTACACTGCAAGCAGAAGGTTACGCGTCCAGGCTGTCCTCCCGATATCCACTGGCTACCATGACGGTGGGCATGACGTGTAATAACGCTTTTCGCAAATATCGGCGGGAACTGGATATGGACACAGGGGAAGTTCTGGTGTGCTGGCAGGACGGAAGTCACAACTATACAAGAAGTCTGTTCGTCTCGCGTGCAGACGATTGTATTGTCTATGAGATCCGGACTCATAGAGGGAATGATGGAGCAAGTGCGCAGGGAACAGGTTCGGCTGAGCATTCATTGCTGTCGGGGACGATAGGTCTGCAATTCCCGCAGGGCGACCGGGTAAGAGAAGACGATGAGTTCAACGTACTAAAGTCGTCTATAACGATAAGAATCGATCGGGATCATAGTGGAGACTACCTGTGCTATGGCGGGCAAAATGACGATGGACAGGACTACGGAGCGGTGCTGCGACTGATCCAATTGAACGAAATCCCTGGTGCGAGTCATGATCAACAAAAGGAAAGCGAAACTAACGAAGACATGCTTAGCAGGCAACTTCATTTCCATACCTCTGGAAAAGTGCTTGTGCTTGTTAAAATGTTTGCTACGGGCAGACGAGCGCAGGAATGGACACGGTTGAAGCAGGAACTCGCATCGCTTGAGAGCGACTACAATACGTTGCTGGATCGGCATATCTCACTGCATCAACCGTTGATTCGGTCCGCTGAGCTAGATCTGGATGATAAAACGGATGACGGGCGCTGTAATGAAGACTTGCTTCTGGAATCCTATGAAGGTGAAGCACCTAAAGGGTTCGTGCGCAAAATGTGGGCCTATGGTCGATATCTATTTATCAGTGGAACCTCTGAACATAGCGGATTGCCATTTGGATTATACGGCTTGTGGGGTGGAGATTATCGCTTGATCTGGGGCCACAATATGGCGAATGAGAATGTACAAATGATGTATTGGCACACTGACGTAGGTGGTTTATCCAATCTGAATCGTTCGTTGTTCCGCTATTACAACGGATTAATAGATGACTTTCGGGACAATGCTCGTAAGTTATACGGCTGCCGAGGGATTTACATTCCCGCTGGAACAACACCGGGTATCGGCGTGCCTAACCAGATTGTTCCAGTAATCATGAATTGGACGGGAGCAGCAGGATGGATCGCCAGACATTATTATGCACATTATCAGTTCACTGGGAATAAGCAGTTTCTGCTGGAGGAAGCCTTGCCCTTCATGAAGGAGGCTCTTCAGTTCTATGAAGATTTTCTGGTGCTGGGTGAAGACGGAAAATACAAGATATACCCGTCTGTTTCGCCAGAGAATACACCTGAGAATTTTATGCCTAAGCATGGACAGCCACTGGCGCATCCTATGCCTACAGCCATTAATGCCACCATGGACATTGCTATTATTAAAGAACTGCTACAGCATGTCATTGCAGCCAGTCGACTAACTGGAGTGCATACGACTAAGATTCCGTGCTGGGAAGCCATGCTGGAGCATATGCCCGACTATCTAATTGATACGGAGGGAGCTGTGAAAGAATGGCTGCATCCTGCGTTTGAAGATCGACGTGATCATCGTCATCTTTCACACCTGTATCCTGTTTTTCCAGGACAGGAGCTCACCCATGAAGAACAGCCAGAACTGTTCCAAGCGTTCGAGACAGCAGTTGATCAGCGAAGGCTTGGTGCTCAGAGTGGTTGGTCCCTTGCACATATGTCATCCATATATGCTCGACTTGGCAATGGTGAGCGGGCGCTGGAAAGTCTCGATATTCTTGCGCGCTCCTGTGTTCTGAGTAATGGGTATACCTTGCATAATGACTGGCGCAATATGGGAATATGTATGTCCATGCCCGCAGCTCCGATTCAGCTGGATGCCAATATGGGCTGGGTTAATGCAGTACAGGAAATGCTGCTCTATGTGTCAGAACATCGCATCAAGCTGCTGCCGGCATTGCCAGAACGGTGGGTACGAGGTTCCATTCATGACTGGTGCATACCAGGAGGTAGAATGTCCTGTACATGGAATCGGAGCACGGGCTTCTTCCGGGCAGAACTTGTCGCGGACCGGCGGATCCATACGAAACTTCATATTCCTGAATGGGTGAAAGGAAGCGAGATGCTCAGCAGAAGTGCCTGTCTATGTGAACTGGATGAGAATGGCATCTATGAGCTTGAAATTGAAGCTGGAGGGAAACTGGTGCTGAAGCAGACAACAGTATTTGATGCTTAAGACGTATACAGAATTACCATTTAGGTGAGAAATGCATTAATACAGCAAAAAAACAGCGGCATTCGAAGACTTTAGGTACGAGTCTAAGATTGCTGCTGTTTTACGGTTAGAGAATGAATAATTAACTGGACTTTGAATCACCTGCGGTTCGATTGGCCTTTACATATTTGAGCTGCGCAACGATGATAACGCTGATGATGACCAGCAGGAACCACGAACTGATCTTACTAAAACTAACCAGTTGCCAGGCATCATGCTGATCAGGGTATTTCCAGGCATTGAAGAATGTAGCGATATTCTCAGCAGTCCAAATGAAGAAACCAACAATGATAAAAGCAAGCGATAAGGGCATTCGATAGGTCGTTGCTCGTACCCGGTAAATAATCCAGGTTTTCCAGAAGACAATGAATACAAGCGCCGTCAGCCACCAGCGAAAATCGGGCATAAAATGATGAGTGAAAAAGTTAATATAGATGGCTGCTCCGAGCAGCATCGAAGGTGCAAAACCAGGCCATCCGGTCATGTCCATTCGCAGTCTTCGCCACACCTGACACATAAAACTGGCTACACTTGCATACATGAATCCACTATAAAGAGGGACACCCAGGATTTTGGTGTATGCTGGCTCAGGGTAAGACCAAGATCCCATCCATACTTTATAAATCTCCAGCACCAGGCCAATAATGTGAAATACACAGATGACCTTGATTTCATCCCGGGTTTCCAAGCCGCTTCGATACATCAGGTACTGCACAGCAAGTAATACGAGCAGAATGGCATCATACCGATGAAGGAAAGGAATAGGAATTACACTGGACAGGGCCAGTGTTCCAAAGATCGCTACGGGAAATATGCAGCTCATGGCCTGATGATAGCCAAAATGAAGTAGTTGTATTAGAGATTTCAAGTCGAGTTAAACTCCTTTCCAAACATGTTGGAGCAAGATTCATTTAGAATTCAAGGTTCTTCATCACGGTCGTTTTTACCTACACTTCATAATATAGATATGATCCATGAATAAAAAGAGAAAAAACCACGCAAATCTGTTCTTGTTTTCAAACTGGAATCATCATGAGAGGGCTCTATGAGAGGTCGACAGGGTCACTCCATGTATATTCTCTTGTGGTTATGTTAAAATGAAATTCGTACAATTACATTAGACAAGGAGGCCGCTATGCAACCGATTAAACCTCAAGACATTCAGCTCCGGATCAATAATCTTGCTGATCAGGACTTATACGTACATCTAGAACTTACGTCAGGTGCTTACGCACAACACATGGACAGTACAAAACATCCAGCATCGGCATTCATTACCAATGCGGCCATACGATATACGCAGGGGTCCATTTCAGGTACAGGTCCATACCGTGTTGGTCTGAAAACAACGCAGGGATGGCTTTACGCCGAAGGACTTACACATATTGATGAGCAGGAACAAGAAAGACTGATTCTCGCCGGTCACGACAGCCAAGGTAAACTAGTTGTGGCGTTACAATTAAGCCGAGAGATGTTCTGATGAAAGCGGAGGATTGAATAACCATGAATACTACACACAACGAGCATGAGCGCATCTTGGTGGTATATCCACATCCAGATGATGAAGCTTTCTCTGTATCGGGAACGTTAGCCAAATACATAGATGGCGGTGCCCATGTAACCTATGCTTGTCTAACACTTGGCGAGATGGGGCGCAATATGGGGATTCCTCCATTTGCCAACCGAGTGACGTTGCCTGCCATCCGTAAAAAGGAACTCATCGAAGCTTCTGAAGCGATTGGTATTCAGGACCTGAGAATGCTGGGTTTCCACGATAAAATGCTGGAGTTCGAAGACCCACAGTTATTGGAAGATACCATTACGTCGCTACTTAAAGAGTTGAACCCCACGCTGGTCATTACGTTCTATCCAGGGTACAGTGTTCATCCCGATCATGATGCAACGGGAGCCGCTGTTATACGTACAATCGCTAAACTTCCTGTGGATGAACGTCCGATGGTTCACTGCGTTGCGTTCGCTAATAATCAGGAACAGTACATTGGCAAACCGGATGTATTCGTTGACGTATCCGAATTTTTGGATCGGAAAATGGCGTCGATTCGTGCCCACCGTTCACAATTCCAAGCAGCAGAGCTTGTAGGAAATCGTGAGCTGAATAACGAAGAAATCAAGAAACGTTTTGGCAGAGAAACATTTTGGACCTATCCATTTGAATAAATGATTCAACGGAAGTCGCACACGTTCAAACGGGACGAAGCAGAGGTTTATCCATGCTTCGTCCCGTTTACGTTAATCCATCATTGCTGCCCTTTGCGGGAGTAGATCAAACTATACCCGGATTATATAGGCAAATCTTTTCTATCAAAAATAATAATTCCTGCAGCATACAGAAGTGCTGCAAGTCCTGCGAACACAGCCATTCCCACATACGCGTAGCTGTCACCTGCGAACAATCGCACCGGATCGAACAAGGAATATAATGACATATTGCTAATCCAGCTTAACGTTTCTCCTGAATCGCCCAGCATTTGCAGTAGTACAAACGCTACAGGAACACCGGCCCCGAATCCAAGGCTATACTTGCTTTCATTTGCCAAACAAGATGCGAAAAAACAGATGCCATTGATGGCGTAATACATCAGAAGGGCGTAAAGATTAAGCCAAATGAAATTGTTAATATCCATAAGCCCCGGAAACATGATAGATGATACAACAAGAGTTAGTACCGTAATCCAGCAAAAGATCGCTGTTATTGAAATCAGACTGTAAACCGCTTGGGTAACAGCAATACGTTTTCTTGAGTTGGACGTTGAAAGCAGATAGGACATACTTCCTTTATCAACATGAGCGGCCATTATTCGGTGGTTCGTAATGATGGAAACAATCATGGGGAACAAATAGAGAAGAAGACTGTAAAGTGTTCCGGAAAGAAAGGTGAGCAAAGTGGTTCCAACGTTCATTCCCATAGCATTGATGAGCTCAGGAGGAAGCATATTCAACATTTCTTTTAGTGCATCGACACTATCAGGATCGAACATACCTATCAGCATAATGGAGTAAAAAGAATATATGGCTACAATAAGAAACCAAATGAACCGATTGGCCCGCATGTTTGCTTTAAATAATGCCCAAGACATATTAAATTTGCTCCTTCCCATAAAAGTCCATGAAAATTTGCTCAAGCGTTTGGGGAGGACACTCCATATCAATAACCTTACATTGGGAGAGTACCCTGAGCACTTGGTCATATCCATCCGTAATCTTAATCTCCACGCGTAAGGGACCCAATTCAGTATAAAGGAGGCCGTTATTTTGAAGCACCTTTATATCCTCCGCATGCGCCAGAGCGACTACAACGCTCTTCGGCAGTGTCGTTTTTAGCGAGTTTAGGTTCTCCACGGTTACGATTGACCCTTCTCGTATGATGCCCACACGTTCACAAGTGTGATCGACTTCATCAAAGAGGTGGGAAGACATGAGTATCGTTTTGCCCCGGTTTTTTTCCTCAATAATCAATTCGACAAATCTTCTCTGCATCAGCGGATCCAACCCGCTTGTAGGTTCATCAAGGATAAGCACCGCAGGGTCGTGCATAAAAGCGGCGATCAACCCTACTTTTTGTTTCATCCCCTTGGACATTTTGCGGATCTTCTGACCTGAATCCAACTCGAATCGGTTGATTAATTGATCGCGGAGCAATATGTCCTTACGACCTCTTAAATCATCAATAAATTCCAGAAAATGCATGCCTGTCATGTTATCGTAAAATGCGATCTCACCAAGCACATAACCCAAATTCTTCTGTATTTGTGCTGCTTCCTTTCTGCAGTCTAAGCCGTTGATGCTAGACATCCCGCTGGAGGGATTCACAAATCCCATCAGATGACGTAGAGTAGTTGTTTTTCCGGCTCCATTGGGCCCAAGAAATCCAAAGACCTCTCCTTCTTCAACGTCAAAACTCACATCCCTAATTCCCTTACCGTTTGAATAGATCTTGGTTAAAGAGTGGACCTTGATCATTGACCTCAACCTCCACGGATAATTATGTAACAATATTCTTTCTAGTTACATAATATTGCTAGCTTGAATGGATGTCAATAAAAATATAACATAGAGATATCTTGTTACATAATTCGCGGAGGATAGGACGGTAGATTCCATGAATGGCTTCGAAAAACGCAGAGAACAGAAAAAAAAGCAAATCCTGCAATCACTAATCGATATGATCATGACTCGAAATTTTAAAGAAATCGGTGTAAGGGAGATCGCGCAACATGCTGGTGTTTCTCCTGCATCCATATATAACTTTTTTGGAAGCAAAGAAGAATTGGCCAAGGAGATTTTTTACCATCAAATTGAGGAATCGGGAAAGGAATTCAGTCTTGTAATGAACTCCGATATTCCTTTTGAAGATAAGATGAGTAAAATGTATGAGGTATCCGTAAACAATCAAGAGACGTTGAATAGTGAGGGCATTAAGAATTTTATGTTCGAAGATCCAGCATTCAAAGAGCATGTTGAGGATTATGCCAGAAACGTTGTCATCCCTGAGCTTATGAAGCTGATCGAACAAGGCAAAGCCGAGGGAAAAATAAAAGGAGGCGTATCGGCAGAAGCCATCATGATTTTTATGAATGGGATCATGACCATGTTGAGCGAACCATCTTTTGCAGAAAAACTTAATGTAAATGTGCGAAAAGACTTGGGCAAGCTGTTTCTTTACGGAATTCTGGGTAAGAGGGAAGAAGAAGACTATTGATCACAATACACCTTCGTTTAGGAAGTCGCCTATATGGCGGCTTTTTTTTAATTTACATCACAATATCGACACAAAAATGTAGTGTCTATAGCCTAATTGAGCTATATGGAATAAATAACATTTTAAGTACACTGTGATCAGGATTGTGATAACGCTTCATTTATTACGTTGCTTCAATGAATGAGAGACATGAAATGTTGGATTTTAAGTGGAATGGAGGGATGGTGTGTACAACCAACGTATACATGGGATTAACGCAAGACTGGTTGAATGCATTGCCACAGCAATAAGTAACTGTAACAAGAAGCCAGAATTGCGCGTGAAGATTCATGGGTAATCCTCGGGCAGGATTGGGTGCATTCGACAGTTGTAAGAAGAGTCGGGTTACGGGTGTAATTTTTCTAATCGGAATGATGATGCTCCTACTATCTCTTCCGCAAGGTGCAATCATGGCCTCCTCCGGACATCGTGAGCTCATTCCCCTTCAGCCTATGATTGACCGTTCTACACCTGGAGAAGTCATTAAACTTGCATCAGGTCGTTATTCTGGACCGGTGACGATTGACAAAAACATCACCATTCAGGGTGATCCTACGGTCGTAGTTGTTAATGCGGAAGCCACCTCTACGATAATGATTCGCTCGGATGGGGTGAAATTGAGCGGTTTTACAATTGAACATGATACGAATGAACAGACTGCAGCGATTCAGGTTGAAGGGAAAAACAGTGAAATTACGGATATGCATATTCAGACCCAAGGGTATGGGATGATCATCCGGAATTCGAGTCATGCAACGATTCAACGGAACAACATTACTTGGTTGGGGGCTGATTCTGCTTCCAGTCGCCAGAAGGGCAATGGCATTGATCTGTACAACTCCCATGATAGCTACATTGAGGCCAATGAGATCACTGGCATGAGGGATGGAATCTATCTGGAGAACAGTCGAAAGTCTACCGTGCAAAATAACAGGCTGTTACATACAAGGTATGGCATCCACTGTATGTACATTGACGGCTCTTCTGTCATGGACAATACCGGAGAGGAGAACATGACAGGTGCCATGATTATGGGTGTCAAGAATACGGTCATATCGGGGAATTCCTTTCGCAAACAAAGTACCAATGTTCACTCCCAAGGGATTCTGTTGTATGACGTACATCAATCTTCTGTTCACAACAATGTAGTGGAGGGTAATCGTGTCGGCATGAATATTGCAGAATCCTCAGGCAATGAGATCCGTGGCAATGCGGTGCTTCGGAATTTTGTTGGAATCCAGCTGGTCCTGGCAGAAGGTAATGAGTTTACACGTAATCGATTGGTATCCAATGTCATTGAGGCTTCCGCGCTGGATAGCCCGAATAATGTCCTGATGGAGAACTACTGGGACTCTTTTCAGGGGCTCGATCTGAATCAGGATGGAATCAGTGAAATTCCCTATGCCATCAATCCTTTTTATGAGCAACTGGTCAGTCGAAATTCTGCGTATCAGCTCTTTTTCCAATCACCGGGTATGGTCTTTCTGAGTGACTTGTTTACAGAAGGCAGAGAACAATGGACTACCGACAAATCGCCACGAATGAGCATGGATACGAAATCTGATCTGAACATGTCAGTGGAAAGTGCTACAGGTTCCAAGATGGTGTGGATGTTCGGGTTAGTTCTGTTGGGTATGGCAACTTTTATAATCATCTATATGGGGGTATTACGAAAATGAACAAAGGCTTGAATAGAAGATGGACATTGGTCATGGTACTTATGTTTGGCATGGTATTGTTAACCGCTTGCGGAACAAAATACGCGGCATTGCCGATCAATGAGGACGTGGATATCTGTGCGATCTGTAAAATGCAGGTGAAGGACGACGCATATGCAACACAGCTCACTACGAAAGACGGCCAAAATTACAAGTTCGATGATATCGGTTGCATGAACCAGTGGAAAACAGAAAATGGCACCGATAACATCGGCATGGACTATGTACGTGATTATAATGATAAGGAATGGATTGAATACAGCAAAGCCACGTATGTATACGACGCTTCATTACGCACGCCTATGGCCTATGGCATTCTTAACTTTAAGGACAAGCCCTCGGCTGAAGCTTTCATTGCAGAGCAAGGTGTGGGAACCATTATGACCGCTGAGGATCTTGCTTCTCATGACTGGAAGCAGAACACGGAGAATATGGACATGATGGGTGAACATGGGCATGGTAAGCACGGACATGATGATGAAGGAGACAGTAATGAGATGCACCAGGAAGGTGAGAAGAAAGAAGAGTCAGGCCACTAGGAATGACAATAGAAAATGGTGATCAATGATGTCAGATATGATACAGATTGCAAGACGAGAAGTGAAAATGGGATTTCGCAATCCTTGGGCGTATTCGTTTCTGATCCTTTTTTGTACCTTTAGTTTAAGCTTGTTACTTCTGAATTCACAGAATCTGGTTGAAGGATATTCGGGAACCACAGGTTCCATGTTGAATCTCATTCTCTACCTTTTGCCATTAATGACGCTATTCCTCGGTTCCTTCTCACTAACATCCGAAAAGGAAGACGGTAGCTGGCAACTGCTATCCACGTATCCCATCGGCACGATGTCTTTTATTGTGGGCAAGTATCTCGGGCTCTCGATTGTTTTAATCACCATTGTTGCGTTTGGATACGGCCTGATGGGGGTCATTAGCGGAGTAATCGGGAATCCAATGGATGTCATGACATATCTTCTCTTTCTGGCATTTTCCTGTGGACTGGTGTTGTTATTCCTGACACTGGCTCTCTTTATCGGTTCGTTGTCGCGTAATCGGTGGCAGTCGTTGACGATCTCCGTGACCGTATGGTTTTTCGCAGTCATTGGGTGGCCGACCTTATTGCTCTCTGTGCTGGGACTGATGCCTTATCTGTGGGTGAAACCGCTGCTGGTTATGCTAACGCTCATCAATCCGGCCGAGCTGGTGCGCTTGTATGTCGTGATCAAACTTGGGGGCGGCTCTATTCTGGGACCAGAATATTATCGATGGGTGGAGTGGGTGCAGCAACCCAGTGGCAGTTGGATCTTCATCGGGATATGCCTGTTCTGGATTGCCTTCTCTGTCGTAGCGGTATATGCAATCTGGGAGAGGGGGCGTTCTCATGGATAAAGTGGGACTCGAAGTGATGGAATTGTGTAAATCCATTAAAAAGCAACAAATTGTTCAGGATATCTCCTTTCGCATAACTTCAGGCCAAGTGCTTGCCCTCTGTGGAGGGAATGGCGCAGGGAAGAGCACAGTGCTGCGTATGATCGCCGGAATTCTTCGGCCTACCTCCGGTGAGGTTGTGGTGAACAATGTGCGATGGTTGAAGGAGCGCAACCGTTATTCACAGCAGATTGGATATATGCCGGACGATTATCAATTTAATCAGGGACTGACCGCAGAGGAAGTACTTCTGTTCTGGGCTTCTCTAAGGAAAGTTCCCAAGGAGAGAGTGCAGGAAGTACTGACCATGGTAGGGTTGGCGGATCAAAAGAACAAACGGGTTACGACCTTCTCCAAAGGCATGCGCCAGCGTGTGTTATTCGCTCAAGCTGTGCTGTCCAAACCTCCACTGCTCATCATGGATGAGCCAACAAATGGATTGGACCCATTCTGGATGCAGGAATTAACTCAGCTGCTCAAGGGAATCAAACAGGATGGTCACATGGTCGTGTTCTCGACCCATCAGTTGGAGATTGCAGACGACATTGCGGATCAGGTGATATTCATGAACCATGGACGTAATGTTGGAGAGGGCTCGACTCACGATTTTTGTGATCAATTCGGTTCGCTCCATGCAGCATTTCATCAAAGTCTTGGTTTAAAGTGAAGGTGAGTTTATTGCAGAAAAAGAGTTTTAAAAGCAGACGTACACTTACAATTTTGATTGGTGTAGTTGCATTGCTCGCAGGTACATGGGCCATTTTCGAAAATGTATCGACACCCGAATCTCAGCGAGGCAACGCTATTGAAGCAGGTGCAAAAGCCCCTGAGTTCACAGCGGTTAATTCAGCAGGGGAACAAGTCAGCCTGTCCGATTATCAGGGCAAAGCCGTCATGATTAACTTCTGGGCTTCATGGTGCACACCTTGCGTAAGGGAGATGCCGCTCGTTCACCAGATTGCTCAGGACTATCAGAACGATGTGGAAACCCTGTTTGTTAACGTGGGGGAATCGAAGGGCACGATCCGTGAGTTTATGGATAAGCAGGCGTTTGATTTTCCAGTGATTATTGATGTGACGGGCAACATATCAGGTATGTATCGTATTACAGGTTTGCCCGCAACGATGGTTATTGATGGGGATGGGGAGTTCCGTCACATACTGCTCGGTGAACTGACCGAAGATATGCCGTTGCAGCAATGGCTGGAAGAGAGTATCTAGTCGTAAGCTTTGGATGGTGGTGAGAAAAGGGCAGGAACGCCAGAGATCGCCATGTTACAAGTGAAATGAATGTACGTTAAAAGTAACTACAAAAAGTAACCATATAAAAAGCCGGACACCCATTTAACGAAGGGGTGTCCGGCTTTACTTTTGAAGCTATGCTGCTTCGCAGCTGATTACAATACAGCAGCTGAAGCGTGATTGGTGCGAGCGATTCTGGTTGCGTCAACCATGTTACGCAGGGAAGCTACCGTTTCTTCCTGTCCACGGGTTTTTAATCCGCAGTCCGGGTTAATCCAGAACAACTTCGGATCAAGAACACGCAGGGCACGTTCAATCATGCTGCTCATTTCATCTACGCTCGGAACACGTGGACTATGGATGTCATATACGCCAAGACCGATACCGAGCTCATACGTATTTTCTTCAAAACTATGAATCAGTTCACCGTGACTACGGGATGTCTCAATGGAGATAACATCTGCATCCATAGCTTCAATGGAATCAATCATGTCATGGAATTCGCAATAGCACATATGCGTATGAATTTGAGTCGTTTCATGCACTGTGCACGTAGAGATACGGAACGCTTTGACAGCCCAAGCCAGGTAATCGGCTTGTTCATTTTCTTTCAGCGGAAGTCCTTCACGAACAGCCGGCTCGTCAACCTGGATCATACCAATGCCTGCCTGTTCAAGTGCTTCGACTTCCTGTCTCAACGCATACGCTAATTGATAGGCAATCTGCTCACGAGCAATGTCTTCGCGTACGAATGACCAGTTCATGATGGTAATCGGGCCAGTCAGCATGCCTTTGACAGGACGCTCAGTCTGCGATTGGGCATATTTCGTTTCTTCCACCGTCATTTCACCCGTAAATGCAACATCGCCGAAGATAATAGGTGGCTTCACGCAACGTGAACCATATGATTGTACCCAGCCGAACTGTGTAAAGGCAAAACCGGCCAGTTTCTCGCCAAAGAATTCAACCATGTCGGTACGCTCAAACTCACCATGCACCAGTACGTCAATTCCGATCTCTTCCTGAATCTTAATCCAGATATCAATCTGCTCCCGGATGAAGGCAGCATACTGTTCGTTGTTCAACTCACCCTTGCGCCACAACTGACGTGCTTTTCTGACTTCAGCAGATTGTGGGAAACTACCAATCGTTGTTGTCGGGAAGAGTGGCAATTGCCATTTGGCCTGTTGGGCTTCATGACGTTCTGCAAAAGGACGCGAGCGTTCTGGCTGTTGAACACTGATGGAAGCAACGGCTTTCTGTACAGCGGTACGGTTCCGATCTTCGGATTGCTGAAGCGCCAGAAGAGGAAGCTCTGCTTCGTCTATTTTGGCGGTAATCTCTGCACTTGGTGAAGATAAGGCTGTAGTCAAAAGAACAATCTCATCCAGCTTTTCATCTGCAAATGCGAGTGCATTCTTCAGTTCAGATGTAAGTTTTGCCTCGCGGTCTGTGGTTACTGGCACATGCAGCAGGCTGCAAGATGATTGCACGATGATACGTTCAGGTGTCACGAACTCAGTCAATTCATTCAGCAAATTCAGTTTTGCTTGAAGGGAAGCTTTCCAGATCCCACGTCCATCAATAATACCTGCTCCGAGCACTTTGTCTGCCGGGAAACCGGATGTCCGAATAGATTGTGTGTTACCAGAGAGCCCGTGTACAAAATCAAGTCCTACACCTTGAACTGGCAGTGCAACAATCTCGTTGTAGTTTTCTACAGATTCAAAGTACGTTTGCAGCATGATATTCAGGCCTGGAACGGCTGCGGCAAATGTTTTATATATTTTATTCAGACGCTGTACGTCTTCATCGCTTAATTTGGTTACCAGGATAGGTTCGTCGATCTGCACCCACTGAACGCCTTCGCTTGCAAGTTCTTGAAGCAATTGAGTGTAAAGTGGCAGCAAGCGGTCCAACCAAGCGTCTGTCTCGGATTTATCATAACCTTTGGAGAGCTTCAGGAAGGTTAACGGTCCAACAATAACCGGTTTGCCTTCAATGCCGAGTTTTTCTTTTGCTTCACGATAAGCGAGAAGTGGTTTGTTTTCCGTCAGAGTTGGGGAAGCCCCGTCCAGCTCAGGTACTATGTAGTGATAGTTAGTGTTAAACCATTTTGTCATTTCACTTGCTGCGGCATCTTTTGTTCCCCGAGCGATGCCATAATATACGGACAACGGAACAGAGCCACCACTATAAGCAAAACGTTTAGGAATAATGCCAAACATCACGGCTGTATCTAGGATATGATCATAATAGCTAAAGTCATTAACCGGAATGATGTCGATGCCTTTTGCTTGTTGCTTGCGCAAATGATTGATACGGATCTCCTGCAAACGTGCGTGAAATTCATTTTCCTCCAGCTTACCTGCCCAGAACGCTTCCAACGCTTTCTTCCATTCCCGATCAGCACCAATACGCGGATATCCCAATACACTACTTTTTGTCATTGTTTAAAACCCCTCTGCTTTTATGTTACACAAAATTTATCACAGATCCGGAGTTATAATGTAATTCCATTAAATTATACCTAGTTATAGCCTGGGGCTATATCCAAAAGTATATGCTTTATAAGTTGAACTAACGAGTATTTACACTTGCCACTCCGATGACAGAAAGATTATCAATATATCAAGTTTCATCACGTTTACATTCAGATATATAGCTATGGATTAATATTAGATCGTAATAATATTCTGTATGCTTTTGCATTCACTCGGGATAATAGAAAGTAAAAAGGTGGATGAGTATGGTAATTCAAAAACAAATTTTCTTCTCAATACTTGTAGCTATAACATTAATGTTAAATAGTGTTTTCCTATCCACAGATGTTACATATGCAGATCCTGAGTATGTACAACAAGAAAACTATAAGCCGTTAGCACTTACGATACTCAACCCATACATTTCCCGTGAGATTACCAACTATTATCAGGCAAATCATATGCCGATCCCTAGCTACGGTCTATATGATATCCATGTATTGGAACTTAAAAGGCATATACAAGGTGGTTATAACTTTCGAACCGTTCTGGAAGTTAGAACTTTCTACGGTCCACATAACCCGCCAAATGCGAAAGAGATCATTACGTTTGAAATAGACCCCACTAATGTTACAATGGTGAACTACGTTCATACGAATGATTGAAAGGAAGGCGGTACGCATGAATCTATATCACATCCAGTCCACCGTGCACGGAGTCAACAGAGTAACATCATTTCTGGAAGACAATTATATTGGTATTGCTTGGTCAGGTACAGGGGATCTGGAACAAACGCCCCCGGAGCTATGGAAGGAACAGTTGGTTCAACACTATAGCTTGGATGAAGCAGAATTGGCGAGCACACTCGCGACACTACATATGTTTGCTAACCTCATGCAGGATGGAGATTATGTAATAATTAGCGATGATGAATGGACGTATGTTGGGGATATCGGGGATTATTATTACGACGATTCCACTGGCACAGAAAACGACTTGATCTGTCACCGTCGGGGAGTTACATGGTTAGGTCGTATTCCTCTTGCTGAGCTGAATGACAAAGTGCAGGCACTGCAAATTGATTCAGTCATCCTTGCGAAGTTTGAATATCCCATATCACAAGCACAGCTGGATCGAGGTCTTGCAGTCAGTGTAACAGCCGAAGCAACCAACTCTCTCTCAACAGGGGTAGATGAAGCCACGATTCAAACAGCTCTCCAGGTGCTGAGAGAAGCGTTACACAGTGAAGAAGAAGAGCTGCGAATTCGTGCGGCTACAGCCATTTTGCAATATGCCAAGCAATAGGAAGACTATGCTAAGACTAAGAATGGTTATTGGGTTTAGACGGTAACCAATCGCGGATCAGCAATTTTAATATTTATAATCCTTGAGTAAGTTCTGAGATCTGTTCATTTACATTCCTATGACTTCGTCCACCGTGATAACAAACCACAGATGTAATGTCGAGTTCGAAATACTTTTTCAAAGAGAATCGAGCTGTCTCTGTATCCAGCGTAGTTGGTTCATGAATGCCTCCAAGCATGCCGTCTACACTGTACATTGAATCACCGGCGATGAGCGTCTTGCTTTGCTTCAAATATAGACTGATATGATCTGGTGTATGACCAGGTGTATGAATAACGCGAATTCCACCGCAAAACGGCAGTTCCTGACCATCAGACACCGTTTCATCTACTTTGCCCATCGGAGGATGCTCAAGGTGACCATCTTTGAGAAGAGGGAGCTGTCCCTCAATATATGGCTTATCCAGCTCATATGCATATATCTTGACTTGTGAGCCACACTCTTTCAAAATCTCGGGAAGACACCCGATATGGTCCACATCCTGATGTGTCAAAATCACTGCTTTAAGTTGGCTGATCGGCACACCTACCTTTTCGAGTTCGATACATAAATCGTCATATTGTCCAGGGAAACCGGTATCTATTAACACAGCCATTTCTTCATCCCATATCAGAACAGGGTGAATTATATTCCCCTCAAAATCAAGCTGAAGCATTGCTATTCCCTTTGAAATTTCCATAATATCAGACCTCCGAGAGTTGGAATTCATATACATCGTTGCTCGTTATATTTCTTATGTAAACGAATAAAGACGGCAAAAAGATACGTTCAGATGCTTATAGAAATATTCAATGAATGAGGGAATTGACGCTTGCTGTTGGGAATGATAATTTAGATATATCATTTAAACCAATAAGTCCAATAAGATAAAGGGGGTATGTGGGATGACACATATCGTGCATGCAGCAGCTGAAGATATTCGAAGCGAAGATTCGCTGTTACTGATCAAGGAACTGAGTGAAGAACTCGGGTTGTTATATGGCGGTGATGGAACTGCGGGATTTCAACTGTCAGACGTTGAGGTGCCACGTGCGGCTTTTATCGTTGCCAGGATCGACGGGTATCCGGTTGGTTGCGGAGCACTTCGGCCCCTTGATGAAACATCTGTAGAAGTTAAACGCATGTATACACGGAGTGGTTACCGCCGTAAGGGCATTGCCCAGGCGATTTTGGCCGAGGCAGAGCGTATTGCGAACGAACTTGGTTATACCAATCTGAAACTGCAAACAGGTCCCTTGCAACCAGAAGCTGCAGCGTTGTATGAGCGTGTAGGGTATTATCGAATTCCTGTTTTCAGCGGAAATTGGGACAGAGTGTTGGCATATCAGAAAGATCTGGTACACGAAAAAGTATAATTCTACGAATCACAGCTTTTATGATGCTGAACGGACAGAGGAACACAAGATAAAAGTAAAAAAGTCGCCGATTGGCGACTTTTTGCGTTTTAACATACTCCATTTAGTCCAATTATCTCATCTGAGTATATAGACAAAAGCGTTCAATCCGTTGCGCTATTATTGATCGAAGGGTCTTGATGTTGGACACCCCATTCACATAGGCCTTCCAAAACGGGCAATAACGTTTCAGCTTTCGCTGTCAGACGGTACTCGACTTTAGGAGGGACTTGGGGATATTCTTTCCGCTCCACCATACCATCTGCTTCCAATTCTTTGAGCTGTGAACTCAGCGTTTTATACGTGATGGCGCCAATCTGTCTTTTCAGTTCATTAAAACGAACAGGCTGGTTATCAGCCAGAAGATACATAATCACCATTTTCCATTTGCCACCAATGACAGACAACGTGTATCCAAAAGGGGTATCTTGAATGTTTTTAACTTTACCGTGGTACTCAGCCATACTCATCATTTACACTATCCTTTCGGGTAGTACCTATCATAAAAGAACGTACTATTTATTTGTTTGGGCTCAGTTTATACTAACCTTACCTTGATGTAAAGGAGATTTACGATGACTCAAAAAACAATACGTCTGCTTATGCCTCAATGGCAAGGTGGAGATAATCCGAACTACTCTTTTGGAGCGGAACTGCTTGCTTGGCTCGCACCTGACAATAATCAACCTCTCATTCATGTTCCTGTTGAGGCTTATGATGGAACACCTCTGGTAAGCGAGAACGGGATAAAAGGCAGAACACAGCTACTTCAGCAATTGCTGGCTGCCCAGCATATCATTCAAGCTCACCAGCCTGATCGCATTGTCATGTTTGGTGGTGACTGTTTGGTTGAACAAGCCCCGTTTGCTTATTTAAATGAACGATATGGCGGAGAACTTGGTTTGATATGGATTGATGCTCACGGTGATTTGGTTAGATACGAGGGCTATGACAACGGTCATACTTTACCGCTCGGGAACCTTCTTGGGGAAGGAGATCCGGAGTTTGCCAAACATGTGAGAGTCCCTTTGAAACCTGAACATGTCTTCATGGCCGGGTTGACAACCCCCACGGAACAGGAAACCGAAGTGATTCAAAGATTGGGTATCCAAACGGCTGGAACTGAAGAATTAACCTATGGCATGGATTCGATTAAGAAGTGGATTAAAGAGACTGGGTTCAAACATCTGGCAATTCACCTTGATCTGGATGTGCTTGATCCCAACATGTTTCGTTCACTGTTATTCGCCAAACCAGGGGAACCTTATGTGTTTTCGCCAGCGGGAACCATGCAAATACCTCACTTGCTTCATCTGATCAAAGAACTGTCTGAAGAAACAGATGTAGTTGGATTAGGAATAACTGAGCATATGCCGTGGGATGCCATTAACTTGAAGCATTTGCTTGGAGAAATTCCTATTTTGAACCAGTGATATAGGTTATAAGTCGCCAGAATATATCAGGATACTGATATATTAAGTCAATATTGAGGAAGATCATCAATACAAATATCAATATTATTATATGGGTGGTTCAATGCAAATCAGAATTCAAACAAACTGAGGAGAGTACACCCAGATGGTCACGTTATTGTTAATCATTATTTATCTCGCATTTATAGGGCTGGGATTACCTGATGCTTTACTTGGCAGTGCCTGGTCCGTTATGAAACACGATATACATGCGACAACAGAAATGGCTGGTTATATATCTCTAATCATTTCATTTAGTACAGTAGTGTCAAGTCTGTCTGCCAGCCGATTGTTACACCGGTTCGGAACGGGTAAAGTCACATTGTTCAGTATACTCTCAACAACGATCGCGCTGTTGGGATTCTCATTCTCTGAGAATTTTGTGTTTTTACTGATTCTGGCGATCCCTCTCGGTCTGGGTGCAGGTTCGGTGGATGCGGCACTAAGTAATTATGTAGCATTGCATTTCAAAGCCAAGCATATGAACTGGTTGCATTGTTTCTGGGGAATTGGCGCAGTGACAGGCCCACTCGTTATGGCATATTGGCTGAATCAAGCAAACAACTGGCGTGCAGGATACGTTACTGTGGGGTTGATTTTGCTTGGGATCGTGGTGGTCTTATTATCAACTTTGTCTCTATGGAGGATTTTTGAGAAGGGAAGAGTAGAGGGTTCAGGTGATGAGAAGAAACGCGTAAGCAACCGTGAGGCCATACGTATCCCCGGCGTGAAAATGTCGATGCTTGCGATGCTCTGTTACAATGGTTCCGAAACTGCTGCCGGTCTGTGGATGGCTTCTTTCTTCATTGTTAGCAAAGGAGTTTCTCCAGGTACTGCCGCAGCACTATCCTCCCTATTTTTCATTGGCATTATCTTGGGACGCGTAATCTCAGGTTTTCTTTCGACTCATGTATCCAGTAAAAATCTCATCAGGTATGGTGGAATCGTTGGATGCGTCGGACTGGTTATCCTGGTTATGCCGATTCCTTATTGGATTGCCGCAGGGGCTTTATTCATCGTGGGATTGGGCGGAGCACCGATCTATCCGAGCATTGTTCATGCGACACCGGAACGCTTCGGTGAGAAGGCATCTCCAAGTGTAATTGGACTTGAAATGGCCAGTGCCTATACAGGTTCAACACTCATCCCGTTGGGTATGGGGCTTATAGCAAGCCAATGGGGAATGTCAATGGTACCCCTAATCCTGCTGATTCTGTTCAGTGTCATGTTCGTGGCTACAGAGCTGGTTAACAGAAGCAACAAGGCTACGCGCCTGACCGTTTAGCTCCTGCTATAGGTCATTATGGCTCTGCCACTATACAACAAAGGAACAACCATCGCTGGTTGTTCCTTTTGGTGTGTGGACTTTTTTTATAAGAAAATCAGCAACAAAGTACCTGCGGCAAAACAGTAATACGAAAAGTATTTCAGGTTGCCTTTGGCCATAATGCCCATAAACCATCTCATGGAGAAATACGTGACGAAAAGCGTCGTGATGAATGCGATCAGATAAGGGATAGCCAGCTGTGATCGATTCGGATCATTGGCGATGTCGGATACCCCCATAATGAGTCCACCAATACTTATGGGAATGTACAGCATAAAGGAGAACTTCAAAGCTGTTTCCTGTTTCATGCCAACAGCGATGGACGCAATTACAGTTGCACCTGAGCGGCTAATGCCCGGAATAAGAGCGACCGCCTGAGCCAGACCTACCAACAATGCATCTTTTGTAGACAGATCACCGTCTTGCTTGCGACCACGGAGATTACGAATCAGCCATAAGGCAACCCCGGTGATCAATAGCGCGATGGAAACGGTATATACGGACGAGAAAATTTCTTCAATCCGGTCCTTGAACAGGACTGCAACGACAGCAGCAGGGATCGTACCAATAATTATGTATAAGCAAAACATGAAGTCTGCTCGATATTCTTCTTTACGAGTACGCAGGTAACCTAGTGCACCAATGATCAACTTTTTGATATCTTCCCGGTATATAAAAATAATAGCGATAAGTGATGCCGTGTTCGTTAAAATCTCAAATGACAATCCATTCTGCTTCATGCCCATAAGTCTCTGAGCGATGATCAGGTGACCGCTTGAGGAGACGGGGATTGGTTCTGTCGCACCTTGAACAATACCTAAAAACAAATACTTTAACCACAATATAATCTCTTCCATGTTTTCCTCCTTGAATACGTTTCATTGGCTTTCCAATGTGTTCCTTTATTTGTATTATTATTTACTCTATTGATGATAGCTGTTTAACGTGGTGACTTGCAAGTTAGAATTCATAGAGTGAGTGAAATAAACTTGTCTTGTAAAAACATTCAGAGCATGTTATCGTTGATAACGATTATCAATATCGATGAAGAGGTGGGTTTATTTTGCTGAAACAGAGAACACCAATATGGTTCATGATGTCACTCATCTTGCTACTAATACTGAGTGCATGTGGACAATCTGCCAAGACCAATAGTACAACCGCGGGCAGCACCAATGCAGCTGCGGATACAGAAACCAAGACGGACTCGAATGCAGCTTCTTCCGCTGAAACCAGTGCCACTACTGAAGAGGAGCTGGTTACATATCAATCGGATGCAGGCGAAGTACAGGTACCGAAGAATCCTAAGCGCATTATTGATTTGACCTCATTTTCGACAGGCTACTTTGTAGCCCTTGATGCACCGGTAGTCGGCGCTTTATCAGGAGCGATGAACAACAAATATATCAAGGATCAACTTGCAGCAGCGGGTACCAGTGATCTGGGTGAAGAGCCTACACCAGAGAAACTAATCAGTTTAAAACCTGACTTATTTATTGTGTACACTGGAACAGAAGGCATCGACAAGCTGGAGCAGATTGCACCTGTCGTACAGATTACATTTGGAAAGCGTGATTTCAAGGATCTAATGCTTGAAATGGGTAAGCTCACCCATAGAGAAGACGCCGCAATAGCCTGGAATGCTAACTGGGAAGCGAAGATCAACGAATTGAAGCCCAAGGTTCAGGAAACTGTAGGCGATCGCACCGTTTCCATACTGAATCCGTACGCCAAAGGATTATTTGTATTTGGTCATAACTATGGTCGAGGCGGTGAAATTATTTACGGGGAGTTTGGTCTCAAGGCACCAGCCAAGGCTCAAGCTGAAGCAATTGATAGCGGGACCGGATGGGCTTCAATTTCCATGGAACTATTGCCGGAGTATGCAGGTGATATCATCTTCACCAGCCCGTGGTCGGGAGATACGACTGATCCCAAGATCGTATATGATAATACATTATGGAAGAACTTGCCTGCGGTGAAGGGAAACCAGGTGTTTCAGCTTGACCCTACCTCAGACACGTACAATGATCCGGTAACCCTGGAAGGACAGCTGCAGTTTATTACGGACAGCTTGCTTTCGGCAAAATAAGATAGAACCATATACATGGTAATACTGGAGCATTTCCGAAACGTTGCTACAAGACGAGGGAATGCTCTTCTTATGAGCATAGAATTTTATATAAGAGTCGATCTTGGTTTGATTTTGACCAATGTAATTAAGCTTGATACAATAGGATAACTGCTGATAAACATTAAATATCAAGTGGGGTGATCTAGATTGCAGCAAAAAAGTGAACGTTTGAATGTTTGGTTGGCTTTCTCTAACCTTCATACCCATCTGAACGAGAAGCTGGAACAAGCTCTGCTTCAACAATATGACTTATCTTTGAAGGAATTTTATGTGTTAAATTTCATATATAATGCGGAGGGTAAGGAGTTACGCCTACAACAACTTCAAGAACTGGTGGGGTTGAGCCAAAGTGCTACTTCCAGGCTCGTCGTTAGGATGGAAGCGAAAGACTGTGGGGCGCTGGAAAGACATGCATGTGAAGATGACCGGCGTGGCATTTACACTCGTATTACGGAGCTTGGAGAGAATAAATACAAGAAAGCACTTCAAACGTTTAATCAGGTCTTGCAAACTGAATTGGAACAGGATGGATTTGAGACTCGATTAGAGAACCTCACTAAAGAATTGTTCTAAGGCCAGGGTGAATATAGGGTAATGTAGTCATTTACCCTATAAGAAGACTTGACACTCATTAATATATCCTTTAAATTAAATGCATGCGCATGAATTTAATATAGAGCGGTGATTCATGTATTAAGGAGGCATTGAACATGAAGGTGTTCGTCGTAGGATCAAATGGACAGATTGGTCAACAGCTTATTCATCTTTTGAAGAATAGTGAAGAGCACACTGTTCTTGCTATGGTACGAAAACAAGAGCAGGCAGATTCATTTGCAGCACAGGGTGTGGAAACGGTGCTTGCCGACTTGGAAGGTACGGTTGACTCACTTGTAGCTGCTGCAACGGGTTGTGATGCGATCGTATTTGCAGCTGGTTCTGGCGGTACAACGGGATATGATAAAACACTCCTGATTGATCTGGATGGTGCCGGGAAAACCATTGAAGCGGCTCAAAAAGCGGGTATTGATCGATTTATCATGGTGAGTGCGATCCAAGCCAATAATCGTGAGAACTGGCATGATAACATCCTTCCATATTATGTAGCGAAACACTATGCTGATAAATTGTTAGAGAGCAGTGGGTTAACTTATACCATTATACGTCCAGGGATTCTAATGAATGAGCCGGGAACAGGTAAAGTTTCTGCTGCTGAGAATATTACATCCGGTAACATCACTCGTGAAGATGTAGCTCATGTGATTTTGGCCAGTTTGAGTGAGAAGAATACCTACAGGTGTTCATTTGATCTAATCGCTGGTGAGGATACAATATCTGAGGCATTGAGTGGGCTCTGATCCAAAACAAAATTTTCGACGATATCAGATGAGTTAAGAGAGGGCTATACAATGATTATGTTGATGCTTTTGACCTTCATTTTAGGTATCTTCATTGTTGTACGTCAATTTTGGCCACTGCGCAATCTTGAATATATAGATTATCAAGTATTTCTCAGACAAGAGCGTGATTTTCGGCAATATAAAGTGATCGATATTCGAGATGCGACGGATTATATGGCTAATCCTACTCCGGATACGATTAATATCTCATTGGGGCGCCTTGCTTTCACCTGGGAAAAATACCTTCTTCGAGAAGATAACGTAATTATAATGTCACCTGGTATGCTTCAATCCAAAAAGGCTATACGTATTTTGCGAAAGCATGGGTTTGAATGTCTTTATGTGATGAAGTAAATGAACTAAAAGATACATGCGAGTTCTTAATCATAAGGAATTATTTAGCGAAGGCACTTTTTTGATGCTTGCGCATGCATTTTTATTATACATGATTCATGAAAAGGGGAGTTTTATTTTGATGACAGATTTGTTTAGTCCATATTCTTTTAAAAGCCTGGAGCTTAAAAACCGTGTCGTAATGGCACCAATGTGTCAATATTCAGTTGAGCAAAAAGATGGTATTGCAACAGATTGGCATTATATGCACTACGTTAGTCGTGCCGTGGGAGGAACAGGTCTCATTATCATTGAAATGACAGATGTGGAGCCGGATGGCCGGATCTCAGATTATGATCTTGGGTTATGGTCAGATGAACAGATCCCGGCTCTGAAACGAATCGTAGATGCGTGTCACAGTTATGGTGCCAAGGTCGCTATCCAGATCGCTCATGCGGGCCGCAAAGCAGAAGATGCCGAGGTTCCAGTAGCTCCATCGGCGATCGCCTTTGATGAGAATTCCAAGCAGCCAAGAGCGCTCACAACGGATGAAGTAAAAGGAATGGTTGAGAAATTCCGTAGTGCAGTAGCCCGTGCTGTGAAAGCTGGTTTTGATGCGATTGAGCTTCATGGCGCGCATGGATATTTGATTCATCAGTTCCATTCTCCACTAACAAACAAGCGAGAAGATGAATATGGTCAAGATTTAACGTTATTTGGACGGGAGATCATTCAGGCTGCAAAGGCAGAGATACCAAAAGACATGCCCCTGATGATGCGTATTTCAGCCAAAGAATATGTCGAAGGTGGCTATGGCATTAACGAAAGTTCCGAGTTTGCCAAAGCTTATAAAGAGGCAGGCGTTGACGTATTTGACATCTCATCTGGTGGCGAGGGACCTATTGGTGCATCGGGCAGACCAGGAACTCACGCAGCTTATCAAGTACCTCTCGCTAAAGCAATCAAAGAAGCTCTTGATGTACCCGTGATTGCTGTTGGAAGACTGGACAACCCGAAATTGGCGAATGCAGTTATCGGCAATGAAGAAGCTGATCTCGTTGCAGTTGGCAGAGGGCTGTTAAGAAATCCTTACTGGGCCTTGGAAGCTGCGTCTGCTTTGCGCAAGACAACGGACGTTCCAAAACAATATACGAATGGTTTTTAATGTATTAAAGACTTCATGTTAACGATTTAATGATCTTCATTAATCCTTGCATAGGGAAGGACTCCGACTGACAAAACAGAAGGAGTCCTTTTTGGGGTAAACTAGAGGTAAGGGAACGATACTAGCCAGTAACCAGTCAAGTAGTCGTCTCATCGGTTTTACCTCGCAGGCGTTTAATGTCTTCTCTGGGTGGGAATCCGAACATGCGAGAGTATTCACGACTGAATTGGGAAGGGCTCTCATAACCTACCCGAAATGCTACATCTGCTGCATCGGTGGACTTGGATAATAACAAGCGGCGAGCTTCTTGCAGCCTAAGTTGTTTTTGAAACTGAATCGGGCTCATGGCAGTCACTTCTTTAAAATGTCTGTGCAGTGAGGCAGTGCTCATATTTGCCAAATCCGCCAATTCCTCAACCCGAAAATTCTGATCAGAATGATTCATAATATATTCAATAACGTCTCTGATGCGATAGGTATGGCTGCCCTCCATGGTAGCTTGTTCCAGAGCAATCCCATGAGGACCTTTCAGCACTTTATAGAGGATTTCCTTTTTGAACAAAGGAGCGAGTAGTGGGATATCTTCCGAATGATCTTCTAACAAACGGGCTAACCTGACAACCGCATCCAGCAGAGAAGGCTCAGCTTGGCTGACAAACATCGCACGCCTCGTTGTTTTCCGCGGTCTTGCTGGAAAATCGGAATGGTTCAATACCTCCAGAATCTCACTGGATGTGAATTCAAGTTTCAGGGCCAGATAGGGAGCCTCAGACGAGGCTTGAATCACTTGTCCACTAACCGGCAAGTCAACGGTTGCCACGATATAACTTCCTGGACCATACCGGAAACGATCCTGTCCCAGCAGGACCTCTTTCTCACCCTGAACGATAATGCAGAAGGATGGTTCATTCACCCTAAATATAGGTTCAGTAACGACCGATTCACGGATTAGAAATAATGAAGGGATCGCCGTCAGGTGCACCCCATCCTTGTCAGAATGATGGTCAATGAGTGTGGCTAATTCGTTCTGTTGTTCGTGTATTTGATCAGACATGCAAAGTTCTCCTTTTTCCCTCACAACATAATAATCACATTCTATCGTATATTGACCGAAGGCGGTAAGAAACGGATAGGAATAGGCAAACATTTGATGTGAATGGATAAGACATTCTGATTGCTGGTTGCATATTCACAATTACACAGGTCATGATATACAACAAGTACAGAAGATATACACTTATGGTTCAGCTAATACATGATCAGAAGAGAATGAAAAGGGTATCTGCATCTTTTATTTACTGATCGTTCCCGATGTGTTAGATTGATTTTGGGAGGGAAGTTGAATGGCTAGAAGTAAAGAGTTTGAAGTGAACGAAGTATTGGATAAAGCAATGAAGATCTTCTGGGAACAAGGTTACGAGAAGACGTCGATGAGTGATCTGGTTGAGCATATGGGAATTCATCGCAGAAGTATATATGATACATTTGACGACAAACATTCGCTGTTTTTGCAGGCAATGGATCGTTACAGAGGAAAGGTCAGTACCACATTACTTGCAGAAATCAAGGCATCCAAGACGGCAGTGGAAGCACTGCATAAAATTTTCGATGTTATGATCAGTGAAGCAGAGGAGACACCATCGGGTTGCTTGATTGTGAACTCGGCTGTGGAGCTGGGCGCACGTGATCAGGAAGTGGACAACCGATCTCTTGAATCGTTTAATGAAGCTGAGCGTATGTTCGAGCAGATTATTCAATGGGGGCAGCGGGAGGGAGAATTCTCTTCTGATCATGATGCGAAGGAAATGGCAGAGTACCTACACAATATTTCTGTCGGCATCAGAGCCATGGCAAGAACCTCGATGGATAAGGAAAAATTAAACCGGATTATCCATGTAACGATGAAACTTTTGGAAAAATGATAAGTAGAGACATACCCAAAAAAGTAGCTTGAAATCCGTTAGAGGACTTCAAGCTACTATTTTTGTGCGCTAATTTTAGAAAATAGAAAGTATGAACCATCAATTGGTGATGGCATTTTCCATCGGTTTAATTTTGTGAATCTCTTCGGTTCCAGCCTCCAAAGCTGTTTCGTAGTAGGAGCGTTTGTGCTCAATGACTTCCATGGTTCTTCTTAGTTCCTCCATTTGTGCTTCCACAATAGCTTTTCGCTCTGTGAACATGTCATATCTTTGCTTCAGCGAGGAGTCCCCTTCTGAGCACCATTCAATAAAGTCTTTAATGTCTTTAATAGGCATGCCGGTCAGCTTCAGACATTGGATGATCTTTAGAAAGTCAATGTCGGAGTCTTTGAACAAACGTGTTCCGCTTGTGGTACGTTCTACAAAAGGCATGAGTCCTTCCTTGTCGTAGTAACGCAATGTATATACCGTAAGGTCTAATTTTCTGGCAACTTCACCGATTGAATAGGTCATTTAGAATGAATTCCTTTCTACTAGGGGTAGACTTCGAGTTAACTCTAGGATTGATCCGAGTGAATTCTAACATGTTGGATTACTGGATGTCAAAGTAAGTTCGAGATAAAAAAATAAGATAAACATTTGACCTAGAGTTAACTAGAGGGGGTAAGATTATTTTGAACTTTAAATTACTAGGAGGTTATCCCATTGATTATAGCTAAAGCCAGAGCCGTTGACGGACCAGACCAACAATTCAGAAGTGCTGAAATTAAACGACGTGATCTGGATACCAATGATGTATTAATCGAGATTAAATATGCAGGTATCTGCCATTCTGACATCCATACTGCCCACGGTGAATGGGGCCCTGTGAATTATCCACTCGTTCCTGGACACGAAATTGCCGGAATTGTGACCGATGTAGGAACCGGAGTTTCCAAATACAAGGTCGGTGACCGAGTAGGGGTCGGATGTATGGTTGACTCTTGTGGTGAATGTGATAACTGCCGCAAAGGTGAAGAGCAATACTGTCTTAAAGGAAATATTCCCACGTACGCTGGGGTAGACAAATACGGTGAGCCTACGCAAGGTGGATATTCAACTCACATTGTTGTCGTAGAGGATTTCATCGTTCGCATCCCTGATAACATTGCACTTGATGCTGCTGCACCTTTGCTCTGTGCCGGTATTACGACATATTCGCCACTGCATCACTGGGGAGCTGGCCCAGGTAAGAAAGTTGCCGTTGTAGGTATGGGTGGTCTTGGTCATATGGCTGTCAAAATTGCACATGCGATGGGTGCCGAAGTAACGGTTCTCTCCCAATCCTTGAGCAAAAAAGAAGATGGACTGCAATTTGGTGCAGATCACTACTTTGCCACAAGCGAACCGGAAACATTCGAGAAACTTGCAGGCACCTTTGATCTGATGATTAACACGGTAAGTGCGAATATTGACATTAACGCTTATTTCTCACTGCTCACACTGGATGGTACACTCGTGAACGTGGGTGCTCCTGCTGAGCCACTAGCCGTAAACGTATTCTCTCTTATCGGTCATCGCCGTTCATTCGCAGGTTCCATGATTGGTGGTATCCGTGAGACGCAGGAAATGCTTGATTTCTGTGCAGAACATGATATTGCACCTAACATTGAGGTCATCTCCGCCGATCAGATTGACGAAGCATACAAACGTGTACTGGCTTCCGACGTGAAATATCGCTTTGTTATTGATATCAGCACCATGTAATTGTGAACTGTGCAATAGTGGTAGTTAAAGATAGAAGAAAGCAGCTGCCGATAAGGTCAGCTGCTGTTCTGTTTTGTTAATTGCTGATTCGTTCTATAATCCACCTTCTTATCGCAACGAACGAAGATACCTGCGTCTAATAACTAGTTGAAGAAAACATGAAAGGAGTGGAATGAGAAAGATGAAGGCATCATTTTCACATCAGCCTGAGGGGTACGAATGTCCATTTTGTCATATTTGGGGTATCGAGCGACCTGATCAGGGAACAAAACAAAGGGATATCATCTATCAGAATGAAAAGGTAACGGCATTTATAGCGGGCAAATGGTGGCCAAACAATAAAGGACATGTTCTTATTGTTCCGAATCAACATTTCGAGAACATCTTTGAACTCCCTGCGGAATACGCTGTTGAAATTCACCGCGCGGCTCAGCTTACAGCATTTGCAATGAAAAGTACATATGGATGTGATGGGATTTCGACACGGCAACATAATGAGCCTGCTAGTAATCAAGACGTCTGGCACTATCATCTCCATGTTTACCCTAGATACGTGAATGATCAACTTTATCTGTCAAATGGTTCTCAGTCTGATCCAGATGAACGCGCTCTCTATGCGGATAAGTTGCGACCTTGGATAAAAGAAAACATTTAAAGTCTAGAAGGAGCGAATGAAAACCTAGTAGGAGATGAACTTGAGATAACTTGGACCCTACTTGAGAAAAAATAAGGTGCTTTCATTAAGCTAACGGAAAACGATAGTTCAAAAAGCAATGAGCAGTTTAGCAAGCTGCATCGGCTACTTACAGTAGATATGAACACAGTGAAATAATCATTTATTTTTCAGTAAACCTAAATATCGATATGTGGGAATTTCAAATTATAAGCAATTTAATGTTTAGTTCACTTGAGAAGCTTCTAATAATACAGTTTTGAAAAATCAAAAAGTTTTATCACATGATATACATCTAAATAATGGATATTCCAGTGCATATATAGCGTTGGCTAAGTACTATTGTTGAATTTTCTATATCCTCTTTTAGTTGTACTGTTTTTCCGGAATTCGTTGGACACTGAATCACGTACAAGTTATTATTGAATTGGACTACCCACCCACATCATTATTTGAAAACGAGGTTTAAAAGATGAAGAAAGTTCTTCTAACATCAAGTGCAGTTATCCTGTTGTTAACAATGGCAGACTTACATGCTACAACATATGCTTTAGAAACTAGCGTATCATCTGGAGAAAGCACTCAAAGTACGCCAAATCTATCCGCAGAAACAGGAGAGAATGACAAAAATGTATTGGATCATTTTATCGATATCTCAGGACACTGGGCAGAATCTAGTATTTTGAATGCTATTAAGCAGGGTATTGTAAGTGGCTACCCTGACGGAATGTTTTATCCCGATAATCAGGTTACGCGCGCAGAATTTTTGAAGCTCATTGCGGGTTCATTCGGAACAGAGATTGATTCTATCCCAAGTCATGGCCTATGGTACGAGGTATATGTTAAATCAGCTAAATTAAAGGGACTTTACAGCGAGTCTGATTTTCCAGTCGATGATTGGACTAAGCCCATGTCTCGTTTGGAAATGATTCACGTTGCTGTGAGAGCAATTGATCAAAAAGCAAGTACGGACAAAGAATTTATGTACATAGCTGTAAAAAACGGACTTATTTCGGGAACAGGAATTGGAAAACTTGATCCAGAAGGGACAACGACTCGTGCTCAAGCACTGATCATTCTTGAACGTATTCAAAAAATACGCAATGGAGAAACTTTGAAAGTGGATGAAGTCGCCTTAGCTAAAGCTGAACAAGCGATGAATGCAACAACGGACTATTGGGGTCATGTTATTCGTACGACTAACTTGCCTAAGAATGCAAAGGACTATCCCTATATCTTAGAAGAGTATCCGAATGAAATGTATGAAATGAAACCTTACCAGGCAATAGATACAACCTCTATCGAGCTCTCGAAAACGGATCTGGCCTATAATTCAAAACCGATACTTGATATGTGGAAAAATAATGTGGAGGGGTACTACGAAAAAATTCTAAATGTAGATTATAGAACTATTGATGATACTTGGGCAACGAGAGCTTTCTCGTATGCTAATCGTGGGAATTTAGGGATGCTTCCAGCAATGAAACGATACGTTACGTATGTGAAACAGAATAAAGTTATTATTACAGGGAATGTAGTGGCAGAACCTTCCATGGCAATGCAATCTAAAAGATACGGAGAGTACTACATACGAATTAAATTTGAATTTACGCTTAAAAGTTTCAATAAAGATAGTAATGTTATATTTGATCCCTTTATGGGTGATCATCCAATCCACTTTATAAAGGGAACACGATACGAGGGTTATGCTGATATACCACTTGCGACTACCACGGGTGATTACGACTTAAAAGTAGGCGGAATTACTTCATTATTTAATTTCGGATCAATTATACGTCCTTCTAAGTAGATGCATATTATTATTAACCTCTCATGCACTCACAATGACGGTAGTTCATCAGAAGTAAGCTACATTAGGATATTCTTTGTAACAAAAAATCTGTTACCTCTCCTTTAAATGATAACAATGTTCGTTCAGTTCATAGAAATAGAATTCATAAGATAAGAGAAGGGCTGTGCCAGTATTGAAAGGTAAGATATCTAAAAGATTCATAGCAATGTTCGTAGTTTTAACTTTGTATTTAGCCAGCACAAATCAGATGTATGCAGAATTTACCGAATTAAGCTTAGAGGAGCACGGAGGGCTACAGCAGGAATGGGTACATACTCTTCCTAAAGAATTTAATTATCTGAGCTTTGATCTAGGTTACAATCCTCAAGACAATATTAACCATGCTGCTCAGCTTGTCATGCTAAACCCGGGCACTTTGTCTGGTAATAACTTCGGCCTATACACGATAAATAATAAGACAGGGAAATTTGCCTGGGCGTACGACATTAAAAATAAAGTGAAAATTTTTTACCCTTTGAATCACGCTTGGTTCTATAACGAGAGCGGAAGTATATTCTATCAGTATTCTACGAATCACGGGAAAACGTTTAACATTCTTAGTTTGGATGCGAAAGGAAAGCGTTTATTCGAGAAGAAGGATTTAAGTTTCTCAAATATCTATCCGTATAAAAACGGAATTGTTCTACAACAAACAGATTATCTTAAAAATCAGTCCCGTTTTATCACATTAAATTCCAAAGGAATAACGACAAGCCAAACTGTGTTAGGTTATAAAACTGAAGTACTGACTTCTGGTTATGTACTCCATTTTGTAGGTGAAAATAAAATCGAGGTTTTTAAAGATGTAACCTCTTTGAAAAAGCCGTTATTTACGATTAACTCCAAAAATTTTGGTGGATTCTACGTTGCGGGTTATCATCAATTAAGTGGCGGTACACTAATTGTAGAATATGCAAGATCCAATTCATATGGTGGACAGAAATTAATGGCTTATGGAGTTAATGGTAAACTCAAATGGGACACTGTGCTTAATAGAAACATGAATATTTCTATGCATTCGACCGGAAGTAAACTATTAATCGATAACAAATCTGAACACAGTATCACTTTATATGATCATAACTTCAAAAAGCTGTTTTCTCGTGCATATGAAGGAGAGCTTAATTTTAATGGTTTGATGAGCTCCTATCGAAACGATAGCTATATTGAGTATACTAGCTTTGGAACCATTGATGGCAAATGGGGAGAGAGGTATACCTTAATGAACGATAATGGAGACATTATGCTTAGTAAATACTTTGTTTTAGACAATGTGCATAAGAGTAACTTTGCATATGACTCGTCCGAAAATGTGGTCTATCGCACCATGGTTAGCGACCACCGATATAATCTGATTAAATACAAGGTAACTAAATAATAGTTGGAGTGCCGTTGATAACAACAATCAACGGCTTTTTATATTCTATGAAGGTTCAATATATTTGGAAGCAGGTTTGCAATCCAATCTTAAATTTCTTGAACTGTTTTAAGCTTCGTAAAAAAACTATATTGATGTTTGGTTTGAAGATTTCTTAATAAACTATAGTTTAAACCCAATTCATTAATTGTTAAAAATTCTTCTTTTGCCTCTGGACTAAAATTATCAAAAAGCTTTGAACTTATAAAGTAGTTCTCGCAATACATGGGTATAATGTTATTAACAAAAAGTGCAATTTGTTCTTCGTTTAACAGTGCCAACTGAGCCTTAAGTGCTCGAAAATAATTAGCCTCTGATTTAAGCCAGCTAATAAGAATAAACGTTTTTTCCTTTTCGTAACAGACGGTCAACATTATCTTTTTAGGTTGTTCTTTGTAATTAAGGGGCTCTCCGAAAATATCAAAAGGTAAAGTGAAACAGGAAGATATAGCAACATCTGCTTTTTTGTGAAGAGTAAACTTGACGGTTTCTAATTTTTCGAAATCAGATGTAAGTAGAATTTGATCAAATTGATCCTTATACTTCTGAAAGGACTCTCTTATGTACTTTTTCTCCATGACTTGCTTTTGAAATAGAGGAGCTTTTACTAGTAAAGGTTTTTCTCTAACCGCAACAACATTTAAGTAGTACATTTCCTGAGAAGTAAAAAGTGTTTGAGATAATGCTCTATATGCAAATAAAAAAAACTGTTCTGGGGTTGAAAAAATAGTATCCTCTATTTCAATTTTTTGAAAAATTTTAGTGTCATGGTCTGAACAGAAACCGAAAAAAGTTGATGCATCCTGACTTATTCCCTTTTTTTCTGCGTTAATATATGCAACTTTACTTCTTATATTAATATCAACCTGTAGTACATGTCCATTAGTAGCTAATTTGTTTAAGAATCTTTTTTCTTGTATTGAGTGTGATGAAATTGATCTATCTTCACAACCCGGATATAGACAAGTATAATTATGACTTTTTTTCGCTTCCGTTAATTTCTTTTCCATCTTCCGAATTTCATAATTTTGAAATGTAATTTCTTTCTCATCGTTCTTTTGTACATTTCCGCAGCAATACTTAAATTTTTTACCTGATTCACAGAAACATTTATCGTTTGGTTTAAACATGTAAAGTCCTCCTGACTTATGTGTTCGAATATAGATATACTTAATATTTAAATTTCAAACTTGAACTAATTAAGAATCCCGAAGACCCGAACTATAACAATTATATATAAATATTTAGAGTATATCATTTTTTCTTTTTTTATAATATTTAGGTGATAATTTCAAGTTAATCTTAAAGAAATATTATAAACAATCATAGATGAAAAGAGATCTGAGCTGAGTTTAACGGTAGATTATTCGGTAAGAGGTTGCATTCATAAAATGACACTATTGTGGAGCGAAGTGGAAGTGGATATAACCTTTTAATACTTGTTGAACATATGAACGTTAATATTACTGAATTGCGCAGTTGATAAACTCGACGGCGGTTCAAGTCATTTTAGAGATTAGATAAAGCCAGCTGATTCTTGAAGGCATGTTTAATTCTACTCAAGTATAGGCGCGGGCAGTATAAGAGTTATCTCAGTATTGAGAAAGTCTTTAAACTAGGAGAATAAGGTTCATGTGAGTTCGACTCGAGAAATCAAAACGTTCCTATCTGGCATCACGAAAGAGGAATAAGGTAAGATAGCTAAAGATCAAAAAAATATTTTTCTAATTGATGAGCTTGGTCACTGTCGACCAACCTATGCTAATAAAACACTTGAGACAATCAAGCATTTATTTAGCATATAGAACCTCTTGTCCAACTGGTATCTGTCAAACTTACTGACGTGGTTGATATAGCAGAAAACACAGATGTTGCTTATGCTGTAAAGAAAAATGGAACTGTGTGAGCTTGGGACGGTGATAACAGTTCTTATCAACTGGGTTCAAGGGATATAGATCCTTATATTAGTATATCCCTCGTAAGATTAGTATCCTGAAAGGAATTACTAAAGTCTTTGCGGGTAATAGCTCCGCTATGACTATAGACATCGACCTATTAAAGAGAACTTTGTTGTTACAAATTTTTTTGCATTAAAACAACCGATAAGGGGTATTGAATTTGATATTCATGATAGAATGAGTATGAATGGGTCAAATTAAATAGTATATTTCATGATTTGGGGGAAACCAATGGAGACCTTTGCAGAATTTATAGCACGCATCGATAACCCGGAACACCAGGCACGAACGGAAGAAGTTTTGAACTGGGTCACTGAAAAATTCCCGAATTTAAAACAAAAAATAGCCTGGAACCAACCGATGTTTACCGACCATGAGACCTTCATCATTGGATTTAGTGTATCCAAGCAACATTTGGCTGTTGCTCCCGAGAAGGCAGGAATTAATCGTTTTTCGGAAGAGATCACTCAGGCGGGGTATGATCACACCAAAGAGTTGGTGCGAATGAAGTGGAAACAGGAGATTGATTTTTCGTTACTTGAGAGAATGATTGAGTTCAATATAAAGGACAAGGCAGAATGTTCAACATTCTGGCGCAAATAAATCGCGATATAAAAAGAAGACCCCCAACTTCCAGATACGGAAAGAGGAGGTCTTCTATATTTTAAGCAAAAGGGATTATTGAGCACCTACTACAGGGTGAGGTACATAGGGCTCTTCAAGGAATGAGACGTCTTCTGAGGTCAACTTAACAGAAAGAGCACCTACCGCATCTTCCAGATGCGATATTTTGGTGGCACCGATAATTGGAGCCGCTACAGTGTCTTTTTGCAGCAACCACGAAAGTGCAATGTGTGTGCGAGGGACACCGTATTTTTCTGCAATGGATGCAACTCGTTCAACAACAAGCCGATCCGCATCACTTGTCGCATTGTACTTGGATTTCTGAATTTTGTCTGTCTCGGATCGGAGTGTCGATACGGACCAGTCACGAGTTAATCTGCCTGAAGCAAGAGGACTGTAGGGAGTTACACCAATCTTCTCTTCCTTGCATAAAGGCAACATTTCTCGTTCCTCTTCACGGTAGATGAGGTTCAAGTGGTTTTGCATGGAGACAAACTTGGTCCAACCATGTTTCTCTGCTACATGTAATGCTTTTTGGAACTGCCAAGCGAACATGGCTGAGGCCCCAATATATCTCACTTTACCGGACTTCACCACATCATGTAAGGCTTCCATGGTTTCTTCAATAGGCGTATTGTAGTCCCAACGATGAATGATATAAAGATCTACATAATCCGTTTCCAATCGTTTCAGGCTTTTATCGATCTCACTCAGGATGGCTTTTCTGGAAAGGCCAGAACCGTTGGGTCCTTGATGCATTTGTCCGTGTACTTTGGTAGCAATGACAACTTCATCCCGATTTGCGTAATCCTTTAACGCCCGACCAAGATATTCCTCACTTGTACCCAAAGAGTATATATTCGCTGTATCGAAGAAATTAATGCCTAGATCCAACGCTTTTTTGATCACCGGGCGAGAATTTTCTTCATTCAGTACCCATTCATGAACCCATTTACTGGCGTCCCCAAATCCCATACATCCGAGGCAAAATCGAGATACGTCCAAGCCTGTGTTACCAAGTTTCGTATATTCCATGTTATGTTCAAATCCTTTCTAATGTTTATTATTGCCACCTGTAAGGTGACCTATTTACACATTATTATGTCATAACAAATGGAACAACCTGTACCACATTACTATCAAAGTTTTGCCTAATCCTATCAGAATATCTGAATTCGTTTCTCTCGTTGGAGATTCAAAGGGCTTGTTCATGAATAGCAGCGAGAGGGGATTTCCAAGGAAAACTATTGTTTAATGATTGTTTGATGAATCCAATCACTAATTTTGGTTAATTTAAGATTTGCTTTGATGTTATCCTCCAACTCTTCATATCGTGGAAGAAGATCTGTATGCCCATCAATCCATTGGTACAATCCTTTAAGACCTGCTGCTGTCTCACTTCCCAACAAAGGCTGAATCGCTGCTTCAAAATGATCAAAAGGTAGAGACATGAAGCTGATCTTTTCACCTAATACAGCACTGAATTGTTCCGCTAATTGTGCACCTGTCAGGGCTTCTAATCCGGGTGCTGGGATAATACTTCCTGCCAATTCCGAATGAGTCAAGGCATAAAAGTGGAATTGAGCTGCATCGTTTAAGCTAATCCAGGAGATCGGCTTGTCTGCTGGTACCGGGTAGGCCAAAACACCATTGTTCAGTATTCCGGGAATCAGGAAGTTTTCCAAATATACAATGGGTTCCACAATGATATATGGAAGACCACTTTGCTGCAATTCATGGATAACTTCACGTTTCAATTCAATTCCTTTGGAATGGGTGATAGGGTCAGGAACATAGGTGCCCGTGTTAACTACAATCAATTTAACGTTTGCCTGTATAGCAGCATCAATTGCATTTTTGGTATATTGTCTGATCTTATCCGGATTGAACTCCACCGGGAGGTTCAGGAATACTTTACTTATACCTTGATGCGCCGCATGGAGCTGTTCCACATCTGATAGATCCCCGATGAAAGCTTCAATGTTTTGTTCCTTTAGTGTTTTGGCTGTTGCCTCATTTCGAGTAATCGTGCGAACCTCACAACCGTGTTGAACGAGTATTTGAGCGACAGCGCCGCCTTGAGAGCCCGATGCTCCATATACTAAAAATCGATCATTCTGTGTCATAGTGGTCAATAACTTCCTTTCAATATGTCATTGGAATGGATGAGTTAACACTCAGCATTGACCTCAGCATAACGGATTTAGAATAGGAGCGTAAGTACGCACATTAATGATATAAAGTATCCCTTGGGATACTATGAGAAGGCGTTTTACATATGTTTCGATCCCCAATCACCTAGCTGGAACAAGATCGAAGTCAGGCTTTGTCCTTTTTCTGTAAGAGAATATTCGACTTTAGGCGGAACTACAGGGTGGGTAACACGGTTTATCAAACCAGCTTCTTCAAGTTCTCGTAATTGCCTGGTTAACGTGCGATGCGTAATGGGGTCAAGCATTTTCTGCAATTCATTGAATCGAATTGTTGAATGGCGGATGAGCCGATTTATAATTAATAGCTTCCATTTCCCACCAATCATATTGACTGCAAACTCAACAGGACAACGGTCCTCCACAGGTTCTATATTCATGTTTATGTATCCCTCCCAAATGCATCAACTTATGCTTCATGTTTCGTTCATTTTATCGAATTTATAAAGGGGTGTATAGCTTACCGCATTCAGGGTATGAACCATGCCCAGGACACAAAAAAGATGCCCCCAGTGTAGCTCAAGAGACATCTAGTTAATATGAATTATTTTTCAATTCAGACAGAACAGAAAAAAAGCATTGAACGTGAAAAAAAGCCATGATATAATCTATAGCGCAATTGACATTTCTATTGAATATAAAGGGTGAATCATTATTTCTCCTAATTTAATTTTACATCCGACATTCCGATTTGTCAATGCTCTTTTTTTGGTCCTAATAAATGGAAAATGGAGTGAACTCATTCATGGATAAAACAAACGAATGGAAGTTGGAAGAGGAAAGATTAGTACAGGTGAGGAACAAACTTCAGGCACGACTCGACGAGTTAGAACCGAAGGTTGCCGGACTGCATGAACAGGCTGCCGAAATTCGTAAACGGTTCTGGGAAGAAGTGACAATTAATACGGGTTCGTACACGGATTTTGAAGATGCATTTTATACCATTAATCAGCAGTCCAGAGTGTTGGCCGAGAGGGAGCGTGGACACAAGCTGTTAACACAACAATGGAAAAATACAAAGAGACTGCTTCCAACGCCGTATTTTGGCCGTTTCGACTATAAGGAAAAAGGCATGACATGGACTGAACAGATCTACATCGGTGTATCATCCTTCATGGATGAAGATGGATTGAACTTTCTAATCTATGACTGGCGTACGCCAATTGCGAGTCTGTACTATGATCACTCTCCCGGGCCAGCAAGTTATGACACACCTTCAGGACGAATCGACGGAAAGATGGAGCTCAAGCGTCAGTTCCAGATTCAACATGGGCAGCTTCATAGCATGTTTGATTCAACTGAGACGATTGGTGACGAATTGTTGCAGCAAGTGCTCGCCAAGGGTGCAGACTCACAAATGAAGAGCATTGTAGCAACAATCCAGAAGGAACAAAACGCCATTATCCGTGATGACCGAAGCCGAATGCTTATCGTTCAAGGGGCAGCTGGGAGTGGCAAGACGTCCGCTGCGTTACAGCGAGTGGCCTACTTACTATATAAACACCGCCAGACCGTCAAAGCAGATCAAATTGTACTTTTCTCGCCGAATCCGATGTTTACCAGTTATATTTCCACCGTGCTTCCGGAACTTGGCGAAGAGAACATGCAGCAGACAACTTTCCAGGAATATCTGAATTATTGGCTGGATTCCTCCTTACGACCAGAGGATGCCTTTGATCAGATTGAATATGTGCTGACAGCCCAAGAAGATCCGGGTTATGAAGCTCGTCTGGAGGCGATTAAGTACAAAGCTTCCGAGACATTCCTGCAAGTGCTCCAAAACTACGGTAAGTGGCTGGGGCGGGAGGGCATGCGGTTTAACGGTATTCAATTTCGGGGACGTGAATTCATCACTGCGGACCAAATTAAGACTCAATTTTACAGTTTGGATCAAAATCTTACCTTGTCTAACCGTATTCTTCTTTTGCAGGAATGGTTGCTGAGAGAACTCGTTTCGTTGGAACGTCTGGAACGGGAAGCAGACTGGGTTCAGGAGGAATTGAATTATCTGGACACGGATGAGTATGTGGAAGCTTTCCGCATGTTGCACAAAGAAAAGCCTGTGTTCGATGTGGCGGAAAAATACGCAGCTCGAGATAACGGTAATAACAGCGCAGAGCAAGATGAGGGTGCCTTTAACTTTGGAGTGCGGGAAGAGGAGTTGCTTCGTCAGAAACTGGTGAAAGACATGTTTAAACCGTTAAGAAAGAGTGTGCGGAAATTCCAGTTCGTGGATGTGAAAGGGATATACGAACAACTATTTGTAGATGAAGCCGCTTATCGGGAACAAACGAATGGGGCAATCCCCCCACAGCACTGGCCTGAGATTTGTAAACAGACCAAGGCCATGATCCTTCAGAACAAGCTTTTCCATGAAGATGCTACTCCGTATTTATATGTAAAAGAGATGATCGAAGGCGTCCGGACGAACACAGAGATTCGTTATGTCTTTGTCGATGAAGGCCAGGATTATTCAGCGTTTCAATACGAATATCTCAAGAAACTGTTTCCTCGTGCCCGCATGACGGTGCTGGGGGATTTCGGGCAGGCGATTTTTATGCAGGCTACGGATTTGGCAGCATCCAACTCGCCACTGGTTCACCTTTACGGAGAAGGCGAAACTACATTGATCCGGCTGGTACGCAGTTATCGTTCAACCAGAGAGATTGTTGAATTCACGAAATGCATGCTACCAGGGGGGGAAGAGATCAGACCGTTTGAAAGGGGAGATGAGAAGCCTCTTTTAACAAGAGTGAAGGACGAAAAGATGCGTGGTGCGCAGATTCTCGCAGACATCGCCTCGCTTAAGGCTGAGGGGTTTGATTCCATCGCTGTGATTACGAAGACCGCGGCTGAAAGCCGTGACGCCTATGAAAGGTTGCAAAGTCAAGGCGGCGAAGGGTTACAGCTCATAACAAAAGACACACAGATTTTCGAAAAAGGAATCATGGTTATTCCTGTGTATCTCGCGAAAGGCGTTGAGTTCGATGCTGTCCTGGTCTATGATGCTTCACCCGTCGCTTACAGCCAGGAATATGATCGCAAGCTTCTGTATACGGCATGCACACGGGCCATGCACAGACTTCATCTATACACAACGAGTGAGTGGTCACCGTTTGTGCAGGCATTACCTGCGAATCTGTATGACATAAAATCATAATCCATATGTAAATCCGTTCTCAATGAAGGACTAAAGAAAGATGCTCGGAGCCTTTTTTTAAAGGTTATCGGGCATCTTCTTTGTATAAAGACATGGATCATAAAAGTTATTCTTTACTGATCGTTCCCGATGTGATAGATTGTTAGTGGGAGTTATGAGAATGATCATTCTCATAACAGCTCAAAAATGAATACATTCTCAATGAGAGGGAGTAATAATAAATGAATATTTCCAAACAAGTTGCTATTGTAAGTGGGGCTAATCGAGGCTTGGGCAAGGAACTTGCTCTTGAACTGCTGGCGAGAGGAGCCAAAGTGTATGCTGGCGCGCGAAACCCTGAATCCATTGATCTGCCGGGGGCTATTCCACTGCAACTCGATATTACGGATCCTCAATCTGTCATGGCTGCAGCTGAGGTAGCTAGTGATGTAACCCTTCTAATTAATAATGCCGGTTCCGCTACGGGTGCTTCTCTGCTCACAGGTGAGCTGAACGATATTCACTTGGAATTCAATACACATGTATTCGGTACGCTTTCAATGATTCGTGCGTTTGCACCGGTAATAGAGAAGAATGGGGGAGGTTCGATACTGAATATCCTGTCTGCTCTATCTTGGCTCAGCCTTGGTAACTCAGGTGCATATTCAGCTGCAAAATCCGCTCAGTGGGGAATTACGAATGCATTACGTCTCGAATTAGCCCCTAAGAATGTTAGCGTTGCCGGATTACACGTCGCGTTCATGGATACGGATATGACAGCAGGTATTGACGCACCAAAAACGAGCCCAACGGATATTGCCAAAATTGCAATAGATTCCATCGAAGCGGATCTCTACGAAATTATTGCTGATGATACCAGTCGGAATGTACAACAGGGTCTTGCTGGTGGTGTTGCTGCCCTTTACCCGCAATTGTTTCAAAAATAAAGAGGCGTAGATGCATTTTCTCGCTAAAAATAAAACAACCCCCGCCAGATCTGGTGGGGGTTAAGTCTGTCATGAATTCTCTAATTCCATTCCTTCAAGAACGGTGAGAATATGAGGTTTAACCTTTAACTGCACCGGCAGTAAGGCCGCTGACAATATATTTTTGCCCGAATAGATACAGGATGAATACAGGCAGGGAAGTAAGCACGAGATTAGCGAAGATCAGGTTCCAGTCCCGGCTATATTTGCCGTAGAAATTGTAGATCGACAGTGGCATCGTCCATGTGGAACTGTCTGTCAGGAAGTACACAGGAATCGTGATGTCATTCCAGACGGACATGAACACCATGATGGCTACCGTTGCGTTAACGGGCAGAATGAGCGGTGTGACGATGCGGAAGAACACCCCGAACACACTTGCCCCTTCCAGAAATGCCACTTCGTCCAGTGCTCGTGGAATGGTTTTGATGAATCCACTATACAAGAATACACTGAACGCTGTATTTAACGCAGCGTAGATCAGGATAACACTTGTGATGCTGCCGTAGAATCCCAATCCCTGTACAACCCGTATGGTTGTAATAATCGACATTGGCGCAATCAGTCCCATGAAGAAATACATGTAGATCGTGCCGGATAGTTTGGTTTCCCGACGTGCCAGAATGAATGCCGCTGCCGAAGAAGCGACGATATTAATGATGGAAGATACGCCAGTAATCAAAATGCTGTTGAGGAACGCTCGCGACAGTCCGCCTTCTTGGAAGACACGAACATAGTTCGAGAACTGCCATGTTTCCGGAAAACTCAGGGAGAAGCTAAGCACCTCGGCGCTGGTTTTGAATGAACCAAAGATCAGAATGACAAGTGGCAACAGAACGATAAGAGAGGCCAGAATCAGGAAACCTTCCACGATATAGTTGCGGATGGCGAGTTTGCGTGTATAGCCCATGTTATTCCGTAACCTCCTTACGCCGCATGAAGATCAGTAGCGGTATAGCGATAATGGTAACGACCACGAAGAGAAGGGTGTTGACCGCCGTACCAAGTCCCCAGTTGCCTTCGCCGAAAGATCGCAGAATGATCGTACCTACGACCTGGGAAGCGTTACCCGGGCCACCACCGGTCATGACATATACTTCGGAGAATACTTTGAGTCCACCGATCAATGTCAGCATCAGGTTAATGTTAATCGCGGGCAGCAAGAGTGGTAGTGTGATTTTGAAAAAACTTCTCCACGAACTTGCGCCATCAATCTTGGCTGCCTCGTAATACTCTTGAGAAATGGACTGCAGGCCCGCCAGATAGATGGCCATCTGGAACCCGGCACTCTGCCAGATCGAGACGATGGCAATCGTCCAGATCACAATCGATGGGTTGGTAAGCCAAGCTTGGCTTAACGAATGTAATCCTACAGATTCCAACAAATTGTTGATTGTACCTTCGGTACGCAACATGGGAGTGAACAGAATGCTGATCACAAGAATGCTGAGTATGGAAGGGGAGTAGAAGATGGCGCGCAGCAGGTTCTTCGTTCTTAAACGCATGTTAAGTCCTACGGCCAGCAATAGGCCGATGACATTTTTGCCAACGACGGTGACGATTGCAAATATTGCCGTGTTTTTCAGCGCCAGAATAAGCGTTTTGTCTGAGAAAATTTTCTTGAAATTATCCCACCCGATGAACTTCAGCTCCAGCCGATCCAGCCGCCAATCCGTGAATGAATAATAGAAAGCGGCGAGAGCAGGCACAACAAAAAAGATGGAGTAGATAATCAGTGCGGGAAATATCATGTAATACGAGTACAGATTTTTAGTCCTTTTCATGTCTCACACTCCATTATAACCAGGCAGCATAACGATCGATCCTGTTATGCTGCCTTATATTTCACTCTTTAGAAACCTTCTACACCTTTATCCTGCATTAGCTGACTGAACTTCTCATCCCAGAATTTCAGTACTTCTTCCGGTGACAATCCACCTGCAAATTGATCCTGTAACAACCGATACAGTTCGCTGCGATCAACCAGCATATATGCATCCGTTGTCAGCACGGTTTTCTTCGGCGTAATATAATTGTCTACAATATCCTGTTTGTAAGCTGGCAGTTCCGGTGTAGTAACGTCACTGAAATTGGATACGTATCCTTTGGAGTCCACGATCTGTTGTGCGACATCCTTGGAAGCGATGTAATCAAGGAACTGTTTGGCTTCATCCAGATGTTTGGATTTCTTCGGAATGAACAATTGCCCACCCAGTGGACTTGCACCCAGACTGGCATTGTCTGACGATGGAATCGGGAACACGCCCAGTTCCATATTTGGATCTTGCTCAGCAACGCCTTCAATTAACCAATCGCCCATAAACATCATGGCTACTTCCTTGTTCAGGAATTTACCTACGGCCATGTCATAGCTGTCGCTAAGCACATCCGTGTTGGTGTAACCTTTGGTGTAAATTTCATATTGTTGTTCCAGGAATGTTTTGAATTCCGGGATATCAGACCATTTTTTCTTATTGCTGTTCAACTCATCAAAAAAAGTCGGTTCATTTTTGGCTACAAAATCGGCAAAAGCTGCAGCAGGCCAGATGTTGGCAGCCCAGGCATCTTTGTAAGGCATGAATACGGGAGTAATGCCACTTGCTTTAATTTTTTCACAGAGCGCCAGAAATTCTTCGTAGTTGGTTGGAATCGACAACCCGAATTCTTCAAAGATTTGTTTGTTATACACGACCCCTTGCATTCCCGTATCTTGGCTAACATGGAAACTGTAGAGGTGACCACCAGATGAGAGGACGTCTTTGTTCACGATTCTGCTCGCCCAAGGTTCGTTATCGAGAATCTCGAAGTTACGTTCAAGGTTCAGGTCCGTGACTGCGCTCGCCAGATTATATTGAATAATGTCAGGTGTTTCATCTACAGCCAGTTTGGTTTGCAGTACCGTCGTTGTTTGTTCCGCTGGAATCAGCTGCAAATTCACGCGGATATTCGTTTGTTTTTCGAATGCATCGAGAATGTCCTGCTGGATGAAAGCAGAGTCCTGAGAACTTTTAGAGATGGCCAGCTCCAATGTGACTTTGCCACTCTTGCTGTCCCCGCCAGCAGCTGTGCCGGAATCGGTACCTCCTGATCCACAAGCCGTTAACGAGACCGATAATAAACTGGCCAGAATAATAGAAAGCGCTTTTTTTCTTTTTATTGTTTTCAATGCAAATCCCCCTCTAAAACGTTTGATGAATCCGTTTACAAATCCGATTATAGATTCTTTTATCGCCCCGGTACATGTCTGTGCTTGAACGTTGATGTGTAAAATCCTGAACTTGAAATCGCTATCATTTCATGAAGTACCGTGATACAGTAGGACATAAATCTAAGGGATTTCACATCATGTCAGAACAGGAGGGTAACTCTGAGAATGGCAAAGCTCATACATAAGGCAACTCAATTCAGTTTGCAGACAAAGGTGTTTTTGACATTTCTGGCTCTACTTTTGTTCGTGCTGGGCTGTTTTATCGTGTATGTCAATGTGATCGTTGTCCGCCCGCTCAAACTGAAAACAGAGCAGGATACGCTCGTTACAGCTACGAAGGTAAGAGAGCAAGTTGATCTCTACGTAGAACAACAGAACCAGATGTCACAGCGAATATTATCCAGTAAAAATATATTTGCAGCCATGGACAAGAGCTCCTCAGCGCATAGTAATTATGAAAGGCTGAAACAGATTCGGATCATCAAAGATATCATGTTTCAGGCCATCGGGCCGAGTATGAATATCAAAGACATGTCCATCTACGACAATCACGGGATTCTCCTGACAACATATCTGGGCTCAGGCAACCCTCCCGCAATCCTGAACACCATGATGGAGAGTAGTCAGATCGGACGAGATTGGACGGAAAGTGGTTTTGTTCTGCTGCGTCAAGATGATACGATCTCCTTTGTGCGCACGATCAATGATCAGAACGGCAAGGTGTACGGTTACCTTAGCATCCAGATGGAACAGGCCTATATACAGAACCTAACGGAGGGCATTACCGCTGGTGATGTCTATATTCTGAATACGCAAGGGGAGCAGATGACGGGCTCGGAAGCAGGTGTGACATTTGCCAATTGGACAAAGCCTGCATCAGACGAGGGACTGGATGTGGACAAAAACGACAATTATATCACACATTCCACTTCACCCAGTACAGGTTGGATCACGTATATCATAACGCCCAAAAAATCTGTTCTTGGCTCGATCCATTCGGTTCAGACGATGTCCATTCTGCTGATTACGGCACTGATGCTGGTTTCATTTGTGTATATCTTCCTGTCGACACGTAACCTGCTGCTGCCTATCCGCAAGCTGCGCGGTCAGATCTGGCGCATGAACTACAGCAATATGAATCTGAAGGTGGATGAAACGCCGAAGAATAACGATCTCTTATTGCTGAATGAAGCCTTTCAGGATCTGATGGAGAGGCTGCAACAGTCAATTGACCGGGAAAAATCGGCGCTTCATGAAGAAGTAAAGGCGCGTAATTCGGCGCTGCAAGCCCAGATTGCACCTCATTTTATTCATAATGTTCTATACCTGATCAGTATTGCCGCCCAAGAGGGGAAGACCAAAGTTGTATCGGATATGTGCAAACATCTTTCGGACAGTCTGCGTTATATTGTCTCTTCACCCTACGCGCATGTGACTTTGGCTGAGGAGCTTCAACATACGAGACATTATCTGTCCCTTGTACAACAAAAGTACGAAGAGGATCTGGAGTGGGACATCCGTGCAGACGAGCTGGCGAACGAAATCCGGTTGCCGCGCTTGGTCATTCAGCCATTTGTGGAAAACTGCATTGAACATGCCTTTGCCAACACCGCGCCGCCTTGGCGTATCCAGATTACCGTGAAGCAATATAACGGATTATGGGCTTTGGAGATCAAAGATAACGGTGAGGGCTTTCCACCGGATAAGATCCAGGAGATTTTAACCAATATTCAGGCATCGGGTTCTGGAATGAACCAGACTGCCGATGGTGGGACAGCCCTTGGTAACATGGGAATTATCAACAGTGTCAATCGACTCAAACTAATGTATAACAACCGGCTCTTTATTAATATATTTAACAATCATGCGGAAGAGCAACATGGAGCAACGATTCAAATCATCGGCTCACTGACGAGAGATTTTTACTAGCGAGGAGGGACAGGCGATGTATAACGTTATGATCGTTGAGGATAGCAAACCGATATTACGTAATATTAAAATGCTCTTGGAGACGCTGAGCTTCCCGATTCGTGTAGCGGCTACGGCAACGAATGGAGAAGAAGCCTTGGCAGCGATCAAGCAGTCACCGATTGATCTGCTGTTGACCGATATACGAATGCCGAAAATGGATGGGCTGTCCCTGATTGAGCAAGCCAAAATTGCCAACCCGGATCTGAAGGTCATCTTGATTAGCGGTTATAGCGATTTTGAATACACAAGAAAAGCATTGAACCTGCAAGTGTTTGACTATTTGTTAAAACCTGTCGAGCGAGAGGCGCTTGAAGAAGTCATGGGTCGGGTAATTGACCAACTTGATCAACAGATGTCCAAGGAACTGCTGGATTTGCAGGAAATCATTCATCCCCAATGTGAGACTACGCCGAAACAGGGGGAGGCGTTTCCGCCTTTATTCAGCCAGATGATGATCATTATGAGCAAACAGCCTTTTACCGCAGGGCATGAACGATGGGTGCAGGTGAAACTTGAGGGTATAGTGCAGGATTTTTTTGCATTCCATCCTTGTCGTGTTTACACTAGTCAAACCCCATATCAATTTGTTGCTTTTATCAACAAGAGTGCACTTGAGGTGTACTCTTCCGTACATGAATGTCTTGAGTCGTTGCGACGGCATTTGGTTGCGCATGACATCGATGCGATCATTGGAGGACAACTTCTATTCACTGAGTCTGGTAATCTGCCTGAGCTCTATCACCGCGTGTCGACCATTTTGTCGGAGCAGCAACGGTTGAAACAAGGAATGGTGTTGGATACCGGGAGTCCGGTGTCGATGGCCAGATCCGAGACAGGTTGTCTGGATCCGGTGCAGGAATCTGCTTTTGTACAGATGATACAGGCTCGGCAGAAAGAACGGTTTGCTCTTAAATTATCCGAATTACTGAATCGATGGGCAGAGGAAAATGTACATATGACCGAGGTGGAGCGGTTTATCGGATTGATCGTAGACACGTTTGCTCATCTGTACGAGGAACAAGGGGCGGGCATGAGATTGGGTCTGGAGCTTCGGTCAAGACAATTCGCCCAAGCACAGTCCTATGCCGATTTTTGCCGAGAACTGACGGAATGGACGGAACAGTGCTTCGATATGCTGCAATCCCACGTTAGAAAAAGCAAGGCGATTCTGTTCGAACAGATCGACGATTACGTAAAACTAAATAAATACTCTCAATTATCTATCAACGACATTGCTTTGAAGTTTCACGTTAGCCCGTCGTATGTCAGCAGAGTGATCAAAAATGCAACGCAAATTACGTTTGTTCAGTATTACACCCGGCTTCGCATTCAGGAGGCCTGCAGACTGATGGAAAGTCAACCCGACATGAAGTTTAAGGAAGTATCCGATTTGTTGTCATTTAGCGACCAGCACTATTTCTCGAAGGTGTTCAAAGAGTATACGGGGCTAAGTCCTACGGATTATAAACAACAGATGTCTGGTATAAAGACCCAATCATAGTTAACAAACCCTTTTTATTTATGTTATAATACTAAACAAATACGGCTTGTTACTGAATTCATTCAGGCAATACCTATGTATATACATGCTCAAAGTTTCTTTGGGTGTGCATATATATGGGTTTTTTTGCGTTTACTGGCCGATTAGTTCTACCAAAAATGAATAAAGAGAGGAAGATTGAACTTGAAAAAGGAAAGTGAAAAAAGGTCATTTTATAAGAAAGGAGGAGCCGTTTTACGATTAATGAGTACTCGACTCATTGCAGCTTTCCTTGCGGTACTTATTATCCCCACTGCACTTATCGGATATTTCTCGTATCATAGTGCCAAAGATCAAGTACAACAAAAAATGACAGAGCCCATCAATACCATATTAACGATGACAGGACAACATATTAACAATCTGGTGGGGGAAAAAGCAGCATTATTGAGTTACATAGACAGCATGTATGGTTCCAATCCCAGTCAGGCGAACAACGAAGCAGTACAATTAGGAATCGACCAGTTAGCTGATACATATCCTGATATTCTTGCCATAACCGTAGGCAACGACCAAGGCAGTGTTATATCTTCTCCAGCAATTGAGGATGCAACATATGATCCACGCAGCACAGAATGGTACACCAATGGTATAAGTAACAATGGATCACTCTATTTTTCGAGTATTATGAATGATCCGGCATCCGGGAAGATTTACGTAGAGATTTCAAAAGCTCTTTCAGATGAACATGGTGTAGCAAGTATTAAACTTGATCTGGAGCGATTAGCAAATGAAATATCGCTTGTGGATGTCGGAGGGAATGGAAGTCTGATTGTGGTTGACTCCAATCGAACGATTGCGGCTTGGTCCGGTGCGATTGCAAAAGGTGGAGGAGGAGAGCTCGGCGGAGCACTTATTGAGGGAATTCCAGTCCATCCTAATACGGCTTCAAGTTCCGATGAACCGATGGCATTTTCCCAATTTGTTAGAACGGATCTGGCGTATGATCTGGAAGTGTATAACGGTATTAACGCTTTGACGGGTTGGAATGTCATTGCTTTGATGGGCCATGAAGATTTTATCGCCGCAGCGAAACCCATTATGGTATCGAGTCTAACGGTCATTGTTATATCTGTATTGATTGCCAGTGTAATTATTTTCTTCATTCTGAGATCTTTTATCGTACCTATGCAAAAACTGCGAAAGGCCACCCGTAGCGTAAGCGAAGGGAATCTGTCTGAACGGGTGAATCTGAAAACCGAAAACGAATTTGGTATATTGGCAAATGATTTTGACCAAATGACCATCTCCCTTCAATCGGTGGTTGCTGAACTTCATCAGACGTCATCGTTGTTAAGCCACTCTTCCCAAATGATTCAGGAAAGTACAGAACAAACCACCCAGTCGGTTCAACATGTAGCTGAAACCATGCACCAGACTGCTGAATCAGCTATTGTTGGGGCGGAGAATTCGGAACAAACCGCGAATGCCGTAGAAGAGATGGCGAGAGGCATCAGTACAATTGCAGAATCTGCGAGTGCGATTGTGGATTCGGCTGAAGAGACGGAGCGCGCTGTTGCTAATGGTGGGAAAACGATAAACCAGGTCGGAGAACAAATGGAACATATTCTCGGAGCTGTTGAAGAAACCTCGGCATTGATTAATGAGCTGTCCAGTCTATCCGCTGAAGCCAATCGAATGAATGAAGCGATTGCGGATATCTCTCGGCAAACCAATCTTCTATCACTGAATGCCTCTATTGAAGCATCAAGAGCAGGAGAACACGGAAAAGGTTTTGCTGTTGTTGCAGGCGAAGTACGAACGCTATCGATGCAATCCAAACAAAGTGCGGACGAGATTGGCGCTACCATTGGCAAAATGCTTGATCTGATTGCCAAATCCACGTCTCTTATGAATGATAAAGTTCGTAATCAAGTTGGTGAAGGAATGCGGATCAGCCAAGAAGCTTCAGCAACCATATCAAACATCGAACAATATACAACGCATATCGTGGATCAAATTCAGGACATTTCCGCTGTCTCAGAACAGTTGTCTGCCAGTACGGAAGAAGTCTCGGCTACCGTTGCCGCGATGAGTCACATCTCTAAAGTGTCGGCTGATAGTGCTCAGACAACTTCAGCAGCAGCCCAACAGCAAATGGCGGCGATGCAGGAGATATCAGCATCATCTGCACAGCTATCCAAAACAGCTGAGAATATGCAAGAACTGGTTCGCCGGTTTAAACTTTAGAGTAGATGTATGTAAGTGTATAAGGAAACGTAAATAGCCAAGGCGCTCCCCAAATTGGAGCGCCTTTTTGGGTTTAGAGAGATTGGTGAAATTAGTAAGAATGTGACACCTCATCCCCGAACATATCCTTTTGATTCTTTTTCCGGAAACTTCGAGGTGATTCACCAACCGTTTTGGTAAATAAAATTGTAAAGTAATTGGGGTTATCGTACCCGACCAGTTTGGCAATTTCCCATATTTTTTTGTTGGTTGAGACTAATAATCGGGTGGCTTCACCCATTCTTCGTTGGATCAGGTAATGATAAGGAGAAGTGCCATAGTGATTTTTGTACATATGAATTAAGTAATAAAAATCGATATGAAATTGATCTGCCAATTCTTTGAGTTTAATATTTTGCCGATAGTTGGTATCCAAATAGTCTTTAATGCTCTCAGCAAGGGTATTACTCCCAACGATCTCCCCACTAGGAAGCTGTTGACGGGACTGCCGATCGATGATCAGAAGTATTGCTTTCAGGACATGCCCAGAGATCAACTCGTATCCAGGTTCCCGGATTGAAAATTCATTGAAGAGAGTCTGCATTAACGAATGGAGCTCATCGGAATATCGGTTTGCTCGAATGATCGGATTGTTAGAGGGAGGAATGACCCAATCCTCAAGGGTCTGGGTTCCTTCTGTAAAACGAAAGCCGCAATAAAAGGTGGATAACGGGAATTCAGGATTGGACTTCTCCTCGTGAAGAGTACCCTTGTTATAAATGAGCATGTCCCCTTTTTGAGCCCAGTGTTTGGTGCCGTCAATGGTGAACAATCCTTTGCCTTCAGTTACGTAGATAATCTCATGCAGATCGTCATGTTTATGCGTCGGAAAGCTCCAATGCGGATTGTCGGCCAGTTTTCCTACATAAATAATGGTGCAATCTCGATTTGGATGCAGTTGGCCGAATTCGTGGTGTGTATTCATCTATGTCTTCCCTTCAGAATTAGTAATGAAAGTCTGTGTTGAAATGACAACATATATAATGTTTTGCAATAAAACCACAACAACCTTGATTGTCGCCATGGCGTATCTGACAGTACAATTTCACTATCCAAAATGTAACTATATATCGAAAGTGAAGGGATGGGAAAGCAGAAAATACATGATTACGGATCGTCAAAAGAATTGAAGCGCTTGCAACAATAGAAAGGATTAGTGAGTATTGATTTTATGACTAGAAATAGAGAGAACCTACTTATTTTAACGCTTACGCTCGTTAGTTTTGTACTGGGAACAACCGAGTATGTCATCGTAGGTGTGTTAAAGGAAATTGAAAGTTACATGAAAGTATCCCTTGCTGCCGCGGGGATGCTTGTCTCCGGTTTTGCGATTGCATACGCAGTGGGTACACCATTTGCTGTGGCCTTCTTAGCCAAAATATCCAGAAGAAGTTCCATATTGATTGGATTTGCAATCGTGTTGGCATTAAATCTATTGACCGTGTTCTCAACAACGTTCTCTTCGTTGATGGCCATTCGCATCGTGTCAGCCGTTGCTTGTGGACTTACGATATCGCTTTCGATCTCGATTGTAAGCGACGCAGTGAACCGGGAGCGAAGAGGGGAAGCTATCGCCTGGATTTTGGGCGGATTTTCAATCGCAAATGTGCTAGGTGTTCCGCTCGGTACATTTATCGGACAACATCTGAGCTGGTCCATGACGTTTGTTGTTACGGCATGCATAGGTGTTGTGCCGTTGATGTTCATGTTCCGTATTCTGCCACGCCAAACAACAACGATTGCAGGTTCGTTCAGTGATCAGATGTCTCTATTTGTGAAGCCAAGGATATTGCTGGCCTGTCTGATCCCGGTACTTGGAAACAGCTGTATTTTCGTCGTTTTTACGTACATTACGCCACTCCTCAGTGAGACTATGGGTGTGCCAGTGAAATGGATTAGTGCCGTACTCCTGATCTATGGGGCCTGCAGCATCCTGAGTAACTGGATTGGTGCCAAAATAGCCAAGGGTGACTTCCTGCCCAAGCTAAAGCGGCTTTTCGTCATCCAGGCGATCCTCTTCCTGGGCATGAGTTTTGCCGTTTCCAATCTGTGGCTCGGCTTGGCGTTTCTGTTCCTGATTGGATGTCTGTCATCCTCCATGAGCGCGGCATCCCAGTTATATTTGTTTGATGTGTCAGGATCGATCTCACCGGGGTCCAAAGCATTTGCATCTACACTCCTGCCTGTGGCGGCCAATGTAGGTATAGCGTTAGGCTCCGGCGTTGGAGGAATTGCTGTTAATATGGGTGGTGTCCAGTGGGTTCCTCCAGTTGCTGTGATGCTTGCCTTGCTGGCTTATGTCATTACCCTGATATGCCAGCGTTCCATTCAAGTGAATTCAGACGAAGTAACCACTGTAAAAGCAGCTTAGATGAGATGCTGTTTAAACTAAACGAATGAATGAATATATGGGATTGGAACTACAAACAAAGTCGCTGTTATGCGGCTTTGTTTGTTTTTTTTAGTTTTCCAGCATTCCGGATGAAACGGGTTCGCAGATAATAGAGGTAGGATAATGCAATAATTCAGTGAATTTATATATGAAGAGATCTGATAAAATGAATGAAAAGCTTGGAGGTAAAGCCATGAAAAAGCCCATGATCGGTGTACTGCCTTTGTATGATACGGACAAAAAAAGTTACTGGATGCTTCCTGAATATATGAACGCCATAGAAGGAGCAGGTGGGATTCCAATTATGCTGCCTTTGACAACGGATACCGAGATCATAGCAACGCTGGCTAATCAGTTCGATGGTTTCCTGTTCACCGGGGGACATGATCTCAATCCTGAGCTGTATCATGAGCTTGCAGAGGTTACCTGTGGAGAGTTATGTATTGAACGCGATATGATGGAGTCGATATTATTACAAAAAGTAATTGAGATTGATAAGCCTGCTTTTGGCATATGCCGTGGACTACAACTATTTAACGTTATGTTGGGTGGAACGTTATATCAAGACATTCCGACTAGCCTTCAACTTCATGGGAACAAGATCGTTAATCACAAGCAAAGTCCGCCGTATACGAATCTTGTACATGATGTACATATTGAGGAAAATAATATCCTATACGATATTTTGCAAACAGATACGATAAAAGTGAACAGTTATCACCATCAGGGAATCAAGATGTTATCGGATAAGTTAACTGCTGTGGCAGTCGCTGAAGATGGACTCGTTGAATCCGCGGTAATGCCGAACCGCTCGTTTGTTTTGGCTGTGCAGTGGCATCCAGAGTACAGCTACAAAGTAGATGACTACAGTCAGAAGTTATTTGCGGCGTTTGTTAATGCTGCTAAATCCCCACGCTATAGTACCCATATTGAAGACATAACCGCATAATATGAAAAAGAAAAAAGACCTCCTATTTATAAAAACAGAGGAGGTCTTTGTATTGGTGAATGTAGTCGTAATAGTAATCATGGTATTACCATTACGATTGTTGTGGAATGATTATTTTAATCCAGACTTCGTGTTGGCATGCTCTTCAGCATTCAGGGAAGCAATCAGCTTCTCGCCTTCAACATCCAGGTTTGGCAGAATGCGATCTAGCCATTTCGGAAGTGCCCAAGCTTTGTCTCCGAAAATAGCCATGATGGCTGGAACCAAGCCCATACGGATGATGAAAGCATCAATCAGAATGCCTACCGCCAAGGTGAAACCAATCTGTTTGATCATGACATCATCCGTGAAGATAAATCCTGCAAATACAGAGACCATAATCACTGCTGCGGCAACAACCACGCGACTTACCTGATTGTATCCATGAACGACGGATTCGGTCCCGCGATGACCATGAACATAGGATTCCCGCATGGAGCTGACCAGGAAGACCTGATAGTCCATCGCAAGGCCATACAGAATACCTGTCACGATGATCGGCATAAAGCTAAGCAGCGGACCGCCGGTATCGAAACCAAAGAGCGAATGCAGCCAGCCCCATTGGAATACAGCAGTCGTGATCCCGAATGTAGCGAGGATACTAAGCAGGAAGCCAATCGTTGCTTTGATAGGAACGATGATTGAACGGAATACGAGCAACAGGATAATCAGCGAGAGCAGGATGATGATGCCTACATAAATAGGGAATACCTGCGCCAGTTTGGCTGACATATCAATGTTAACAGCTGTAAGTCCCGTAACTCCAAGTTTCACATCATAGGTCTGTGCGATGCTGGAATCAGCCGCGCGCAGATCAGTGACCAGTGTTTTAGTGAGATTATCGTTAGGACCTGTTTTTGGAATGAGACTGAAAATAGCCAAATCTTCTGTCATACCAAGCGGTGTGACTTGTGCAACGTTATTCTGACCTTGGAGTTCCATCACCAGACCGCCCAAGAGTTCCGGTGTAACTTTTGCGGAAGACTGATTAGGCTCTGCGACCAGAATAAGGGGTCCATTGAATCCTTCTCCGAAGCCTTCGGAGATGGCATCATAACTTTGTCTTGCAGTTGTATCCAGATTCGCTGAGGAAGCTCCAGGGATACCCATTTCCATTTTGGTGATCGGCGTCGCGGCAAAACCAAGAATGACGATGATGGCAATAATGGAAGCCCAACGATTCTTGATAACGAGTTTCACCCATCTGTCCGCGACTCCGTGGTTAGTGGCTTTAGGATGTTTCGCGCTTTTCTCACGAGCTTTGGCGGAACAGATGCGTTCTCCTACCAATCCGAGTAAAGCCGGCAACAGGGTTAAAGCAACGAATACGTTGATGAGTACGGTGGCAGCTGCGACCAAAGCCATCGTAGACAAGAATGTGAGACCGATGACAAGCATACCGCACAGTGCAATAATGACGGTTAATCCGGCAAAAAATACTGCGCTGCCCGATGTACCAATGGCTCTGGCTGTTGCTTCTTTTGCGCTCAAGCCTTGATCAATAATCATTCGACGCTGGCGATTAACAATGAATAGAGCATAGTCGATTCCAACAGCCAATCCAACCATGAGAGCCAGGACGGAAGTGACACTAGGCATTTCAATGAATTTGGAGATGGAGAACGCACCACCAACCCCAATGGCAACTCCGAGCAGTGCAGTGATCAGAGGCAGACCTGCTGCAACAACAGAGCCAAGGGTGATCAGTAATACAATGACAGCAATGACCAATCCGACAATCTCTGCCGAGCCGACCCCAATGGATACCGTTTTGAGCGTTTCGCCGGGCAAGACCGTAATGTTGGTTCCTTGCTCTACCGTCATAACAGATTGAATAACGGAATCAAACACATCTTGGGTTATGGCAGATTGCTCAACTGTAAATTGGAATTGGAACAGTGCAATGCTTCCATCCGAAGAGATCAACATGCCTGGCACTGGAACACCATCCACCATCAAAGGTCCATAAGGTGGAGGAGTGGTTGCTGCAGATTGCGCCATATCGGTAGACTGTGCATTCTGAGCCATCTCAGCGGCAGCACCCGAATTGCCTGCTTCAGCTGCATAGTCCGCAGGATTAATGACTTTGTCTAATCCGTAAACTTCAGTAACACCTTTCATCATGGCAGCCATATTTTCAGGCGTATCCAAACGCTCGTTGTCCGGTGCCTTGAACACAACACTTCCTTGACCGCCGGAAGCGGCTGGCAGTTCTTTTGCCAATTGATCCAGAACCTTCTGTGACTCGGTGCCTTCAATCTTCATTTCAGAACTGATGTGAACACCATTGATGCTGATCATGGAAATGACAATTCCCAGAATTAAAACCCAGCCAATGATGAATGTTGCAGGTTTGCTAAAAGCGGTTTTCCCCATTTTGTATAATAATGTAGACATTTCTCTATTTTACACTCCTCTATGATGAATGTGGATGGTTGGCATGTTCGAACCCTGCCCGCAAATGATTAAACGTAATTTCCAAAAATTGATCGAAGGTTAAAGCACCGGGCTTGGTATCTTCAGTAATGACTTGTCCGGGCAGTAACACGTTGAGTCTTCCATCAATTAATGGCAGTATCGATCCATATAGTGCGTTAATCAGAAGATAAGTATAGATCTCGTCATATTTCCCGTTAGATAAGTCTAATAAGGTATCTTGTGCCTGCGTTTGCATCCGGTGCATGGCTCCAAGATAATGTGGTTCTAACACGGGATAGGTCTGAGATAGTGATACTAGTTGATGAAGCCTTCCTAAGAGTTCTGTTGTAAGCTGCATCTTGATCAGGTTATACAGTACGTCAAGCAAAGAGGCATTGTCGGGCATTTGGGTAAGTAACTCTTCGAGTTCGGTTGTATTCTGAACGGATATGGCGCCTCTTGCTACGGCTTCTTCTTTACATGTGAAGTAGTTTGCAAATGTTCTACGTGAACAACCCACCTGATGCACGATATCTTCGACCGTAAAACCATCGAGTCCGTGTTCAAGAGTCAGTTCAAAAGCAGTACCAGCAAGTGCTTTTTCAGTCGCTTCTTTTTTCAAATGTCGCAAGTTTCGTTTAATCATTATTCTCCGCTTATGCGTTCACCTCCAATACCAATGAATATGGTTTAATACATTTTAAGAAGAGCAGACTTACTAAATATGCACTTTGTGAGGTTTATCATAACAATTAGTTGCCCATTGTGCAAATTTACTCATTGTGCAATTTTATAACGCATCTATACTGCGAATCAATACTTCAACTCCTGAGGAATGAATGTTAAAATCAGAGAAAAACTTGGGGCGATGACGGGACATGAGTAGTCGTAAACAAAGTTTATTGGAAACAGCACTTGCACTATTTTTAGAGCATAACTATGCAAATACAACAATCCAGATGATCCTGGATCAATCAGGTGTTTCCAAAGGCACATTCTACAAATTTTTCAGTTCCAAAGAAGACTGTTTATATTCGATTATTGATCAGCGTATGCAAGAGGATGTTTTCATTCGTAAAGAACTTGAACAAAACCACTATACATCGGATTATGATTTGCTCGTAGATCAGATTGCGATTCCTATGTCTGTGCCTAATAAAGAGCGAGTATGGGAATTATATTGGACGGGTTTTTATTCCGGGGAGATCAACTCAGCCAAACTGGCTACATTTCACCTAAAATGGCTGTCCACACGCTTGATTCAGGTATACGGGAACGACATTAGCCTATATGCCAACGAAGGGGCAATATTGTGCTACGGCATATTACATCAGATTGCCAACACATCAAGAAGTCTAAATACGCAAAAACCGGTATGGAGCGAAGTGGTTCCAAAAGTACTAACGTACATTGAAGTGATCCTGAGAACAATGCACCAGAGAAATGAACATATTTTCGACTTTCAGTCTCTCTATTTCCTGAATGCCGATCAGCGTAACCATGATATGGGTCTGGACATTGATAATGTATTGATCGAATTGGATGAGTTCAACAACCGTGTTCAAAAATCCAGGGAATCTGCATCATTGAAGCAACTTTCGAAGGGGCTTTTAGCGCTATTACAGGATCAAGAGGATCTAAATATTCCTGTTATCGAAGTGGTGCTTCAAGCGTTTCACAAAGAGTACAAATCCAGTGCGTTTCAATCTGAAGCCAATAGACTGACCGAAGCCTGTTGGTGGTACTTGGAACTGGTGAAGTAACGTAATTAATATGGGGGTTGGCTCATAGCCGACCTCTTTTTTGTTTTTTTTTTGTTTGTAGTTATTATTAATATACTATTAGTATATTAATAAATTGTTGTTATAACAGTTGTTTTGTACTGTTTAAACTATGATATTTGAAATTAAATATACGAGTAGTATATAATCGGAATGAACATATATTTCCATAGATTTGAAGCACTTCACTTCGAAAGGAAGATTTATATGAATAATTCGAATAACCAGACCTCAGAAAAAGTAGAATTTAATTTGTTTAGCGAAGAAAATAGTAAAGATCCATTTGCCATGTTTGCACAGATGCGTGCCAAAGGTTCCGTTGTCCCTATTCCTAATCCAATGGGTGGAGCAGGGCAAACCTGGATTGTAACTCGGATGGACGTTGCCATGGAAGTGCTGAAAGATCACTCTCGATTTACGGTAGATATGAACGCTATTGATCGTGGCAATGATATTCGAAAGAATCTCTCAGACGAGCTTGGTTCATCGGAACCCCAGACTTTTTTTACCGGAAAGTCGATGCTCTTTGTTGATGAACCGGATCATCGTAGACTCCGTAGCCTGGTTTCCAAAGCGTTCACTCCAAGATATATGGAAAGCCTGCGTCCACGCGTCCAGGAAATTGCCGATGAGTTGATTGACCAATTCGAAGGAAAAGGAGAGATGGATCTTGTCAAAGACTATGCCTATCCTTTCCCAATCAACGTTATTTCCGAGATGTTGGGTATACCTCAGGAAGACCGACCTCAGATCCATGTATGGTCTGAAGCCATTGCAAAAGGTCTTGGTTTTGGTAAACAAGACCCTGCAGTAGCGCAGCACTTGCGATCATTCGCAGAGTACACCTCACAGCTTGTGGCGAACAAACGAATAGAACCTTCAGATGACCTCATCAGTCAATTGATTGCGATTGAGGAGGAGGGAGATCGACTGAATGAAGATGAATTAATATCCATGATTACGTTATTAATATTTGCTGGACATGAGACAACTTCCAATCTAATTGCAACCGGTTCTTATCTTCTTCTGACACATCCTGAACAACTGGAACAACTGAAACAAGATCTGAATCTGGTTCCTTCTGCAGTGGAGGAGTTGCTACGATATAACGGCCCCGCGACTTCTTCAGGTCCTCGTTATGCAACACAGGACACGGAGTTGGATGGACAATTGATTCAAAAGGGAGATGTTGTGATTCCCCTTCTGAAATCAGCGAATAGGGACGAGCAGCAGTTCACCGATCCGGAAGAATTGGATATTGAACGCAAAATAAAACGGCATTTGGCCTTTGGACACGGCATCCATATGTGTCTTGGCGCTCCACTTGCTCGGGTGGAAGGGGACGTAGCGTTTACTACGCTTTTACGTCGGCTACCCGATCTTCAGCTCCGTGTTCCTCAGGAAGAGATTCAATGGCACTCCGCTTTGTCTTCACAGGGATTGGCATCGTTGCCCGTAAAATTCTAATCGTTTATATAAATGTGACTCACTTGAGTATGACGAATTGTCGTCATACTCTTTATTTATAATGATGATAGAATGGGATGAACAAGAAGCATTCCAATGGCGTGAACATGCTTAATGCAAAACATAAAATTGAGTACATAAATTTTGTTGTTGAGGTACACATTATGAATAAAGATGAATTTTTAATGCATAAGCGGCACATGATCAATTAGCGGGAATTGCTGGCAGCAACATTATGATCACGTATGAAGAAGTAATTGAGAAAAGTCCTCAAAAGCCTGAAATAGTGGGGGAATTACTGGGCGCAGAAGGCGTGAAAGTATTCGAAGGATATCATTTTTAATCTTGGTCCTCGTTCGGACAAAAAAATAAAATTTTTAATTATTGCTTGATTTTTTTTTCAACGTCTGATAGTGTAAGACCTGTGATTTTGGGAAGTTTATTTATCAATATGAATTAGAGCTTTCCAGCAGATAATTTTGACCACTTCACCAGGAAGTTAAGGCCATACGGACAGCCGGGTCAAACGCCGATTGGCAACTTACGTTGCTTTATTGATTGAGTTCAAAGCTCAAATTTTATAAGTTGGTTACTTTACAACCAGTGCAATTGCACATCAACTTGTGAAACGGTCAATAAGAGTGGTAAAGGCGAATTATTTGCTATATAGACTCTGATCCAATATTGATATACATGAAGGAGCTTTCCGCCAAAGGAGTTCTTGTGAACTTTTTTGGTCATGGAGACTTCACGTCTTTTTTATGATGTATATCGATAAGCAAGTGTGATGATGCGCGATTGCGGGCATTTTTCACCTTGCTTTTTTTGTTGTCTTGTTGTCATCGTATTAAACCAATTAAAAAAAATACATATTGGGATAGGAGAATGTAAAATGGGAAAAGCACTAATCATCGGCGCCGGCGGCGTTGCTTCCGTGGCAGTACACAAATGCGTTCAAAACAGCGAAGTTTTTGAGGAAATCTGCATCGCGAGTCGTACAAAATCCAAATGTGATGAACTCAAAGCCAAGCTGGACGGCGGAAAAACAAAAATTACTACAGCACAAGTTGATGCTGACAATGTTGACGAACTGATCGCTTTGATCAACGAAGTTAAACCGGATATCGTTATGAACCTTGCTTTGCCGTATCAAGATCTGACTATTATGGATGCTTGTCTTGCAACTAAAACAAATTACATGGACACCGCTAACTATGAGCCACATGATACAGCGAAGTTTGAATACAGCTGGCAATGGGATTACAAAGAGCGTTTTGAACAAGCAGGCATCACTGCATTGCTCGGTAGTGGATTTGACCCAGGCGTAACTGGCGTATTCTCCGCTTATGCCCTGAAGCACTACTTTGACGAAATTGAATACATCGATATTCTGGACTGCAATGGCGGCGACCATGGCTATCCGTTTGCAACCAACTTCAACCCTGAGATCAACATTCGCGAAGTATCTGCGAACGGAAAATATTGGGAGAATGGTGAATGGATCGAGACGAAGCCAATGGAAATCAAACGTGTCTACGACTTCAAAGAAGTTGGCGAGAAAGACATGTACCTGTTGTACCATGAGGAACTGGAATCTTTGGCAAAAAATATGCCAGGTCTGAAACGTATCCGTTTCTTCATGACATTTGGTCAAAGCTACCTGACTCACTTGAAAGCTCTTGAAAATGTAGGCATGACTTCAATCGAGCCTATTGAATATGAAGGTAAACAAATTATTCCACTGCAATTCCTGAAAGCAGTACTGCCTGATCCGGCATCCCTTGGACCACGTACTGTAGGTAAAACAAACATTGGTTGTATCTTCAAAGGTAAAAAAGACGGTCAAGACAAAACATATTATGTATACAATATCTGTGATCACCAAGAGTGTTACAAAGAAGTGGGTTCCCAAGCGATCTCTTACACAACAGGCGTTCCAGCTATGATTGGTGCAGCAATGGTCATGACAGGCAAATGGAACAAACCAGGCGTATACAATGTAGAAGAGTTCAACCCAGATCCATTCATGGAAGAGTTGAACAAATGGGGCCTCCCATGGGTAGAAGACTTCAACCCGGTACTCGTTGATGAGCTGCCAGAAGAAGTTAAAGAATCGGAGCTTGTTCGTTAAAATGCGGTTCGAGCAATTACCGACACCATGTTTTGTTGTTGACGAGGCGCTAATCGAGAGAAACCTGAAAATCCTGAACGGTGTTATGCAGCGTACAGGTGCCAAAATCGTACTTGCTCAAAAAGCATTCTCCATGACTGCGATGTATCCGCTGATTGGAGAATACCTGAGCGGTGCAACGGCGAGTGGTTTGTATGAAGCGCGTTTGGGCCATGAGGAAATGGGCAAAGAGAATCATGTCTTTGCTCCAGCATACCGTGCAGAAGAGATCGACGAGATTCTCTCCATCTGCGACCATATTATTTTCAATTCTTTTTCACAGCTTGCAAAATTCAAGGATAAGGCGCTTCAGGCTGGCCGTAAGGTCGGCTTGCGCGTCAATCCAGAATGCTCTACCCAAGAAGGACACGAGATCTACGATCCGTGTTCTCCGGGTTCACGTTTTGGCGCGAAACTTGAGGATTTCGATGCAAACATGTTGGAAGGTGTCTCCGGATTACACTTCCACACGCTGTGTCAGCAAAATTCCGACGATCTGGAGACTACGTTGAACGCAGTTGTCGAGAAGTTTGGACAATGGTTGCCGCAAATGGAATGGATCAACTTCGGTGGTGGACACCATATCACACGTGAAGATTATGATATTCCAAGACTGGAAGCATGCATCAAGCGTATGCAGAACGACTATGGCCTGGAAGTATATCTGGAGCCTGGAGAAGCTGTTGCGCTGAACGCAGGTTATCTGGTGACCTCTGTGCTGGACTTCCATAAAAACGGTATGGACATCGCTATTCTGGATACTTCAGCTACGTGCCATATGCCGGATGTGCTGGAAATGCCATATCGTCCGCCGCTGATCGGTTCGGGAGAAGTAGGCGAGAAAGCCCATCTGTATCGTCTTGGTGGACAAACATGTCTGTCTGGTGACGTAATTGGGGATTATTCATTCGATCAGCCTCTACAAGAAGGCGACCGTCTGGTATTCGAGGACATGGCGATTTACTCCATGGTGAAAACCAATACGTTCAACGGCATGCCGCTTCCAGCGATTGCTGTTAAAAGAAAAGACGGCGATTGCGAAGTTGTTCGCGAATTCGGATATCAGGATTTCAAAATGAGGCTGGCATAATACTTCATTATATAGTAAGCATTAATATAGAATTGAAAATAGGGAACCTGGAGACAGGTTCCCTTTTTAACGTTAACTGAAGTTTAACGATTAGATTTAATGATGTTTATCAGTGAGGTTAGGTGAATGTTTACCGGTAATGAGCCGACTTAGCTTCGACTTCAGTTTTCGGGTTAATTTTGTGGTTTTGAGGCTGCTCTCGCAGCATACGGAAAGATCGGTTCTCTTAGTTCAAAGTCATACGTCAACCCATCCACAATGCCGACTACACTCTCACTGTCATACAACTCCAGCAAAAATCCAGCCATTTGTTCCGCCGTATGGAATTTGGTAACTCTGCCTTCATATTCAAACTCATCTACATTAAAGGAATGTTTCGCAAATTCCGTCTCCGTTGCAGCCGGGGCGAGAACTTTGGCTTGCATTGCTGCGTTCTTGCCTTTCAACTCTTGCGCAAGTCCTTCCGTAAAGGCACTTACATAGAACTTGGTCGCACAGTAGGTTACTGCATCGGCTACAATCGTATATCCACCACCAGAGGAGATATTAATGATCTGTGTGCCATCAACATCTGCATAATCACGTACATACAGGGAAGAAAGAATCGTAAGAGCTTCTATATTAAGATGAAGCATCTGTTCAATCTTGGGTAGATGTTGTTCGCCAACGGATGCGAAATTCCCGAATCCTGCGTTGTTAATCCACGTCTCAATGGCATAAGGCTGAAGACTTTCATAGAATTCATGTACATTAGCGGCAATGGACAGATCCACTGTACGAATGACAACATCCAGATCAGGATTGATTTCAGCTACTTTTGCTTTTAATTTGTTCAATTCATCGGTTCTGCGTGCTGCCAGGATCATATTTTTGCCACGGGCTGCAAAAGCTAAAGCTGCTTCATATCCAATGCCCGAACTGGCACCGGTAATCACTGTGTATTTCATGGGAATTCCTCCTGGATCTGATTTCATTTTTTATTGTGGTGTGACCACGAGTTGATTATACTGATTAGAGCTTACTCTAAGTCAAGCGTGAAAATGAAGGGGAGGGTCAACCATGCATACCATTGGCGAAGTGGCAGAATTACTCCATATCAGTGCACATACGTTACGTTATTATGAGAAGGAACAGATTGTAACCCCTCTCCGAGATGCGAGTGGAGACAGGCGATACAACGAGTCACACCTGAAATGGCTGCAATTTGTAATTAAATTAAAAGAGACTCAGATGCCCATTGCTACCATTAAGAAGTATGCATCCTTGTTTCAGGAAGGGGAGCATACGGCGGCGGATCGTTTGAAGCTGCTGGAGGAGCATAAGGAGTCGATTCAAAAACAGATGCACATACTTCACACAGCAGATGAGATGCTTGAGCATAAAATTTCGTCGTATCGAACGTTCATCGGACAATGATGTAACACACACCAATGACGTCTATTGCCAAAACAGTGATTTGTATTATAGACTATTTTTTATCGGTTGTTCATCAAGGGGGAAATGCAATGCATCAAATCAGAAAACAAAAGTCAAACAAGTTAAAGATCCTCTCCAAAGTATTATTGATTATCATTGGGGGATTTATAACGGCATATGGTCTCGAAGCCATATTGATTCCGAATAATGTCTCAGATGGTGGTGTCACAGGTCTGAGTATCGTAGGATCACAGCTGTTCGGATTACCACTGGGGATGCTCATCGGGATTATTAACATTCCATTTGTGTGGCTCGGGTACAAGCAAATCGGAAAAAGTTTTGCGTTATATTCGATCATCGGTATTGCTTCACTCGCAATCAGCACCAGTCTGATGCACCATGTACCAACCATCATTGAAGGTGATACCTTGCTCGTTACCGTTGTCGGCGGGATTATCATTGGTTTTGGTATGGGACTTGCATTACGTAATGGCGGAGCATTGGATGGCATAGATATGCTGGCAGTACTTCTTTCGCGAAAAGTACCTTTTGGAACCAGTGATCTCATTCTGTTCCTCAACATGTTTGTCTTTATTGTCGTTTCTACCGTGTTTGGCCTGCAAGGCGCGATCTTGTCAGGACTTGCGTATTTTATTGCTTCTAAAGTAATACATATTGTTGAAGAGGGCTTGAGCGGCTCCAAAACGTTTAAAATTATTACGAATCAACCTGAGATTATGGTTGAAACCATTCGGGACCGCTTAGGCCGTGGAGCAACGTATACCGAGGCTTACGGTGGCTACTCGAATGAGCAATTCAAGGAAATTACTTGTGTCATTAACCGGATGGAAGAGAGTAAAATTAAAGATATCATTCACGAAATTGACCCAACTGCCTTTGTAGTTGTATACGATGTAGCTGAAGTAAGAGGCGGCAATTTCAAAAAGAAAGATATTCACTGATACGAAAAACAAAATGAACTTAAACGTGTTAGTCAACCAGGAACTTCTGGTTGGCTTTTTTGTTTGTTCACAGCTAACTTGGAGTTTTAAAAAGCGGATTTCCTTGTTAATTTAATACGAATATTTAAATTTGCAAATGAAATAAAGATGGTTTATTATTATATCAAATGATACAATAAACTATCATTATTTCAAATTAAGTGTTGATCACAAAACAACAACATGAATGCAGAAGAGGAGAATGTTTTATGGCGTGGTTATTTCTTATTCTTGGAGGAATCTTAGAGATAGGTTGGGCATTAGGTTTGTCATTCTCCGATGGTTTTTCGAAAATCGAGATCGTAATCCCCACGGTTATTTTAATGATTGGCAGCTTTTACTTCTTTGCAAAATCCACTAAAATACTTCCTGTATCAACCGCTTATGCGGTGTTTACCGGACTTGGTTCATTTGGAACCGCAATTGTGGGAATGATTTTTTTGGGGGACTCCGTAAGTGCAGTTAAAATCGCGCTGGTCATGATATTAATCAGTTGCATCATCGGTCTGAAATTTGTATCCAATGAACCTAAACAAAAGGCAGGTGTATAGATATGAGTTGGTTTTTCTTAATCTTGGCTGGTTTATTTGAAGTTGGCGGTGTAATATTTCTGAAACTTTCAGATGGATTTACCAAATTGAAACATACATTTACGTTCGCTCTGTTTTTGGGATTAAGTTTTATTTTTCTTTCCCTGTCTTTGAGAGAGATACCAATCAGCATTGGTTATGGAATCTGGACAGGTATCGGGGCATCGGGCAGTGTACTATTAGGAATGTATGTATTCAAAGAGCCCAAAAATGCTAAGAAATTGGCTATCGTTAGTGGGATCATCGTCAGTATTGTGGGATTGAAACTAGTCTCTTAACTGTATAAATTAGCTACACTAACAACGGAACGATATCCATCTCATCTATATTCATGCATAAGTACAGCTCTCTTGTGGAAAACTTCTATAGTGCGAATACAATGCATGATTTCATGTATGGGAGGTTAGCATAGTGACAAAACAGGATCCGCAAGAGCTTTTGAAGCAAAAACATGAACTGGATGAACAAAAAAGACAGTTCACTAATTTTTCGCGGAATATTTCAGGTCATGGTGAGGTTGAAGCTGGTCAAGAGTTCAGTGTTGACCGGGTATCAGATGATCAAAACCGTATGAAATCGGTTGAGAACAAACGCGGCGAAGCCTAAAACGTTACAACATAAGCCGATCCTTTCCTGGATCGGCTTATTCGTGCGCAGCAGTGTGATAAACAAAGAATATGTATTGTAATTGCACATAGAAGAGTATATAGGTGGTGGTCAATCGTTGGAAAAGGTCGTATATTATTAATATGTCGATTGTGGGATTGAATATGGACCACATCGCAAAATGATAAACGATCTTACATAGAAGGACGGGAAAAAATGGATTTTAAACCGCTTGCTTCATTTATCGACCGCATTACATCCTGGCGTGTACCGTGGGCAGAGGTACTGGTTATGCATCGAAATGATACCGTTTTCCATTATCGTAATGGATACGCCAATCTGGAAGAGAAAACACCTATCGGTGATGGAGCGATCTTCAATCTATATTCCATGACCAAAATTATGACCTGCGTGGCAGGGCTGCAACTGGTGGAGAAAGGGGCAATGCTGTTAAGTGATCCCTTGTCTGATTATCTGCCAGAGTATGCTGAGATGACGGTAAAGAAAACGATGCCGAACGGGGAGATCCGACTGGAAAAGGCGACAAGAGCCATTACAGTACGTGATTTGTTCACCATGACTGCCGGGTTCTCGTATGACGTTGGTTGTCCAAGCATTCAAGAAGCTGTAAAAAGCACCGATGGAACATTGCCAACACGTGATTTCGCGAGAGCGCTTGCCAAGGAACCGTTGTTGTTTGAACCAGGGACACACTGGAATTACAGCATGTGTCATGATGTGCTGGGAGCCTTGGTGGAAGTGGTAAGTGGCAAACGCTTTGGTACGTATCTAGGGGACGAAATCACCGGACCACTTGGCATGAACGACACAGCATTCAATCTGAACGATGAGCAGCAGAAGCGCCTGATTCCACAGTATGCTTACAATGATGAGCTTGAAAAGGCTGTACGTTTGGACGGCAATGGATTCCGTGTGGGTACGGAGCTGGAAAGCGGCGGTGCAGGGTTGTTATCAACCGTTAGCGATTATGCACGTTTTCTGAACGCGCTTACTGGGCATGGTACGAGTCCCGAAGGTGTGCGCATTCTGTCACAAGCTTCAGTAGAACTGATGCGAACGGATCACCTGAACGAGATGACTCGTGCTGATTATTCGTGGGATCATATGTATGGATACGGCTATGGACTGGGTGTTCGCACACATATCTCCAAAGCAGGAAGCGGCTCACTGAGTCCAATTGGCGAATTTGGATGGAGTGGCGCTGCTGGTTGTATGGCTATTATGGATCCGGATTCAGAGCTTACAGTTATGTATGCACAGCACCTGCTGAATAGTCAGGAACCATACGTTCAACGACGCTTACGTAATGTGGTTTACTCCTGTCTGTAAATGATATCGTATTCGAAGTTTAAGAGCCGCTAAATAGCGGCTTTTTTATGTTACATGAGTCGAAATCTATTCATTAGATTGTTATTTCTTTATTAGAAACGGTATGTTATCATTCTTAGGAAAATAGTACTAGTAGGAGGATATGCTTATTGAACATGAACCTATATTCATTACATAGTTTGATCAAGGTTACACGCTAGCAAGTACCTGTTTGATTGTTGAGATTGTACACGACTTAAAATTAGAAAAGAACTGTTAGATTTTTATTTTTTTACTCAAAGGAGATTCAATCATGATACACCCTAAACACAACGCAAAATGGGCTTCTCTGGCCCTACTGACTTTAATCGGCTATGTTCTGAGCGCATTGCTTATGCTACCACTCAATGCTGCTGCCAAAGGAGAGCAAATCTCAGCCAAAGAGCTCCAAAGTATGAGTCGGCTTTCATTTACGCTTCGTGATGCCAAGCAAACGGCTTATACCGTTTATATTTTCGCTTATGATGAACAGAAGACCACGCTGACCGAAGAAAATGGTTGGACCAACAATAAAAAAGGCGACAAGAGTTATTCAGGCACGTATCGTGCAGCCTTGCTGAAAAAAGGTGCAGCATACGGAACTGTTCAGGCAGCAAAATTGGATCTGAATACGATTATTTTGCCTCAAACCTGGAACTTCGTTGTGAAAAGCAAAGAGGCCAGTACACCAGACATGCTGATGATCACCGATTGGGGAACTTCTAATTTTAATGAGGTGAAAACGTATATTGTTCGTTCCGGGGAATTGCGCCGTGTAACATATGTCGATAATAAGGGGAAAAAAATCGACGATTCCTACTCTGCAAGCAGAGATGATGGAATCCGTACTCTTTCAGGTGCCCGAGTACAGTTCAAAAATTACAACAACCTTCAATTTGTCTATGGAGTTGATACGTTTAAGCTGAATGTGAACAAATTGGAATTGCGGTTGGAAGATACGCGTAACCTCCGTTCAAAAGCTTGGCCGAACTCGGGTGTTGGTGATCGCGCTTACCTGAAAAGCCTGAAGGAAGCCGCTTTAAAGGGCGTGTTGCCAGGTCGAACGGACGTTAAGATTGGCATGACGCTTCAAAATGCGCAGAAAAAACTTGGGAAACCAACCTCTCGTTCAAACGAGGAATGGGGAGCGTTCTATTATTATTCTAAATTCGGCGTCGGGTTTGATTCATACATGCACGAGCTTACCAACAAATCACGTATTGCCGTTTTTGATTTGTACAATGAAAAGCAAAATCTTTCACCATGGAATGTGAAAATATGGATGGGGAAACCTTCCTCAGAATACTACAATGAAGTCGTTGGTGGTTATGAGATGGTATACCAATTAGGTAATCACGCCATTGTATTTAACTATGAGGAAGAAGAGGACTTGATTGACTTTACGAGTATATATTAAGGTATGACACAGAAGAAACAAAAGTATATCGTATACGAACTTACAAAAAAAGCCGCTGATTGGTCTTACCCCTGTCAAGTAGACAGATGAAAAAAGCTATGCTGCCAGCGCGCATCGATATTCAATCGGTGCGCGCTGTTTGAGTTTGGCTTGAAATCGTCGGTAGTTGTAATGGTACATGTAATCTTCCACGGCTTGTCGAATCTCTGCTTCTGAATTACACTGGTTAAGGTACAGCTTCTCTGTCTTGAGATGCGAAAAGAAGGATTCGATGCATGCGTTATCCAGGCAGGTTGCTTTGCGAGAGTGGCTGCCCTTCACGCCGAATGCTTCTAATCGTGTGTTGTACGCCTGAGACGTGTATTGGAAGCCTTGATCCGAATGGAGCACGGCTTCCGAAACGTCTCTTTTTTGTGTCCATTGTTCCACCGTATCCAATACGAGCTGAACATCGTTCCGTTTAGATAATTGCCAAGCTACAATTTCGTTGTTGAACAAGTCTTGAATGACAGACAGATAAACGAATGTGTTTCCATCCGAAATATAAGTAATATCCGTCACCATTTTTTGCTGGGGTGCTGTGGCATGAAATTTGCGCTTCAGGCGATTCGGATAAATCACAGATGGCGTATAGCTGGACTTCTTCCGCTTCTTACGAATGACCGATTGGATCGATAGTTCCCGCATGATTCGCCATACTTTCTTGTGATTAACGTTCAGACCAGCCTCCCAGAGCGCCGTTGTCATGCGAGGATAACCAAACTCTCGGTTTGCAAAATGAATAGCCATCATGTGTTCTATGATCTCACGATCACGGTCTTGTCTTGCGTCTCGCTGCGGCTGTGTTGCTCGCCATTTGTAATAACTGGAACGGGGTATTCCTGTAATCGATAATAGGCGTGTAATGCTATGCGAGCAGCGCAATTCGTCTATGATATCGTAGTTCTCCCGTTGGCTCAGCGCTTCTCCTTTACTAGATTTGGATACCGCTTTTTTAAATAATCCACCTGTGCTTGAAGGTAGTCACGTTCTTCTTCTACACTGCTAAAGGCAGTAC